>JAFVOZ010000014.1 GCA_017505585.1 bacterium
GAGTTCAGGTTATTCAAAAATATTAAGTTTTCTGAGTTAACCTTAATTGTCATTTGGCGTGCTATTAGTGTCTTTCTGGCTTTTTGATACGATTACCTAATAGCGATGACAATAAAGTGTTATGCTAATTTTTTCGGAATATTTTGGAATAAACTAAATCAAGACAACAAAAAATAATGTTTTTAGGGTATAATAATTCTCAAGAAAGCAGGCGAATAATCGCGCGAGAAATCGTGAGGAAAGTCCGAGCATTCAAGAGCAGTCCGCTTGAGAAAGTCAAGTGCGTGTGAACGTGAGGAAAGTGCCACAGAAAAGAAGGTAGCTGTGTGAAATGCCGGAGCGGTTGCGATGAGCAAGCGCGAAGCATGGAACCGTAGCCAACCGCCGTTGCGACTGAAGCGTTAAGCGAAAGAAGCGAAGCAATCTTCGATTGCACAGGCGGAACTATAATACACAGTCATAGTGCAACGGTGAGGTAAGAGCTCACCAGCTAATCTCGAGAGGGATTAGGCTAGGTAAACCCCGGAAGAATGCAAGTTTAAATGTGCAAAAGAGTTGCTCGCTCGTCTTATATAAGAGTGCACGACAAAACGCTAGTGTTATAGCGCAAGCTATATCCCAGACAGATGATTATTTAAAACAGAACTCGGCTTACTACCTGCTTTCTTTTTTAAATTAGAATTGTTTTAAAAATCTTACGTCGTTGTTGAAGAATAATCTGATGTCATCAATTGCATATTTAAGCATTGTAAGGCGTTCTACACCCATACCAAATGCAAAGCCTGAATATACATCAGGGTCAATATCAACGCCTTTTAGGACATTAGGGTCAACCATGCCTGCGCCCAAAACCTCTAACCAGCCAGTGCCAGAGCAAGTTGGGCAACCTTTACCGCCACACATAATGCATTGCACGTCAATTTCAACCGATGGTTCAGTGAATGGGAAATAACTGCTTCTAAATCTGATTGGACGGCTTGCACCAAAATATAATCTGATAAATTCGTTTAAAACACCTTTTAAGTGCGAGAATTTAACACCTTTATCAACATATAAACCTTCAATTTGGTGGAATAAATCATTTTTTCTTGCGCTTACGTTTTCAGAGCGATAAACTCTGCCCGGAGAAATAACTTTAATTGGCGGATTTGTATGCTCCATTGTGCGCACTTGAGCATTAGATGTTTGGCTTCTAAGCACAACGTTTTTGCCTACTTCTGTGTAGAATGTATCTTGCATATCTTTTGCAGGGTGCTCTGGCGGGAAGTTTAACAAATCAAAGTTATATTTTTCAACCTCAACTTCAGGTGAATTTTTTGCTTCTGTAATTGAAAAGCCCAAGTGTTCAAAAATTTCAACAATTTCGTTTACTGTTTGGGTTAGAGGATGAACTTTGCCTCTTGGGATAAATGTTGAAGGGAGTGTTACGTCAATTATTTCAGCATTTAATTTTTCATTTAATTCTTTTGCGTAAAATAATTCATATTTTTGGAAAGCCAAATTTTCAAGTTCACGAGAAACTTCATTTAACAAAGAGCCGATTTTTGGTCTATCTTCAGGAGATACGTCTTTCATTCCTTTTTTAAGGTTTGTAAGCTCTGAAGAACGAGAAAGATAAGTGTTTTTAAACTCTTCAAGCTCTTTCAAGTTATTAATATTTTCTAATTCACTTAGTGCTTTGTTTTTAATTTCAATTATTTTGGCTTCCATTTTATTCACCTTTCCTACGACACAAAAAATAGCACAAAAATAACTTATGTTCAAATAAATATAAGTATAAAAATCATCGCCTTTTTTAAAAATATTTGCTATAATTTCACTTATGAAAATTAACGAATATATAGAGCACACTTTGCTTGCACCAAATGCAACAAATGAAAAAATTGAAAATTTAATTAAAGAAGCACAAAATAACAAATTTTTCGGAATTTGCATAAATCCGTCTTACATAAAATTTGCAAAAAATATTATAGAACAAGGGGAATTTAAACCAACACTTGTAACTGTTGTGAATTTTCCTTTAGCATCTAACACTTTGCCTGTAATTTTAGCCCAAACTGAACTAGCTCTTGCTGATGGTGCGCAAGAGATAGACACTGTTGTGAACATTTCAGAACTTAAAAACAAAAATTACGCACAAGTTGAATTGGAAATTAAAAAAACGAAAGAAGTTTGCGGAAAAAATAATTTAAAAGTTATTCTTGAAACAGATTTGCTCGAAAAAGATGAAATTAAAATCGCATCTGAAATCTCAGCAAATGCTGGCGCTAATTTTGTCAAAACATCAACAGGTTTTGTAAAAGGCGGTGCCGGTGCAACAGTAGAAGCTGTCAAAATTATGTATGAAACAGTAAAATCATACAATATGGGCGTCAAAGCTTCAGGGGGCATAAAAACATACACTCAAGCGATTGCTTTAATTGAAGCAGGAGCAACAAGGCTTGGCACATCAAGCGGTATTGAAATAATGAAAGGATAAATAATGGATAAAATTACAATTCGCTCAGATAGGGACACAGACTACACTTTCACTTATAAAGGCGAAGAAGTTGTACTCAAAGCAGGAAAAATTTTAAGCATTTCAGGCGGTTTGAACGACGTTATTCTTCCAACCGTTGCAATGAAAATAATGAATAATTTAATTGTAATTAAAGGCGATGTGAAATAATGGAAAAAGAAGCTCAAAAAATTATTATCACCATTACAGGTGCAGACAAAATCGGTATTGTTGCTAAAATTACACAAGTTTTAGCCGATTGCGAAGCAAATATTGAAGATATAAGACAATCAATTATGCAAGGTCATTTTATTATGATGATGTTGTGCGACATTTCAAAAAGCAAAAAATCTTTTAAAGAAATCAAAGAAATTTTAAGTGAAGCGGCAAGTTCACTTGAAATGGAAATTTGGGTTCAAAGAAAAGAAATTTTTGACAAAATGCACACAATTTAAGGATATAAAATGGCAATTTTTAATACTAAAAATATAATTGAAACTATCGAGATGATTAAAACTCACCATCTTGATATCAGAACAGTGACACTTTCTTTAAGTTTAAGAGATTGTGCAGATCCTGATTATAAAGTTTGCGCAGATAAAATCTACAACAAAATTTTGAGTTATTCTAAAAATTTATCAAAATTCGCTGATGAGCTTGAAGATGAATTTTCAATTCCAATTGTAAACAAAAGAATTGCAGCCACTCCAATTTCTCTTGTTGGCGAAAGTTGCAGTGAAAAAAATTACATTTACCTAGCACAAACTTTAGATAGAGTTGCCCAAGAAGTAAACGTTGATTTTATCGGCGGATTTTCAGCACTCGTTGAAAAAGGCTGTACTGTTGGCGATAGAGCATTTTTGGAATGCATTCCGGAAGCACTCGCAACAACTAAAAGAGTGTGTTCATCAGTTAACCTTGCAACATCAAAAGCAGGAATTAATATGCTTGGTGTGCTCAAAATGGGCGAAATTATAAAAGAAGCTGCAAATTTAACAGCAGATGCTGACGGATTGGGTGCAGCAAAGCTTGTATGTTTTTGTAATTCTGTAACTGATAACCCATTTATGGCAGGAGCTTATTGCGGGGTAAATGAGCCTGAATGTGCGCTAAACATTGGTGTTTCTGGTCCAGGGGTTGTTTGCGCTGCAATTAAAGATTTGCCGAAAACCGCGGACCTTGGTGAAGTTGCAAATATAATTAAAAAAACTGCTTTTAAAATTACAACAACTGGCGAATTAATAGGCAGAGAACTTGCAAAAAGGCTTGATATCCCATTTGGCGTTATTGACCTTTCACTTGCGCCAACACCTGAAGTTGGAGATAGTGTTGCAGAGATTTTCCAAGCAATGGGACTGGAGCAAGCAGGAGCGCACGGCACAACCTGCGCACTTGCAATGTTAAATGACGCAGTTAAAAAAGGTGGTGTAATGGCGTCTAGTTATGTTGGTGGCTTATCTGGCGCATTTATCCCAGTGTCTGAAGACAATCAAATGATTCAAGCTGCAAAATCAGGTGCGCTCACTATTGATAAACTTGAAGCAATGACAAGCGTTTGTTCTGTTGGGCTTGATATGATTGCAATTCCTGGAGATACTTCGGCTAAAACAATCTCTGCGATTATTGCAGATGAGATGGCAATTGGTATGATAAACAAAAAGACAACTGCTGTTAGAATTATTCCTGTACCGAACAAAAAAGTCGGCGACCTTGCAGTGTTTGGCGGTTTGCTCGGCGAATGCCCAATTATGCCTGTACATAATTTAAATTCTGATGTGTTTATTGAGCGAAGCGGAAGAGTTCCTGCACCAATTCATAGTTTGAATAACTAATATAGATTTTAAATTTTTCAAATAAAAAACGAGGGCTTACACCCTCGTTTTCTTTATGTTTTAGACTTATTATAGGTCTTTATAGCTTCCTTTAAATTCATCAGCATAAGTTGTGTGAAGAAGTTCATGTGCCAAGTGTGAATTTGGTTTTTCTAAATATTCATCATACAATTTAATAATATCTTTGTTTTTGTGAGATTTTCTAAATTCAGTGTCACATTTATCTTCGTTATAAAGTCCTTCAGCTCTTTTCACACGAAGTTCAGGAGTGTTACAGCTTGTTGGTTGACCGCCGCCATTTACACAACCGCCAGGGCATGCCATAACTTCAAGAAGTTGGAAATCAGCAGTTCCAGCTTTGATTTCTTGAATTGCTTTTTCAGCTTCAACAAGAGTTGAAACAACTTTAACTTTAACTTTTGTGCCTTTAATATCAAGAACAACGTCTTTGTTGTAAGCGTGTTTATCAACGCCTCTTAATTCAACGATGTCATCGCTTGCGATTTCTTCGCCTGTAATTAAGTAGTAAGCAGTTCTTGCAGCAGCTTCAGCAACACCGCCTGATGCACCGAAGATTGTTGCAGCACCTGTGTATTCGCCAAATGGTGAATCAGCTTCTTCAGCTTCGATTGTTTTCAAGTCGATACCAGCTGATTTAATCATTTGGGCAAATTCTTGAGTTGTTAATACATAATCTGTGTCAAATTGACCATTGTCTGTTAATTGTTTACGTTTAATTTCAGCTTTTTTCGCAGTACAAGGCATAATTGAAACAACAACTGTATTTTCTTTTGTATAGCCTTCTTTTGTTTTTGGAAGAATGTACTTCGCAAGCGATGACAACATCGATTGTGGAGATTTGCAAGAAGAAAGATGGTTGATCATTTCTGGGTGTTGAGTTTCAACATATCTAACCCAAGCTTGGCAGCAAGAAGTGAATAATGGTAAATTTTCACCTTTTGTTACTCTTTCAATAAATTCTGTTGCTTCCTCCATAATTGTTAAGTCAGCTGCAAAGTTTGTATCGAAAACAAGGTCAAAACCAATTTTTCTCATTGCTGAGTAGATTTTGCCAATTACATTTTCGCCAGCCGGCATATCAAACATTTCGCCGAGTGCAACACGCACTGCAGGAGCAACTTGAACAACCACTTTTTTGTTTGGATTGTTAATTTCATTCCAAACTTTATCAACTTCATTTACTAATGTTAATGCGCCTGTTGGGCAAACTGCTTTACATTGACCGCAATAAACGCAATCAACATCAGCCAAAGCTTTACCTGCAACCGGCCCAACTGTTGTTTTTGAGCCTCTATTTGCAAAGCCTAAAACTGCGTGACCTTGGTATTCTTGGCAAGCACGAACGCACGCACCGCAAAGGATACATTTATTTGGGTCACGAACAATTGATGGATTAGAATGGTCGATAGGTGCATAATTTTCAGGGTCTTTTTTTGCATATCTAATATTTCTAACACCATATTCTTCAGAATATTTTTGAAGTTCGCAGTTACCTGATTTGTCACAAGTTGTGCATTCTCTATCGTGATTTGCAAGCAACAATTCAAGAACTGTTTTTCTGATTTTGCGAACTCTGTCTGTGTTTGTTTTTACATTAATACCTTCTTCAGGAGGCATTGTGCAAGAAGAGTTAACTATTGTTCTGCCGTTTGGATAAACAACTTCAACAACACACATTCTGCATGCACCGAATTGAGTTAAGTCAGGGCGATAGCAAAATGTTGGAACATTAAACCCATTTTTACGAATAACCTCAAGAAGATTTGGTTCATTTTCGAACTGAACTTCTTTTCCGTTTATAAATAATGTTTTTGCCATTTCTAATTTCCTTTACTATTTCACTTTGATTGCTTTAAATGGGCAAGATGAAACACATGCGCCACACTTAATACATTTTTCTTGGTCGATTTTGAAAGGATTTTTAATTTCGCCAGAAATTGCACCAACTGGACAAGTTCTAGAGCATTTTGAACAACCCTTACATAATTCTTCGTCAATCTCAATCGTTTTAAGCGCAGTACATACTCCTGCAGGACATCTTTTGTTAACGATGTGCTCAATATATTCATCTCTAAAATATTTTAGAGTTGATAATACTGGGTTTGGAGCAGTTTTACCAAGACCGCAGAGTGAACCATCTTTAACCGCATATGCAAGCTCTTCAAGCAAATCTAAGTCTTCAAGAGTTGCTTGACCTTTTGTAATTTTGGTCAAGATTTTTAGCATATTTTTTGTACCTTCACGGCAAGGAGTACATTTACCGCAAGATTCGTTTTGTGTAAAGTTCATGAAAAATCTTGCAACTTCAACAATACAAGTGTCTTCGTTCATAACAACAAGACCACCTGAGCCAACCATAGCGCCTGCCGCTGTTAATGAATCATAATCCATAGGTAAATCTAAGTGTTCTTCAGTTAAACAACCGCCTGATGGGCCACCAATTTGAACAGCTTTGAATTTTTTACCGTTTCTGATACCACCACCGATTTCGTAAATAATTTCACGAAGTGTAGTACCCATTGGGATTTCAATAAGGCCTGTGTTATTGATTTCACCTGTAACGGCAAAAGTTTTTGTTCCTTTTGATTTTTCAGAACCAAGATTTGCAAACCAATCAGCACCTTTTAAAATGATTGGCGGAATGTTTGCAAGAGTTTCTACGTTGTTAATCAAAGTAGGCATTCCGAACAAACCTTTGTTTGCTGGGAATGGTGGTTTTGGACGAGGCATACCGCGTTCGCCTTCAATTGAAGCAATAAGGGCAGTTTCTTCACCACAAACAAATGCGCCGGCACCTTCTTTAATGTGAATTGTAAAATTGAAACCGGTATTCATAATGTTTTCGCCCAAGAAGTGCATTTCTTCTGCTTGAGCGATAGCAATTCTTAATCTCTTAATTGCCATTGGATATTCAGCTCTGACATAAATATATGCTTCATCTGCACCAATTGCAAAACCAGCGATTGCCATACCTTCAAGAAGTTTATGTGGATCACCTTCCATAATTGAACGGTCCATAAACGCACCAGGGTCACCTTCGTCACCGTTACAAACAACATATTTTTTGCCTGTTGGTGAAACTGCATTTTTAGTAAATTGCCATTTGCTTCCTGTTGGGAAACCGCCGCCACCGCGTCCTCTTAAGCCTGATTTTAAAACTGTGTCAACAACTGCTTGCGGGTCGTTTGCTTCAAGCACTCTGTGAAGTGCTTCATAACCATTCATCGCGATTGTTTCTTCGATAACTTCTGGGTTTAAGTGACCGCAGTTTGCAAGAGAAACACGAGTTTGTTCTTTATAGAATTTGATGTTTTCATTTTTTTGAACATGTTCGCCTGTTGCAGGGTCAACATATAAAAGTCTTTCAACAGGTTTCCCGCCGATAATGTGTTCGTTCACGATTTCGTCAACATCTGCTAATTTAACTCTTACATAAGTTACATGTAAATCAGGGATTACAACAAGAACCCCTTGTTCACAGAAACCATGACAACCTGTTGGGACAGCTGTCATTTTATCTTTTTCGCCGAGCGGATTAACAGTTAAGCCATATTCTTCAAATTTTTTAACGATTTCCAAAGAACCGTTAGCAACACAACCTGTACCTGCACAGATTAAAACTCTTAAGCCTTGTGCATTAACTTTTTCGATAGCTGCTTTTTGGATTGGTGTAATATCTTGTATCATCTTATTTCCTCTCCTCGCTTAAAAGTGTATCAATAATTGTTTTAACAGCATCTGATGTCATTTTTGGATAAACTTTTTCATTTATAACAATAACAGGAGCAAGACCGCAAGCACCTAAACAACTAACTGTTTCAACAGTGAAAAGACCGTCATCGCTAGTGAATTGACCTTCTTTAAGATTCAATTTGCCTTTAATTGCGTTAAGTACCGGCATTGAACCTCTTACGTGGCAAGCTGTTCCGTCACAAATTTTAATTACATATTTTCCTTTTGGATCTAAAGAAAATTGTGAATAAAATGTTGCAACACCGTAAATTGTTGCCGGAGATAACGGCATTTTTGTGCCTAGATAAATAATAACTTCTTCGGGAAGGTAATTGTATTCACCTTGAATAGCTTGAAGAATCGCAATTAAGTTTGCTTTCTTGTATTCGTATTTTTCTAATATCGAATCAACAACTCCAAACCCACCCGCAAAAGCTGTTTTGAAATTTTTTTCAACTTCCATTTTCGCTCCTTATTCTGCTCGAGTGTATATAACAAATCTAATTAATATTATCTTACCTTAAGATAAAAATGCAAGAAAGTTAGACTTTCTTAACGATATTTTCATCCAAAATAATTAAAGTTGTTTTAGTATTTTTTGTGCGGTTTTTTCTTTATTCAATTTTTTGTATGCGTAGGCAAGATTATAAAAATATTTTCTTTCATTCGGATTAAAAATTGTTGCATTTATAAAACTTTTTTTAGCTTTTTTGTAATCTTGTAATTCCAAATAAACACAACCTAGGTTGTAATACCCTTGTGCAAAATCTCTTTTAATTTTTAATGCTTGTCTGTAATTTTCAACCGATAATTCATATTTTTTGATTTTTGAATAAACGAGGGCGAGATTATAGTATGCTTTGTAATTTTTTTCATCCGCTGAAATTGCTTTTTTATAGTAGTTTATGGCGTTTTTAGTATCATTTTTTGTATCATAAATATTTCCCAAAAGAAGCAAGGTTTCAGAGTCATAATTTTTTTCATCAATTTGCCCTATTATTTTTTGGGCTTCATCATATTTTCCAAGATTATAGCTTGCTCTAAAAAATTCAACGGTTTCAGCGATTTTTTGTTCGTCAAATACCTCTTCTTGAGCAAATGCAGGTAAAATCAAGAAAAAAGAGAAAATAATCAAACTTATGTATGATTTGAATATACGCGATTTTAATATAGTATTGATATAACCCATTTTTTTATTTTTCAAGTACAATTATCATTATGCTACATTTAATTAAAATGTGCAATTTCAAAAGGAAGAATAATGGTTAGATTAGAGGACAGACCAAGACAAAGAGCCAGATATTACCGAAGAAAAAACAACGAAATCAGTTCTTTCTCCAAGTCCTTTTGTGCTACATTTTTAGTTATTTTAATAATCGCCGGCGCAATTTACGGAAGAGATTTCTTTAGAGATTTATATCTCATTGCAATGGGGCAAAAAGCACCAAAACTTGAACTTCAACTTCCTTTTTCACAAAAAAGACAAAATATTTTAATTATGGGGGTTGACGTAAACCATGATTCTAAAGAGCTTTTCAAAAGAAACAGGTCAGACACTATTCTTGTTGTAAGCATTGAACCTGCAACAAAAGATGTGAATATTTTATCAATTCCGAGAGATTCAAAAGTTTATATCGCAGGGAAAGATGAGCCTGATAAAATCAACCACGCTTTTGCTTATGGTGGCATCAGATGCAGTATCCGAACCATTGAAGAAAGTTTTGGCATAAAAATTAACCATTACTTAGTTGTATCGAATAAAGCATTAATTGATTTTATTGATGCAATCGGCGGGCTTGAAATTGATGTCGAAAAAAATATGCACTACCACGATTATTCAGGCAAATTACACGTAGACCTTGACAAAGGCTTGCAAACATTAACCGGCAAACAAGTCGAAGGTTATGTTCGTTTCAGGAAAGATGCCTTGGGTGATATAGGAAGAATTAAAAGACAACAAAACTTCTATCATGCACTGTCAAATGCACTTAAGCAACCTTCCGTGCTTGTAAAACTTCCTGACGCAATTAAAATCGCATCAAAAAGCATAAAAACCGATATGTCTTTTTACGAATTATCTCAATACGCTCTTTTTGCAAAAAGTTTAGATAGTTCAGATATTCAAGCGGCAACATTACCGGGTGAACCTTCCGAAACAGGAATCATAAGTTATTGGATTGTTGATTATGATAAGACTCAAGCATTAATTAACAGTTTTATATACAGAGAAGGAAAAGCAACTCCTGAAGATCCGATTGAAGTTTATATAGCATACACCGCCCCGCATGAAACAGAAGCAATGAGTGCCAAAACACAGCTTGAAGAAATGGGTGCGATTGTTAAATTATTCGAAAAAGATAAGCTTGCAAGCGAACAAATAACGGTAAATAATTTAAAATTATCTTCAAGTATTATAAAAAATTATAAAAGACATATCCCCGAATTAAAGAATAAACAAATTGTTTATGATAATTTCGAAAACAATTCAAGAGATTACACTATTTTCTTCGGAAATTAGTTTTCTCTATCAAATGGTGTAGAAACTCGCACCCAAAATCCCCTATTTTAACGAGAGTATTAAATCTTTAAATTAATCCTAGGATTGATGAAGCGACATGAAAAATATTAGAGAATAACTGTTATGAATTTAAACCAAAATGAAAAATGTTTACTCGGCTTTTTGCAAAAATATTGTGACGGTTTCGGAAATTCCGATAACAAATTATTGAATTTGCTTAAAAAATACAATGTTAATTTGCAATCTAATACTAAAGTTTGGACGAATCCTGTTTATGAAATTATCGAAGCTTACGAAAAATTATAAAAATATTTTGAAATATTTTTCTTATATCGCAATCATTTTTACTGCAATTTTTGTTATTTTTTCACTTTCTTTTAATGAAAGTTTTAAAAAATTTATAGAAAATGCTGAAAATAACACTTTTGACATTAGACAAAATGTTATTTCCCAGAAAAAAGAAGCAAATAAAGATATTGTTATTCTTGCTATTGATGAAGTAAGTTATGAATATATTTTAAATGAATATGGCTCTTGGCCAATAAGCAGAGGTCATTGGTCAAATATTATTGAAAAATTAAACGCGCATGGTGCTAATCTCATTATTTTCGATATGCTGTTTATAAGCAAATTTGGTGAAAATAATCCAGATGATATGAAATTCATTGACACTGTAAACAAAAATGACAATGTGGTGCTTTCAATTGACTTTGATAATCACCCTGAAGAAATAAGGCTTGGCGCGATTTATCACAATGGAATCAAAACAACACTTACAAACAATGATTTAATTAAAAAATCTGATTTGCTTAATTTTACTAATTCAAGAGGCATAATCAGAGAAATTCAAGACGTTAATTCAAATTTAGGGGTTGTAAATGTTGTACGTGATAATGACGGTACAATAAGAAAAATTCCGCCTTATGTTGTTTATAAAAACGATTTTTATAACCACTTGGCACTTCTTGGTGCAATCAAATATTTAGGAATTAAAGACAAAAACTTTGAAATCAAAAACAATGAAATCATCTTAGATAAAAAACATAAAATTCCGCTTGAAACATCAGGCAGAACTATTTTGAATTGGTATGGTCCTCAAAAAAGCTTTAAACATATTTCGCTTTACGAATTAGATAAAGCAATCAAAGAAAATAATACTAAATTTATTGAAGAAAACTTTAAAAACAAAATTATCTATGTTGGCGCAACGGTTGTTGCAATGTCTGATATCAAAACAACTCCCTTAAGTATTCATTACCCTGGCGTTGAAATTCACACAACATTTTTAAATAACATTTTAGATAATAATTTAATCAAAAAAACAAGCGTTACCTTTGATTTAATTGTTTCATTAATTGTATCTGCTCTCGTTCTTGCAATTATTTTCAAAAATAATTCTTTATTATTTGCAAACATTGAATGCGCAGGAGTATTCATTCTGCACCTTGTGGTGAGCACTCTTGCAATGGAGCATTTTAATCTTTGGATTGGAATTATCATTCCTCTGACATTTGGAATTATAACTTATGTATTGTGTTATATTGTTAAATATTTGCTCAAATCAAAAGATTACGAAGAAACCTATAAACTGGCGGTTACAGACGCACTTACAGAACTCTACAACCATAGATTTTTCCAAGAAAAAATGATTGAAAATTTTGACCTTAATGCAAGATATGGTTCTAATTTCTCGATTATTATGATTGATATTGATTTCTTTAAAAAGTTCAATGACACATACGGACACCAAAGTGGTGACGCAGTTTTAAAACAAGTTGCGAAAACAATAAAGAAAAATGTTCGCTCAACGGATATACCTTGCCGATATGGTGGAGAAGAAATGGCCGTTATCTTAACAAACACAAATAAAAATGAAGCAGTTATAACAGCTGAAAAAATCTGCCAAGCAGTAAGAGAAAGAGAATTCATTCTTGTTAACGGCGAAGTTGTACATGTAACAATTAGTGTTGGCGTTGCAAGCTCTGAAGCTGATGGCAAAGCGCCTCAAGAATTAATCGAATATTCTGACAAATGCTTGTACATCGCTAAAGAAAATGGCAGAAACCAAGTTGTAACTAAAATAAATCCTTAGATTAATAGCGAACGGAAAACAAATAGGCTAAACTTTAAGTAGGGTACAAACTCGAGGTTTTAGTCATGTGTGCTTTTAACTATTGCAGGAACTCCGAAGAATACGAAAATATAATCGACTTCGAAGAAAACAAGCGAGCATATAAGGCAAATGGCGTGGAACTTTTCCTGCCTCAAACTAACGGGGAAATATCAGAATCAATAGTTCAAAATTGGACACAGCAAGCTTATGAATGCTATTGCCTTGGTGGAGAATGTAGAAATTGCTCAATTGGGCAAGGCGGTTATTCTTTTGTATGCCAAATGACAAAAATTGTGAAAGTTTTATTGAAGCTTAAAGGAAAGCCTAATCCTAATGATTTTTTGTCTGATTAAGAAAATTCTTAAGCGCGATTGAATCATTTTTTGGAGTTCTAAGGTCCGGTTCATCACCCCATTTTGGCACTTGTTCTTCAATATTTTCACCAAAAAACTTTTTGACAATCAAAAGTAATCCCCAAATGATAAATGAAGAAATCATGACGGCAATCATAACTTTACAAAACATTAAGGCCACATTGAAAAATTCTTTATTCATTTTTGGAACAACTTGAACATCAAGATTATTTTGCACATAAGGCGATTTTACCGTGTTTTCACCGATTATATTTGTTCTTGGTGTTGTAGTAAATGACACACTATCCATTTCACCAATTGGATTATCTGTTGCCTGCGCTTGAATTTCCGCTGTTTCGTTTAATTTTTCAATTCCTTCTGTTTGACTTGAAATAACTTCAAGTTGAGCGTTTTTATTGTTTTGGATTGCTCGCGGTTCAGCGTATGCCACATTTGTTGCAAAAGCAGCGGTTAATATTAGCCCGAAAATTACTTTTGAAAGATTATTTTTCTTAAGCATTTGCTGTTTCTTCCTCTTTTTTCATTTTAGCAGATTTTCTTCCTTTTGCTCTTTGTTTCTTTTTGGGAAATTTTTCTGCTTTTTCTTGTTTTTCTGTTTTTTCTTCTGTTGGTTTTTTAATATCTTCAACAATGTCTTTTATATCGTCTGTAATATCAATGCTTTCCGTAGTCTTTGTTTTAATTTTTCTTGTTTTCTTTTTTGTTTCTGCCGGTTTTTCTTCAGGCACAGAAGTGACTACTTCGACAAGCTTTTCTTCAACTGTCTGTGTTTCAACTTCAGAAGATGTTTTTTCTTCTATTGGTTGTTCTTGCTTTTTAGATTTTGCTTTTTTTGCCGATTTGCGTTTTGTATTTTCTTTCTTATCTTCTATTTTAACTTCAATAACAGGTGTTTCAATTGGTGTAGCTTCCACTTTTTCAACAAATTCTTGTGCTGTTTCTTGAACTACTGTTTCTTGAAGTTGTTGTTCATTATTTTGAACATTTTGAGGTCTGTTTTCTTGCTTATTTTTGTTAAATTTGTTGAATTTTTTATTATTTTGATTTTGATTGAAAGGACCTTTGATTTTGTTCATTTTTGCTTTCAATTCACCTTGAGCGGTTGAATTTGCAACTTTTAAGTCTTCTATAATATAGCCTGTGCCGTTACATTTATCGCATTTTTTGGTAAATACTTCCGCAAGGCTTTGACCTTGTCTATGTCTTGTAAGCTCAACAAGTCCAAGGTCTGAAAGTTGACCGATTTGCGGTTTTGCTTTATCATTTGCAAGAGCAAGCTCAAAATGCTCTAAAACTCTTAATTTATCGACTCTTGAAGTCATATCGATAAAGTCAACTATTATCATCCCGCCAATGTTTCTTAATTTCAATTGGCGAGCAATTTCATCTGCCGCCTCTAAATTTGTTTTTAAAATTGTTTCAGCTTGAGAAGAAGAAGAAACAAATTTACCGCTGTTTACATCAACCACAGTAAGTGCTTCCGTTTGTTGGATAAATAAGTATCCACCAAGCGGTAAATTAACTTTAATGTTTAATGCATTTTGAATTTCTTTTATAATTCCTGTTTGCACCAAAAGCGGTTCTGTGTCTTTATGAAGAGTGATTTTAATTTTGTCTTGCATATTCCAATGGCTTAAAAGCTGAGTGGCTCTATGAAGCGCAAACGGAGTATCAACTAAGATTTCTTCAACATCATTGTCACATGCTTCTCTTATGGTTCTGTATAATAAGTCTTGGTCACGATACAGTAAAGATGGCGGATTTGCAGTGTCTGCAGCATTTACGATTGAATTCCATTTTTCAAGCAACATTTCAATGTCTTCTTGAATTTCAGCTTCTGATTGTCCTTCTGCTTCTGTTCTTACAATAATTCCCACGCCAACGGGTTTGAGCAAGCTTACAATTGATTTTAATCTTGCTCTTTCTTTTTGAGATGTGATTTTTCTTGAAACATTAATGCCTTTTTCGTCAGGAAGCAAAACTAAAAAACGACCAGGAAGGCTGAGTGCAGTTGTCATTCTTGGGCCCTTGTGTCCAACAGGTTCTTTGATTACTTGAACGATAAGCTTTTGTTTTGGTTTAACTTTTTCCTTCAAAGTGCCTTTGCCCATAATATCGTCTGTGTGGATAAAGCCCATTTTATCAAGTCCGACATCAACAAATGCCGCTTCGATTGAAGGCAATATGTTATCAACTTTTGACAAATAAACATCGCCTAATAAAACGTCTCCTTTGTGGACAAAAAATTCTGTTACTTTGCCGTTTTCAATAACTGCACCGATGTTATCTTTTTCTGCTATTACAATTTTCTTACCCATCTTGTTTTCCTTTAAATCTTCTCTTTTTGTAAAATTCGAAAATTACATTTCAGAAAAATTCTTATCAAAAAATTTCACTCTTTTTACATTAAAAACAACTTCTTCGCCAAAAACAGCTTTTAATAAATCGTCTGCGCGGAGTGCAGGAATTTCCTTATCTTGACCTGTTTTTGAAATAAATTCAATTGTTTCATTTTTTAGCTCCATTGAATAGAGCGATTTTCTGTAATTTTCTTGTTTTTTTATACCTTTTTTATTTATCTTTGTGATGAACAAGTCATCTTGGGATAAACATTTTTCTATATTATACCTTAAATCTTCAATTTTTGGAATATTGGATTGTTCTTTGTTTATTGTTGCCTCATATTTTGCCCAAGAAAGAAGTGTATCCAACGGTTCCGGTCTTTTGATTTCACTTTTTAACTGAACTAAATCTAAAAGTTGAACGTTGTCTGAAATGTTTTCCTTGAACAGTTCTGCAAAGTTTTCAGGAATTTTTTCTACTGTTTCAAAATAAATAAATTCACATTCGCTTTCAATAAATATAGGCAAAGCAGGTGAAAAAGCAATTCTCGGACTTGGGTTAAAACCCTGTGACATTACAAGTGCCAGCCCCATTCTTCTAAATGTTTTCATAATAAGGCTCTGCCAATCCAAATGTGAAATATATTTAAGTTCGTTTAGCTTCGTAACTTTAATTCTGTATCTTTGGTTTAATTCTTGCATTAATTTAAACTTTTTTTGAATTTCAAACAAATTAAGCTTGTTTAAAATTTTTATATTCTTCGGTTTTTATGTTTCTTGTTGGATTTTGTGAAAGATAAAATTCATCTATTTTTAATTTTGCATCTGAAATTTGCTTGCTATATGCACTTTCAAGCAATTCGTCAAATTCACGAGACCTAAAAAAATCGTTGTTGATAAAACTTTCAGATTTCATAATTCAATCTTATCGTTAAATCAAACGTTGGTCAATTAAAAAATTATTGAATTTCATCAACAAGTTTTGAGTCGCTTTCAATGCCGTTTTTAAGCGATTTTCGAACAATATCGGCTTGAGTATCAAGCATTTTGCAAACAGTTTCAATGTTTCTTACTTTATCTTGCAAAATTGTATCCGCATTTGCTAAAACCTGCCCCGTCACGCTTTGATAAGCACTTGTTGCAGCAGAACCCGTACCTTGCAATAAATTACCCGCAACAACCGCACCAAGACCATATTCCCCCATATATGGAGCGAGGGTGCGAAGCACTCCGCCAAAACCTGAAACAACTCCTGCAAGAGGCATCAAAACGTTTTGGCCTATCCCAAAACCTGCCGTTGTTCCAACCGCATAAGATGCGGCATTTACCCCCGCAACACCTGCCGCACTCATTGCAGCACCTGTCATTGTGCCGGACAATCCTGAAGCACCGCCCGTCGGAACACCATAATCAGAATTAAATATTGATGAAACATAATTTGGAACATAAGAGGTTGAATAACCCGTTGCTAAAGAACTTGCACCGCCTGTTATAGAACCGAGCCCCATAAGGACAGAAGCAGCCCCTGAGGGGAAACCTGAATATGTGCCGAGTCCGCTTATACCGAATGCACTGGTCGAGCCTTGCAGAGAACTTGTAGAACCGGTAAATGGTGACCAATATGAAGTACCGGGGATATTATATGCAGTCGAACCACCGTAAGTTGACAAGAATTGGCTTGGCGCAAAAATTGAAGCAAGTTGCCACAAGAAACCGCCTGCAGTACCAAAACCCGAACCTGTTGAAGAGTAACCGCTTGAAACCGCTAAATCACGGAGTCTGTCGTATGTTTCATAAAGTTGTGCTTTTGCTGCAGAACTTGCTGAACCATATTTATTTGCAATTGTCAGGGCATGGTCGTTTTTATAAGCCATAATATACCTCTATTAATCTTGGAAAGTTTTGAAAACTTTTTCTACGTTTTCTTGAATTACTTTTTTAACGGTGTCTAATTCCGTTTGAAGCGCATCTTGTTCTGTGTCTAATTGACGAAGTTGTAATTCAAGCGTTCTGTCTTCAATTTGTAGTTTTTCTGTTCTTGCGTGAAGCTCTTGAATTCTTTGTTCGTAAGCGGCTTTTTCCACATCGGCAGCATTTAGAGCTTCATCGTATGCAGCTTGGTCATATACGGTTTTTGAGTATATGCTTGGTGATAAATTATTAATTGCAATTGCTTTAGGATCTGCTAAGCCAGAGGTATCAATATTCCCAACACTGAGCGGAATATTGCTTTCCCCGTCAAATGTTAAATCTGCCTCCCCGACAAAATATTGGAATGTTTTATTTGCATCATCAGAATATTGGAAAGTTACTTCATATCTGCCGTTACCATTGGCATCATAAACTCCGCCGTCAATTTTTGTATATTTACTTACATAATATTCTTGATCATCAGTGCCTGCAGTAAATGCGGCTTTAGTGTCATAATAGTCATATACCGAAGGAACTATTGGTGTTTTTAACATCATCATTTCGTTATATATATTCGCTGATTCGTTTGCAAGGTTTGTTCTTGCTTGGTTCACTTGTTGACCTTGAAATTCAACATTGGACTTTCTTGCAGTAAGTGATAAATATCTTGCTTGCGAAGCTGCAATACCCATAATATTCTCCTAAAAGTTGCTATTATACAGTTACGATAACGACAAAAACCGTTTTTTATTTCAAAAAAAAATAAAAAATAGTCTTTTTACTGTATAAAAATTAAGAATAAATACTAAAAAGTCAAAATTATATTTCTATAATTTTATTTGAACCGTCAACATGAATTACTTTTGGTACAAAATTATTATATTCTTCGTCATTCATTGAAGCGTACGCAACAATAATTACTTTATCTCCTACGGAAACCTTTCTTGCAGCGGCACCATTTAGACAAATAACACCTGAATTTTCTTCGCCTTCAAGAACATAGGTGTAAAATCTTTCACCATTGTCAATATCCAAAATATCAACTTTTTGGTTAACTCGAATACCGGAAGCCTTGAGGAGAGCCTTATCTATCGTAATTGAGCCAATGTAGTTAATATCGGCTTGGGTTACTGTTGCTCTATGAATTTTTGCGTATAAATATTCCATTTCCATAAAATTATTTTACATCAAAAATAAAAATTGAAATTTTTTTGTTTTTAACTTTGAATTTAAAGTTTTGTAAAAATTTAACATCGGTATATATATTAACTTTTATTTTAAAGATTTTATTATACTATTTACATGCGCATAGAAAAAAGGAAATATAATGGAAATTATCCAATTGCTCGAAATGAGCGTTAATGAAGGTGAAAATTACGGGAATCGTTTCTTCAAATTTTTTTATTACGACAAATTTTATTTGATTGACAATCTGAAAGTTGATGTGTTGTTCAGAATTTTAAAAATTAAAACTAAACTCAAAAAAACAAAAAAAGACGGTGTTGACTATAGGGCAACTCAAAAAGAATTTCTAAAAGCAATTGCTGAGAAAAATCTTTTAAGCGAATATAGTATTTTTGCACCCGAACTTTTGGATTTGGTGAGCCAATTTCAATCAAAGCCAATAATTCCAAAAATAAATAAAACGGAAAATAAAAAGCTGATGCCCTAAGGCATCAGCTTAAATATTCTTGTAAAATTTTGTTTATAGTGCCATATTCACGCCGTCTAGCGCGGTCATTTCATCAAGTGATGCGAAAACAGAACTTGCACCACAATCCACATAATGAACTTGTCCCGTGACACCTGATGATAGATCAGAAGTTAAATATAAACCTGCTTTTCCAATATCTTCAAGCGTTGGTGTTCTTTTGAGCGGTGCTTTCAAGGCGTTTGCTTTAAGCATTCTATCGAAACCTGCAATTCCTTTTGCTGCCATCGTTTTCATTGGTCCTGCAGACAAGCAGTTACATCTGATGTTATATTTGCCAAGGTCAACCGCAATATATCTTGTAGAAGATTCAAGAGCAGCTTTAGCCACACCCATAATGTTATAGTTTGCAACGGCTTTTTCACCACCGATGTATGAAAGCGCAAGAATCGCGCCGCCACCTGATTTTTCCATTTGAGGTTGAGCGTATTTTGAAATTGTAAGAAGTGAATATGCACTAACGTGCATTGCCAAATCCCAGCCTGCTTTAGAAGTTAAATAAAATTCACCTTCTAAGTCTTCTTTGTTTGCAAACGCAACTGCATGAACCACAAAATCAAGTGAATCATAATTTTTTGCATATTCTTCAAAAACTGCTTTCACAGCATCTTCATTTGTCACATCACATTCCATACACATTTTAGCGTTCATTGACTCTGCAATCGGTCGAACTCTTTTCTCCATTACAGGGCTTGCATATGTGAAAGCAATTTCAGCTCCTTGGGCGTATAGTGCTTCTGCAATTGCATTAGCTATTCCGAATTTATTTGAAACGCCAAATATTATGCCTTTTTTGCCTTGCATTATCATTTTTTACTCCTTCCTAACAAAATTAACTATTCATTTTGTTATCGTAATCAATTCTCCCAATTAATTTATTTAATCTTCTTGTAACTTCTTTAAATTGTTCAATTGTAAGGCTTTGCGCACCATCTGATGAAGCATGATCCGGATCATGGTGCACTTCCATCATAAGACCATGTGCACCTGCAATTAATGCTGCTTTTCCCATCGGCTCGATTAAATATCTTTTGCCTGTGCCATGTGATGGATCAACTATAATCGGCAAGTGTGAATATTTACGGATTACAGGAACAGCTGAAATATCAAGTGTATTTCTTGTAAAAGAATCGTCAAAACTTTTAATTCCTCTTTCGCAAAGAATTACATTAGGATTCCCATGATACATAATATGCTCTGCCGCAAGCAAAAATTCACGAATTGAAGCTGCTCCGCCACGTTTTAGCATAACCGGTTTTTTGCATTGCCCTAATGCTTTTAAAAGTTTAAAGTTTTGCATATTGCGGGCACCAACCTGCAAAACATCTGCATATTTTTCAACGAGCGGAATGTCAACTGTATCCATAACTTCGGTTACAACAAGCAATCCTGTTGCTTCGCGGGCACGAGCAAGATATTGCAAACCTTTTTCTTCCAAACCTTGAAAATCATAAGGAGAAGTTCTTGGCTTAAATGCGCCGCCTCTTAAAAAATCACAGCCCATTTCTTTTGCGGCAATTGCAACTTTTAAAAGACCCTCATATTCTTGTTCGACACTGCAAGGGCCAACCATCAAAACCGGTTTTTCAAGCCCGCCAATTTTAACCCCGTTTGGGAAAGTTATAACGGTGTCGTGATCTTGTGCTTGTTTTGCGGCAAGCTTATATGGTTCTTGAACAAATTTTACGTCATGGACACCTTCTAAAGAAGATATTGCGTGCCCATTTATAAGTCTTTTATCACCAATTGCAGCAATTACCGTTAAAACTTCGCCTCTGTTTAAATTAATTTTAAAACCATGGCTTATTAAATATTCTTCTACCTTTGAAATTTGAGCTTCTGTTGCTCTTGGCTCCATTACTACTATCATTTTATATTCCCCGTTTGTCTTTTTTCTTTATTAAAACACAAAATTTAGATATTGTCGAAAATTGAATTGTAATATATAATGAAAGAAAAAATAAAGGAGCAAAAATGGCGAAAAATGCTGATACAGTGCCAATAGAGGTATTTATTCTAACAAAAGACCATGACATTAAAGGCACAGTTCACGTTTCAAAATATACAAACACAAACAGAGAATTAACTGACTTATTAAACGATAAAGATAAAAGATTTATCGCAGTTACAAACGCTGAAATTATGTCAAAAAATTCCTCTGCTGCACCAAGAAAATATGATTTCTTAGAAGTGCATGTTGACGCTATTTTGCTTGTGCACCCTTCGAATCAGGTTATTTTCAAAGAAACTTCAAAAGCTCAAGAAGATATTCAAAGATTCAGAGAACTAAGAAACAGACTTTCTCAAACAAAACCTTTTTAAATTTTTTAAAAGAAAGTATTTGACGAGAAAACATGTTCTTGTTATCTTATTACATGTCCTAAGGGATATTGAAAATTTTCATAAGATGCGCTTGTAGCTCAGCCGGTAGAGCACTCCCCTTTTAAGGGATAGGTCGCGCGTTCGAATCGCGCCAAGCGCACCATTTTAAAAAAGAGCCAAAGGGCTCTTTTTTTATTGATTAAATTTTATTTATGCATTTACCACTTCTTTTTCTATTGGTTTCGGGTCTTTAAAGCCAAGCGAATCTTTCAATGCTTGCAGATAATCACCTTTTATTTTGCCTTCTTTTACTTCTTTGTCTAATATGGCAAATGCTTTTTCAGGTGTGAACGCGCCTTTATATGGCCTAACCGAAGTTAGTGCACTATATCTATCCGCAATTTTTACAATATCACATAGTTTGCCGCCTGCGCCGTCTTTATGGTGGTTGAGTGCAACGTCCAAGGCATCTTCATCTGCACCAAGTTCTTTTAAAATTTCATAACCAAGCTCAGAATGAGTATTTATGATTTTTCGTTCATCTGGGTCGAGCCCAAATGGTTTATTTAAAATTTCATCAGGAATAAGTGTTTTTCCTATATCATGCAAAGTTGCCGCAACTTCCAATTTATACATTTCATCGCTATTCAGTTTAATCTCTTTACCGATTTTTGCTGCATATTCGTAGGTTGTTTCAATATGATGTTTATCAAAATTTGTTATTATATCGTCTTCAACATGTGGCACGGAACCATTTTCCGCACAAATTTCTTTTATTCTGCCGTTTATAACAGAATTTATTTTGTCGGCATTATAATATTTTTCATAACATTCGTCGAAATTGAATGTTGGGGTTGTTTTTGTGAAAGAATCTTTTTTATTTACTGCATCAATTTGTTCTTGACGAATATCATTTATACCTCGGAAAGGAAGAATATTTTTGGGCAGAACATGGCCAAAAGTGCTTGTCACAACACTTTTTGGTGTTATATTTGCCATATTAATACCATTCAAAACCATCAAAGTCCTTTCCTTATATTTTAATAAAAACATTTTGCATGAAAAAATTGCATGTTTTCACTCTCCATGTTTCTATATTTTAATTATTTTTGTTTTTAAGTTCCTTCAACTCTTTTTGGAATGGAGAAATTTCTATTATCTTATTAATGACCTTCGGCAAATTTTCAATTACGAAATCAATTTCTTCTTCTGTTGTGTAATGTGAAAGAGAAAAACGAATACTGCCATGAAGCGCCGTAAACGGTACATTCTGCGCCCTTAGAACGTGACTTGCTTCAAGATCACCTGTGGTGCATGCGCTGCCTGAGCTTGCACAAATTCCAAGGTCGTTTAAATAAAGAAGAATAAGTTCTCCTTCAACATATTGAAAGCCAATGTTTACAGTGTTTGGCACTTTATTTTTAGCTTTTGAATTTAAAATTGCGTTGTAGACATTATCCAAAATGCCTTTTTCGAGTTTATTTCGAAGATATGTAATTTTTTCGATTTTTTTGTCAAAATTTTGCATACAATTTTTTGCAGCTTCACCCATAGCAACAATATACGGCACGTTTTCTGTGCCTGCTCTGAGCATTCTTTCTTGGTGCCCACCAATTAAAAACGGGGGAATTTTTACTCTTCTTTTGATGTAAAGTGCACCAATCCCCTTTGGCGCGTGAAATTTGTGACCCGAAATCGAAGCAAAATCAACTTTTGTTTCTTTTAGGTTCATTTTAATTTTGCCTGCAACTTGCACGCAGTCTGAAAAAACAAGTGTTGCGGGATTAATTTCTTTAACCATTTCAGCAATTTCTGCAATTGGGAAAATTGCCCCTGTTTCATTATTTGCGTGCATCACGGAAACGAGTGCGGTATCTTCTCTTATTGCATTTTTTAATTCTTCTAAATTGAGCTCTCCGCGCTCATTTACGCTAATATATGTTGCCTCGTAACCATCTTCTTCTAATTCTTTATAAAGATTTAAAACACAATGGTGTTCAACCGAAGTTGTAATTATGTGTTTTTTATCTTTGTTTAGAGCAAGTGCACCGCGAATCGCCATATTCGCACTTTCTGTTCCGCAAGATGTGAAAATAATTTCATTTGGAGTTTCTGCCCCCATAAAATCTTTTATAATTTCTCTTGCTTCTTGGATAGCATCGTGAGAAATGTGTGCTAAGTCATAAATGCTTGAAGGGTTGCCGTATTTTTCAGAAAAATACGGAAGCATTGCATTGACTGCATTTTCATCAACTTTTGTTGTTGCGTTGTTGTCTAAATAAATAAGTTTCATTTATTTTTGCAATTCCTTATTAACGATATTTTTAACAAAGTCTCTGCATTTCATACAACCCATGCCGGCACCTGTTTTTTCCATAACTTCTTCAACTGTTGAGGCGCCTTCTTCTATTGATTTTGTAATATCACCAAGCGACACATCATAACACTGGCAAACAATTTTATCTTTCACGGGAAGCTCGACTTGTTCCCAGTTAGCAATTGCGGCTTCAAGTGCTTCTCTTCCCATAACAGAACAATGCATTTTTGCGGGGGGAAGACCTCCTAACATTTCTGCGATTTCTTTATTTGTGATTTTTTTTGCTTCTTCAACCGTTTTTCCTATGACCATTTCGGTTAATATGCTTGAAGACGCAACTGCGCTTCCGCAACCGAATGTTTGGAATTTAGCATCAGTTATTATATTGTTTTCATCTATTTTCAAGTATAGCTTTAGTTGGTCCCCACATTTTAAAGAACCTGCAACGCCAACTGCGTCAGGATTTTCAATTTCGCCAACATTTTTTGGATTTTTAAAATGTTCTTTAACTTTATCTGTATATTCCCACATAATTTTCTCCAAATTTCACTTTAATTATATCTAAAAAATACTACGTGTATATGGCGAATTTTTAAAAAACATGGTGCATAATATGAATAAACCATGGATAAAAGTAAAAATTCAACCCCATTTAGCCTAAGTAAGGCTCATTTTAAAAACCCTCATACCGAATTTCAGGAAATGAGTGTTAATTTTGATGAGAATAATTTTTTCAACACAAAAAAAGAAGAAATTAAAATCGAAAAAGAGCCCGAAAAACCCATTAAATTAACAAGATTAAATGATTATGACGGCAATATTTTAAGCAACGTGGCAACTATTAAACCTGCAAAAAGGACTTTAAAGGAAAAAATTGAAAAGATTATGAAGCCTAAATTTCAGGTGCAAAATTTAATCCCAAAATCTTTTGAAGATTTGTTTGCATTATTTTTACCAAGTTTATATAAATCTACAAAAGTGCGAGAAACCTTGAAAAGACTTAAGGAATTAAACAAAATTGCACATGAGCTTGCAACAACTAAAATTCCATACGGCGAAAACAACGAAAGGTATGACGAACTTTTTGAAAGCTTAAAAGAAGCTTGCACGATTCAAACAAAATTAAAGAAAAAAATAAGCTAAAATTAATTCTTTGTTAAATTTTCCATGTTTTCCCGCATCCTGTGGTAAAAATAAAATATGTTGAGGAGAATTATTATTCATTGGACGGCAGGAACCTATGTCCCTAATTCCTGCGATTTGAAACATTATCATTTTTTAGTCAATGATGTTGGGGAAATATTAAAGGGAACTTATACCCCTAAAGACAACATTTGTTGTAATGACGGCGTTTACGCAGCACACACAAAACAGGGGAATACCGGCTCAATTGGTATTGCAATGTGCGGAATGTATAATTTCAAAAATTCAAAAAACACAGGCAATTATCCACTAACCAAAGAACAATGTGAATCGTGTTTTAAAAAGTGTGCGGAGCTTTGCAAAGAGTATAATATTATGCTTGATAACATTTTTACTCATTATGAATTTAATAAAATAAAAAATATAAAAACCGGAAAAATAGACATTATCCACCTCCCGCCTTATCCTGAAGTTGGGAAAGACCAAATTTTGGATTTTATAAAAAGCAAAATTTCTTGGTATAAAACTATCTTACTAGCTTAATCATAGAGTCTTGCGGATAAACTTCCTCGATTAAGCCGTCATGAGATTCAAAGAAACAGAATGAGAAATTTTGTCCTTCATATATTTTTAAGTCTTCATAAGGCACGGCAACTTCAATTGTATCTTCATAAGCTTGTTTGATTTTTGCAAACGGGTCATATACCCAAAGATTGTTTTGTGTTGCGTTTGAAAGCCTTGTTTTTTCAAGTTTATTGTTGCTTATTGAAATTCTAATTTCGTGCGAAAATTTGTTTTTAACAACAGGATAAATTTTATCTGATTTGTTGCAAAGTTTGATAACCGAAGAATATTTTGCGTTTTCTTTTGTGATGTATGTATAAAGCTGACAATTTGGATTTGTCATGTTGTTCATATTTATTTTGTTTAGCTCTATTTTAAAATAAAGATTATCATTATCTGCGCCAAAACAAATACCTTTAACTAATTTTTTATTAGAAAAAGTGGGAGAATCGGGCAAGAATATACATCCTGCATCTTTCCAGTTATCGCTTGTTAAATCTCTTTTGCCGTCAATTTGTGGGGTTATTTGTTTTCTTGGCTGTTTAATCGGCTTTCCTGCAAGTGAAGTAAGAGGCAAGTCTAAATATGTGGGGTACTCTTTGTTTAAAATTCTGTATGTATTTTTTAGTTTTTCTCGGAAAAGGTGGTCAAAAATGTAATCTCTTCCTGAATCATTTGGTTCGCCATACCACCAGAACCAATCGCTTCCTTGAGCAACAAGAATTTCGTGACGAGCTTGTTTTAGAAGATTTTTTTCTTCTTTAGAATTACCCATTTGTTCTTTAATGATTTTATAATCTTCTATGGTTTTGTTTATGTAGCTCCAAGCAAGATTTTTGATTGGCTCGCCTATCCATAAATCAAAATTTTTATTTATCCAAGAACCGCTTGATAATTTTTCAAGAGAAATTGTTTCTTTATTTTCATCTAAATACTCGCTTAGAAGCGTTGTTTCAAGCATTTCATCTTCTTCAATAAGCGAATATAGGGTGCTTAAAAATTCAAATCCGTTTTCTGAATAACTTTCCCAACAGTTTTCACCATCCATTGCGATTGTAATCAAATGTGAATGATTTGGAGAATTTTCAAGCCTGTTTTGTACGTATTTTAATTTATCAAAAAGATGCATTGCAGTTTGTTTTGGATTAAGACTACCGTAGGTAAAACTTATTAAGCTTGCAAAATAAGAATCTGAGAAAATTATATTCGTGTTGTTATATTTTTTAAGTTTATACGCGCTTGCCAAGAAAAATGGATCAATTATATTTTTTTCAAAATCTCTTAACGATTCTTTATTCAAAGTTTCTTCTAAAAGCCCGTATTCTGCAATTGTCCATTTAATTCCAAAACTATCTAAAAGCTTTACTGTTGCAGGGCTGATACATTGCTCGGAAAGCCAAATCCCTGCGGGTTTTTTCCCGAAATATCTTTCATATTCTTCAATACCTGTTTTAACTTGATATTTAGCATCATCTGCCATAATTTTCGCATCAAGCGGCAAATTAATTGAATATTTACAAGGTAATTCCTGCATATTTAAAACGAGCGGAATTATTGGATGAGAATATGGACTTGTTGAAATTTCAATTTTCCCTTCATCTTGGTATTTTTTAAATTCAGGAATAATTCTTGAAATAATATCTTTTGAAATTTCATAAATTGTACGTCTATCTTCAAGAGTGTAGTTTTTTTCTTTTTTTATAAGTTGTTTTAACTCTTTATATTCAGCAATGTGTCTTTTATTTATCCAACATAAATTATAATTTGTGATTATATCTACATATTCTTGATTAGAAAAAATATCCACATCAAGTTCATTTAATTCGGCTTTTCTGTTGTAAAGTTCCGTATAATAACTTCTTTGAGCGAGCATTTTAATATTTACATCAAAAAAATTATCAAGAATAAAAAGTTTGTCTTTTTCGTTAATTTTGGTTTCATCACAAAGTAAATATTGTGCATGGACATCTAAAAAACCTTGAGAATATTTTTCAAGTGTTTTAAGCAAAATTGGAGTAATATTAAAGTTTAGTTTCAGATTTTTGAAGTCATCAATAAACTTTAACATTGAAAGATAGTCTTTTGTTGCATGAAATCTTGCCCAAGGCATTAAAAAACGACCATTCTCGTTTTCTTGATAAGAGGGTTGATGAAAGTGCCAAACAAAAGCTATTTTTAACTTTTCCGTCATAACTAAGCAAATTATATCATTTTTAACAAGGGTTGTAAAACTATAATTGCGCATTTCGCGCCATTTATTGGATTGATTTTTTGAAAAATAATGTTAAATAATGACTATGAAAAAAATTCTTTTGATTTTTATTATTTTACTTTTCCCTTTTGCTTATGGTGCAACCTTATCGGGTGGTGTAAGCCAAAATGTAGACAACGGGTTTATGGGAAATTGGCTTGTAAAAGGTTCTTTAGACAGTGAACCCGTAAAAGGTTTTCAAGCTGCAACACATCAATTTTGGAACTTGAGTAAAAAAAATAACGTCATTGTTTTAGAAAACAGACTAACCGGTGCAAGAGGTGAAGTTAAAGTAGACGAGGCATTTAGCGGAGAAAAATCTTACCTTAAATTTACCAACATTTGCAAAAACGGTGACCCAAAAACTTATCAAATAATATTAAAAGAAACTCCCGAAATTTATTTAAACGGAGATGAATTTGAAGGGATTGATACGTTTGAAATTAAGAAATATAAAAATGGTACCCTACACCAAAAAGAAGTGGTAAAATATAGAATAATCGGGAAAAGAATACATTAAAGAGATTGAGGAAAAATGGAAAAAATATTTGATTGTATTATATTAGGCGGTGGGCCTGCAGGAATGAGCGCCGGGATTTATTGTGCAAGAGGCAATCTAAATTGCGCAATTTTAGATATTTCAATGTTTGGCGGCGCTCCTGTTAATTATTTAGAAATCGAAAATTATCCCGGTTTTAAAGAAATTGAAGGTTGGGAATTAAGTGAAAAATTAGAAGAACACTTGGACAAATTTAATGTTCAAAAATTTCCTGCTGTTGAAATAAAATCAGTTGATTTAGTTTCACCTATTAAAAAAATTACCTTGCTTGACGGCAGTGAATTTTTAGCACATTCAATCATTATTGCAACAGGTGCTTGCCCTCAAAAATTAGGGGTTGTTGGTGAAATTGAAAACATCGGACACGGTGTAAGCTATTGTGCTGTTTGCGACGGCGCATTTTATAGAGATAAAACCGTCGCAGTTATAGGTGGTGGGAATGCTGCTGTTGAAGAAGCCGGATATTTAACCCGTTTTGCAAATAAAGTTTATATAATTCATAGAAGAGATGAATTAAGAGCAGATAAAATTGTTCAAGACAGAGCATTTAAAAATGAAAAAATTGAATTCATTTTTGACACGGTTGTTGAAAAAATAACAGCAGAAAATGGTAAAGTATCAGAAATTACAATTAAAAATGTAAAAACAGAAGAAATATCAACTC
>JAFVOZ010000015.1 GCA_017505585.1 bacterium
CACATACAAAGGCGTAAATTCGCGTCTTGATGAAATTCAAGCAGCAGTGTTAGATATCAAACTCAAGCATTTGGATAAGGACAACGCAAGAAGAAGAGAGATTTCAAAATATTATAGAGAAAATATTAAAAATGAAAAAATAATTCTTCCTTCTGTGTATGACGAAGAGGCGCACGTTTGGCATGTTTTTCCTGTACGCACAAAAAACAGAACAGAGCTTCAAGAGTATCTCGCAAAAAATGATATTCAAACTCTTATACATTATCCAAAAGCCCCACACAAACAAGAAGCTTACAAAGAATGGAGTGATTTGAGCTTGCCAATCACGGAAGAAATACATAAAACGATTTTAAGTCTTCCGATTTCACCTGTTATGACAAACGAAGAGATAGAATACATTGTAAAAATTATCAACAAATATTGAAAATTGTTAAAATTTTGCATGCATGATAAAATCATTTTAGAAAAACAAGGAGATAAAATGACAAACATTATTGAAGGCAAATTAATTGCAGACGAGAGCGATAAATATTGTATCGTTGTTGCTCGCTTTAATGAATTTATTGGTTCAAAACTTTTATCCGGCGCGCTTGATACACTCACCCGCCACGGAGTTAAAGAAGAAAATATAGATGTTATTTGGGCACCAGGGGCTTTTGAAATTCCGCTAATTTGCAAACGCGCTGCAGCCACTAAAAAATATGTTGCGGTCATTACTTTAGGTGCCGTGATTAAAGGTTCGACCCCACACTTTGACTATGTAAGTGCCGAAATGTCCAAAGGAATTGCTCAAGTTTCACTTGAATATAACGTGCCGATTGCATTCGGCGTGCTCACGGTTGATAACATTGAACAAGCAATTGAAAGAGCCGGCACAAAAGCAGGAAACAAGGGTTCATCTTCTGCTGAAGCTGCAATTGAAATGGCAAACATTTGCAAACAAATATAATTTTGAAACAATAAAAAATAACCGCTCAAATTACGAGCGGTTATTTTTTTATAAATCTATCTTTTTGAAAACCCTGAACAACCGTTCCAAATAAGAATTTCTGTCGGATTAGCTTCATCAGGATTTAACTTGCAAAAACCTTTGAGCATATCAACATTGCCGTCTTTATTTGCTTCAAAAAATCTACAATTTTGGCAAACTTTTAATATAAAACCTCGTTCACCAAGAACGGATGTAACTTCATTTAGGGCATCGCACATTCTTAAATGAGCATCAGATTCAAATTGCTTTTTGTTATATCTGAACACAACTTTTTTCATTCCTTCTTCTTTAATTAAATCGAGTTTGCATTCATTATCTCTTTTGCCGTTTGAAATTAAAGAAGCAACCGTTGCTGAGTTTGTGTTTTTTTCTTCTTCATTTTGTCTTTTGATTATTTTTTTATCCAAAAGTCTCATTGAATTTTTGAACTTTTTGACAAAAATTGCAACAGGGCTAAATAGTAATTCCAAAAGTTCCTTCGGGTTGAATTTAGAAGCTGCAACACTCAAAAGCATAATAACTATAAGGAATAAACCAAAATGCAGAATGTATTTCAATTGTATTGTTGTTTTGAATGTAAATGATAAAACAAAAAGAGTGAAATAAAGTGCGAGAATAAAAAGTGTTGTAGGTCTGAATATGAACGCCAAATATTCAATAAAATATTTTTGCTTTTTGAATAAATACGGTAAGTAATATTTAAATAAAGACCAAGCTTGCTTCAAAGAAGGCGAGTCTATATTTAAATGTTTTACATAAGTATATGCCTTTAAAAAAGGTGAATAAACCGGTTTAATATCATTGCTTGCAAGGAACAGAGAATATTTTAATTCGTCATTCCTTGTTTCAAAACAAACACGGCCGGTTTGCTCTAAAATATCTGCCGATATTATGCAGTTTTCTGAATCAATTGTTTGGCATAAGTCAAATATCGCACGAGGAAGACGAATTGTATTGTTCGTGAGAGTTGTTTTAACTTTCAGAGAGCCCGTAAACAACCTTTTAAAGAAAGTTTCATTTTCTTTTATAACTTCCGTTGCGCCGATAATCACACTTGAAGGCTCAACAAGTCTGTTTGCAATATCTAAATAATTTTCGCCGACAAGCCTATCCGCACCAAGGAAAATGAACGCGTCAAATTTATCTTCAAGAATAATTTTTTCAACAAACATCGAAAGTGCTCTGTCTTTTTGATAATATTCTGGGTTTTCAATGCTGTGAATGCGAGCACCATGCGCGAAATCAGGAACAACTGTTTTATTTTTCGCACTGTTTTTATACATAACATGAACTTCATAATTTGCTTTCGGATAACTTTGATTATTCAAAATTTTAAGAAGTTCATATAAATTTTTGTTTTTATCGCTTGCCCAAATTATAACGCACAAGTTATTTTGGGCAGTGTTTAATAACAACTTTGTTTCTTGCTCTTTTATAAATCTTTTCGAATCAAAGGATTTAACAATGAACGTCAAAAAATAAAGGGCATAAACTGCAAGATAAATAAGTATTAAATATGCTATGAAGTTAGTTATTAACATATAGATATTTTAAAAAAAATATAATAAAAAATCTAGCTTTTTTAATTTAATTTTGCAATAATAGACTTATAGAAAATTTAAGAAAGGCGAAAAATGACAGAATTCTATTTTTTAAATGGCGAATATGTACCAGCAGCTGAAGCGGTTTTACCTGTTAGAACACACGCGTTTTTATATGGCACAAGCGTTTTTGAAGGAATTAGAGCATACTACAACCAAAAACAAGACAAAATGTACGCATTTCGTATGAAAGAACACTTCGAAAGAATGCACAACAGCTGCAAAATTATGTTTATGGACCCGAAATATTCCATTGAAGAATACTGTAATATTACAAAAGACTTACTTATCAAAAATAACTACAGAACAGACGCTTACATAAGACCAACCGTATTTAAAGCTGCTCAAAAAGTTGGACCGAGTTTGCTAGATAATCCGGATGGCGTTTTGATTTTTACAACTGCGCTTGGTTCATATTTCACAAAAGATGAAGGCTTAAGTGTTTGTGTTTCAAGCTGGGACAGACTTGAAGACAACACAATCCCACCAAGAGCAAAAATTTCAGGTGCTTATGCAAACACAGCTCTTATTGTAACAGAGGCTAAACTTGCAGGCTTTGACGATGCCATTGTTTTATCAAATGACGGACACGTGGCAGAAGGCTCTGCAATGAATTTCTTCCTTGTTAAAGGAGATACTTTGATTACATCAAAAGAAACAAGCAACATTTTAGTCGGCGTAACAAGAAACACCGTTATCGAACTTGCTCAAGAACTTGGGTTGAAAGTTGTTGAAAGAGATATAGACAGAACTGAATTATATGTAGCAGATGAAGCATTCTATTGCGGAACAGGCGCACAAGTTATGCCTGTTACAAAAATCGACAACAGACCGGTTGGCACAGGCTCAACAGGTAAAAACACAGAAAAAATCCAAAAACTATACTTCGATTTAGTTCGTGGCGAACTTGATATTCACCGTGAATGGCTCACAGAAATTTACTAAGGATAAAATTTGATTAGCTTTATCGGACAATGCGTTATAAATCTTTCAACCACCTTAAAATATATATTTTCAAGGCAAGCAAAATGGAAAGATATCATTATGCAAAGTGCAACAATAGGTTTTGATTCGCTTGGCATATCTTTAATGATTGTAATTATCGCATCGTCCGTTATTGCTCTTCAGGTTTCAAACCAATTTTTGCTAACGGGTGGCGAAAGCTATATCGGAGGCTTTTTGTCTGTTGCACTAATCAGGGAAATTGCTCCAGGATTTGCGGCACTTGCAATCGGGGCTCGTGCAGGAACTGCTATTACGGCTGAAATTGCGAATATGCAAGTAACAGAGCAGGTTGATGCTATGAAAGTGCTCGGGGTGAATCCTGTCGGGTATTATTTCGCACCAAGGCTAATTGGCGCAAGCATTACCGTTGCACTTATTGTTATTCTCGCAGAATTTCTTGGCGTTCTTGCAGGAATGGCTGTATCTTATGGCACAATTGGCTTGCACCCAAATCGTTATATCGCAAGCGTTTGGCTTATGCTTACAATGAAAGATATTTTTGTGAGCATTTTAAAAGGTTTTATCTTTGGCGGGATTATTGCAGTTGTTTGTGCAACAGTTGGCTATAATACAACAGGTGGTGCCAAAGGAGTTGGTGAAAGCACAACAAAATCCGCGATTTTATGCACACTTTTCCTATTAATTGCAGACCTATTAATAGGTTTTCTGTTCTATATGGCAGGAAACATATAAAAGAAATCGCCAAAATTATGCAAAATGCAAATTATTTCACGGCATAAATATTTGTTTTAATCCCTGTACTTGAATTAAGTGCTTTGACTGCCGAATATGCCGTCATTCTTCTTCTTTTTGCACCTTCAAGCACCATGTTAGTACATGAGGTCAGGTTTATTTGTGGTTTTTCTGATTTTTTAAGCACGTCAATAATCCTTGTTTAATGATTAATATTTCGGCATATTTATGTATAACTTAATGATTTTTTTGGAAATGTTTACAATTCTTAAAAAATTCAAAACTAGCATTTTGAGTGCATCCTGTTTGATATTAAAAAAAACGATTTTATAGTATAATTCTTAAAGATTTCGAGGAATTTTTATGAAAAAATATATCGTTTCAACTTTTTGTTTATTAATACTAACTAATGCCGCAATCGCTCAGGACAGCTCTTATGTAGATGAAAAATATAATGAATTTTACAGAAACGGAGTAACTTTTTATAAAGCAAAAAGCTATACTCTCGCAATTAAGCAATTCAGAAACGTCTTAAGACGAGTGCCTTATGATGCAACAGTCACAAAAGCACTCGTTTCATCCTATCTTGCAAGGGCAGAAATGCTTGCAAACGAACAAAGTTCATATAAAAATGCTGTTTCAGACCTCAAAAGTGCTCTTTTTTATCTAAAATATTGGGGCGTTGATATCCAAGCACCTGAACTTTTGAGCACGGCAGAAATTAACTTAAAAAGAATAAGCAGAGAAAGTACTGACCCTGCGCATATATATAAAAATGCGGTAAGCGCAAGAAGGATAGGTTCTTTCGCTGAAGCTGGCTATGATTTTTCTCAACTGACGGAAAACCCGACGTACTCTGCTCGTGCACATGAAGCGCTTGGCGATATTTACAAATCTTTCAACAACCAAAACAAAGCAATCGAAAGTTACAGAAAAATTCTAAACGCTAAAAACCCTCAAGTTTACTTCAAATATGCCCTTATTATGGATGAAGTTAACAATCAAGACGCAGCTTTGGAATTTTACAGCCTTGCACTTCAACACGGAGAAAAAAACCCCGAACTAATCGAAAACCTTGAATTTTTATGGACTTCAAGAATAGCGCAAAACCCAAACGACCCGCAAGGCTACATAAATCTTGGAGCCGTACTTCAAAAGAAAGGCGACCTGCAAGGTGCTAAAACCCAATATTTAAAGGCGAAAGCACTTAACCCGAATGATAAAATCGTGCTTTATAATTTGGCTTCCTTATATTCTGAAATGAACACACCAAAAGAGGCAATTTTAATTTACGATGAAATTCTATCAAAAGAACCTAATAACAAAGATTTAATAAAATATAAAGCTCAAGCGCAAGCTCAACTAAAAGATATCCGAGGAGCAATTTCAAGCTATAAAACAATTATTCAACTTGCACCAAATACAGATGACGCTAAACTTGCCCAAGCAGAAATTGAAAATCTTGTGAGAAACAACTTCAAAGGGCAAGAACTTATTGACTACTTAACGCTTGAAGCAAATTCAAACCCAACAAATTTCCCTGCGCAATATAATCTTGCATACGAATTGCACAAAGCAGAAAAATATACTGAAGCTCTCGCATATTACAAACGCGCTATGACGCTAAACCCAAAATATAAAGATATTTATATAAATATGGCGCAAATTCACTTAAACAATAAAGACACGCAAAGCGCGAAAACAACTGTTAAATTAGGGCTTTCAATGCTCCCAACCAATCAAGAACTTCTTAATCTTGAAAAAGACATAATCAACGAAGAATCAAATGCGCTATACGCACTTGCGAGCAAATATTGGAATGAAAAAAAATATCAAGATGCAATTTCAACATATTCAAAAATCCCAACTCAAACACCTGAAATTAAATCAAACATAGCCTCTTGCTATTTTGAACTTAAAAGCTACCCGACAGCAATTGAAATTTGGGAAGAACTTCTTGCACAAAAACCGAATGACACAAATATTTTAAACGCTATTGCCTCTTGCTATTTAGAAATGAAAAACCCTGATGGTGCACACAAATATTATCAAAAAATTCTTAGCATTAACCCTCAGGATACAAACGCAAAACAAGCAATAGAAGGAATTGAAAGCGCAAATTTAAATAAAAAATTAGACTTGGCGCAAGAATTATTCCAAAATAAAAAATACCTTGAAGCGCACGCAACATTAAACGAAATTTTAACCAAAGACCCTCAAAATTTATATGCAAATTATTACCAAGGTACAATTTTTGAAGAAGAAAAAAAATATACTGAAGCAATTGAAAGCTACAAAAAAGTACTTTCTCAAGATAACGCTTTCTCGCTTGCATACTACGGGCTTGGCACAATTTACGACACACTTGAAAACTATAATGAAGCAATCAAATATTACACTCAATACATTCAATCAAGAGATAAAGACCCTCAAGATGACTATCTGAACTTTGTGAAACAAAGAGCACATGAGCTTGATGAATATCTAAAAAACACAAACAATACAAATTAAAAATAAAGCGCACTTTGCAATTTGCACTGTGCGCTTTTTATATCTTAAGTTTTAGTTTTAGAAAATAATTTTCTTCCCACAAACGCCTGCTATCGCACCAACTTCTTTCAAAAGTCCTTTAAGTTGTTCGGGCGTTAAAGATTGCGCACCGTCACATAGCGCGCATTCAGGTTTATGATGAACTTCAAGCATAACACCGTCAGCACCTGCAGCAAGAGAAGCTTTTGCCATTGGAGCAACTTTATCGCGAAGCCCTGTGCCATGAGATGGGTCCGTTATTATTGGCAAGTGCGAAAGCTTTTGTACAACAGGAATGGCACACAGGTCAAGCGTGTTTCTGGTTGCGGTTTCAAATGTTCTTATCCCTCTTTCGCAAAGGATTATTTGCCTATTTCCGCCGGACATAATGTATTCCGCACTCATCAGCCATTCTTCAAATGTTGCAGAAAGCCCACGTTTTAAAAGCACAGGTTTTTTCAAATGACTTAATTCTTTTAGCAAGTTAAAGTTTTGCATATTTCTTGCACCAACTTGCAAACAATCAACATATTTTTCAAACAAAGGAATTTGCCCGATTTCCATAATTTCAGAAACAACTGCCATATTATATTTATCTGCAACTTTTCTCAAAATTTGCAAACCTTCTTCTCCGAGGCCTTGGAAAGCATAAGGCGAGGTTCTTGGTTTAAATGCGCCACCGCGAAGCACTTTCACGCCTAATTTAGAAAGTTTTTTTGCAGTTTCATCCATTTGTTCATAACTTTCAACACTGCAAGGACCTGCAATCACACCAAAATTATTCCCACCGAATTTTTCTTCACCAATTTTTACAACAGTGTCTTTTGGCTTAAAAATTCTGCTTACAAGTTTATAACTTGATGTGATTTTTATAACTTCCTTAACACCTGATAAAAGCTCAAGGTCGCGTCTATCTAAGTGTTGAGCACCGCCGCCCACAACGCCTATAACCGTGTGCACTTCACCTTTTGAAACATGTGTTTCGAAACCTCTGTCTTGAATATATTTAATAGCCTTTTCAATTGTATTATCAGCTACCCCTTGGTTCATTACAACAAGCATTCTTTATTCCTTATTAAGTACAAGGAAATTATACAATAAACATTATTTTGCATAAGCTTTTTGCATTAAATAACCTGCTATTTTTTCCCTGAAGTCGCATTCTGTCCAGATTTGAAAAACTTCTTGCGCTTGCTTTTCATCTTCAACCACCTCTTTTGAAATTATTGCATATTTAATGTCGAAAAAGTTTATTTTTTCAAGCTTTTCAACATAAAAATCATCTCCTCCGCAATTTTCGCAAAAACTATCGACAGGATAAATTCCTTGATATAAAACTTCACCCCTTCGCTTGATATCACAGTGTTTGCAGCGAATTATATAATAATATTTTTTCAAATATTTCCCGCAATCAGGACAATATCCTTCCTCGGAATTTAAAAGCGCATTCTTATGAGAGCATTTATTTTTAACACTAAACAAATTAATTAAAAAATCAATCATACTGATTTTTTAAAGAAATTATCTTAAAAGTCAAATTTTGTTTTGATCTGTTCATGGAACTGACCACCCGCACAAACAAGTTCAATAACTTTCAAAACAAATTCACGGCTGGCATCAATTCTATTTACGGGAAATTCTTGGTTGTCTTTGTGTCTAATTGTGATAATTGTATTTTCGCCTTTTTCAGATGGAACATACAAAGAAGCTATTTCGTTATCAAGCATAGCTTTCATTTGACTTTCATAGTCATTCAAATCTTTTATAATATTGTAATAATTCCCGTTTAGCGCGAAAATTCTTCCGCAAAAAAGAGGGCTCCTTGTTGCGCGGGGCAATGCTTTTGGGGAAATATTGTACCTATTCACAAAACTGATTGTATGCCAAAGAATGTTAATCATAACAAGAGTTTTGTTACTATCCACTTCGTATGTAACATTTTGCACAGGCACATTTCTAACACCGAAAGATTGGCGGAGATATTCAACAACAGTGCCTATATCTTCAATCATTCTTGAAAAAATTTCAGCGCACATTAACCCTGTTTGTTGAAAATCTAAAAATTGTTTATACATATGAACCGCAACAAGAGCACTTCTTTCTTGAACAACAGAAGTTTTTCTCATTGAGGTTTCCATATTATCGAAACTTTCAAAATTATTGCGCAATCTTGCCTCAAAATGGGTACAAATCTAATTTACAACAAAGGGAAAATAATTAAAACCATGTTATAAGTTTTATTAACTTATTTGAATACTCGCTTTGTATTATTTTTTGGAATTATTATTAAAAATGCTTTAAAATAAAGATATGGCGAACAATGAAATTACAAAAAAATTAATTTCTGATTTTGAAATTTACCTCATGAAAGAGAGGAATTTTTCAACACACACCGCCCGTGCCTATTTAACAGACATTAAAAACTTTATTATTTGGCTTGATAATAAATCACCCCTTGAAGTTGATTCAAAAACCATAAGTTCCTTTTTGCATTTTATTCAGACAATGAAATACAAAAGAACAACTGTTACAAGAAAAATTGCCGGAATAAAAAGTTTTTATAAGTTCTTGTATAACGAAGAAATTATTGATTTTAATCCCGTAAATAATGTTGTTCTTCCAAAAAAAGAAAAGAAACTACCGAACTTTTTATCCGAAGATGAAATTCAAAATATAATTCAAAATATTAAAATTGAAACACCTGCCGGATACCGAAACAGGATTATTTTCGAACTTCTTTGGGTGACAGGAATGCGAATTAGCGAACTTTCAAATTTAAATTTGGGGGATTTAAACTTAAAAGAAGGTGAAATTACGGTTTTTGGGAAAGGCGCAAAAGAAAGAATAGTGCTTATTCCGGACTCCACTAAAAAACAACTTGAAAACTATATCCAAAACATTGCACCTTTAATCAACTCAAACCCCAAAGATAAAAACAGCCCGTTATTCACGAACTACAACGGTTTTAGACTCCAAAACCAAAGCATCAGAAAAGCGCTCAAAGAAACCGTGCAAAAAATAGAACTACCAAAAAGAGTGACTCCGCATATGTTTCGCCATAGTTTTGCAACAAAATTGCTTGAACACGGTGCAGATTTAAGAATTGTGCAAGAACTTCTTGGGCACGCAAGCATTGCAAACACGCAAATTTACACTCACGTCTCAACTCAAAGGCTTCAAGAAGTTTACCAAAGCGCACACCCAAGGGCATAACTCCACTATTAGGATTGTTGATTTTGTCAGAAAAAAAAGTAAAATAAGATTATGAAAAAATTTCTTCTCTCCCTATTTGCATTTTTTATTTTTTCTCAAACCGCCCAAGCGCTTGAGATAATTAAAGATACGCTTGTGAGAGTGAACCCGAGAAAGCCAATTTCAACACAAAATTACACAGAAGGTGATTTTGTGTATTTTGTAAATTACACGGATATGTGGCAAGGAACAGAAATTTTAATTCCAAAAAGTACGGTCTTCGCGGGGCATATAAATTTTCTTAAAATGCCTGTTCAAGGGGTAAACGGGGCATTTACAATGAAAATTGACAAAATGCTTATGCCAAACGGGGATGTTTATGACATCAACGCAATTATAACCTATGAAGGTAAAGAACAAATTGGCGGCGACCTTGCCCCACCTGCAGACTACACAAAAGCAATTCACTACATCGGTCAATTCAGGGCACTTCAACAATGGGTGCCTGCAGGGCATTATGAATTTGGAAAGCACACGACAATTACGCAACAACATGACTTATACATTATTTTCAAAGAAAATCTCATTTTAAAAAACTAAAAATGTTAAGTTTATTGCCATTTGTCAAATATGTTTTATAATTTTATTGAGGAGTAATAGGTTATGAAAAGAATAGCATCAACAGTTTTCACGATTTCACTTTTAAGTGGTTTAGCTATTTCAATAAATCCTGCTCAAGCAGCCGGAAATTTCTCATACGAAGTTGTTCAACAACCGCAAAGCAACAATGTTCCGCTTCAAGGTTCAGTTATCTACACACCTGCCGGAATGATGACAAAAGCTGTTTTATCTCAACCATTGAGCTCAGAAACAACTTATCAAGGCGCAACGGTAAACGCAACACTTCATCAAGCACTTACATATCAAGGTGAAGTAATAGCGCCTGCAGGAAGTACAATCACAGGAACCGTAATTGATGTCAGAAAAGCAGGCAGAGCAAAGCACGACGGCGAAATTTATGTGAGATTTAATTGCATTACAACTCCACACGGTTACAGAGTACCAATCAGCGCAATAATCAAAACATCTGACAACACAGGACGTCTCAAAGGTGGCACAAAAAAAGATGCAGCTGTTGATTACGCTAAAGAAACGGCAATCGGCGCTGCTGGCGGCGCAATATTAGGCACTGTAATGGGTGCTGTTTCTGGCGGAAGCGTTGGCAAAGGTGCAGTATACGGTACTGCAATCGGTGCAGGTGGCGGAGTTGTTAAAGGTTTAGTCGACAAAGGCTCACCTGTTGAAGTCCCAAGCGGCGCAATTCTTGACATCTATTTTGACCAACCAATCACAATAAGTGCACCAAGTGGTTACAATTATTAGAAAATCGGGCGATTTTTTTAAAACTTTTTTATTTACAATAAATAAAAAGAACAAAAGATAAGGGGAAAATGGGACAAATTCCAAGCAGGTATATGTTAAACGAGGATAATACGGCAATGAAAAAAACCTTGCCGCACGATTTTTCTGCAAACACATCAGACGAAATATCTTTCAAAAAAGCTCTTGCAATCTCAACTGCCTTGCACCCGGCGGCAGCAGTTACAGTTTGGATTATTTCAATTGCACTCGCATTTCTTGGAATTAATCTTTTCATGTTTGAAAAACCAAACTTACTCCCCAAAAAAGATATAGAATTTGTGCTTGTAAATAAAAAAGAAGCACCGCCGATTAATAAAAATACAAACCTTCGCTCAGATAGAAATTCCCGCGCAGGCGGCATTCATGATCCAAAAAGAAAAATATCCGAGCCAAGCCCAACGCCTGCTAAGCAGGCAAAAAGCATAAAGCCGAGTCCTGCACCAAAACCGGCTGTGAAAGCCGCTGCAAAACCTGCGCCGAATGCTAACTTAATGAAAAAAATTGAACAGGCAGCACCTGCTCCCAAAACACCTGCTAAACCTAAACCAATGCAAGCACCAAAACCAGCTGCACCTTTGGTAAAACAAGCAGGACCTGATATGCCGAAAGCACAAATGCCACGCATTGTGCAAACGCCAAGCAGTCCATTCACAACAACTGTTCCAAGAGGCACACAGCCAACAGGCACAACTATCTCGCAAGGTGGCGGAGGCGCAACATCAGGCGGGTATAAGCCACAAGGCACAGGAGTTGGCGCGGGCTCAGGCTCACACGGACTTAGCCCTCAATTCAGCAAAGGAACAGGAGTTGGCACAAGAGGCACAACAGGAACTGGCACCACTGGTTCGCGCGGTTCATCGGGTGGCGGATATGGAAACTATGGCAACCCAAGCCCCGGAAACCCTGCGGGAGCTCCTGGAATAGACGCAATCAGACAGGCTGATTGGGGTCCTTATATGCGTAATTTAGAGGCAAGAATCAGAAGAAATTGGAATCCGCCAAAAGGGGATACTTCAAAAAGAGTCGTTATATATTTCAAAATTTCAAGGGACGGAAAACTGCTTTCAATGAATGTTGTAAAATCATCAGGACTCGCACTTGCAGACCAAGCAGCGCGTGCTGCAATTCAACAATCAGCACCATTCCCACCACTACCTCCAGAATACAAAGGCTCAAACATAGACATTGATTTCACCTTCGACTATAACGTCCTTGGTGCAAGATACAGATAAACACAATAAATGAGGATATAAATTATGGAACTTTTATTACATTCTATCGCAATTGACTGGCCGGTGCTTTTACCGATTTTTGTTTGCTCAATTCTTGTTGTGGCAGTTGCAATTAATCGCTTCAGCTACTATAACCGCAACAAAAGAAATATCGGCGCATTTATTCAAGACTTGCAAAGAGCACTCTCAAAAAATAATATTGCGGGGGCAGAAAGAATTTCAGCTCAAATGGGCGGCATAATCTCTGAAATGGCAGATGAAGGTCTTAGAATTTATACTGAACAAAAATCAGGCTTTTCAAGAGCATTCGATATTTCATCAAGCCTTGCTACAAGAAAGCTTGAAAAAGGCTTAACAATTCTTGGAACAATCGGTGGTGTTGCACCATTTTTAGGTTTGTTCGGCACAGTTGTTCGTATTCTATACACCTTCCAAGATTTGGCTTCGCAAGGCAACCAATCAACAGCGGTTGCAATGGGTATTGCATCAGCACTTATTGCAACAGCATTCGGTCTTGGTGTTGCAATCGTAGCAGTTGTTTTATACAACTATTTCCAAACGGTTGTTACTCAATTTGAATCAGATTTCAAACTTATCAAATTAGTTTTCTTAAGCTTTATTGATTCAGATGAAGAAGTAAAAGTGACAGGCGAAGCAGGCAATATCGCTCTTTAAGGATAAAAAATGGCAATCAAATTAACACAATCTGAAAATGGTAAAAAGGCAACATTTAACGAGATAAATATCACACCGCTAACTGATATTTTCCTTGTGTTGCTCATCATTATGATGGTTATAGCCCCGGGGTTTCAATCTATGGACAATAACATCACAATGCCTGAAATTAACTCAGGAATTACCATTGAAGATAAAAAAGCTGTTGTTTCAATCACAAAAGACGGCGAAATGTTCCTAAACGGCGAAAAAACAACGGAAGATAGCTTAGAAGAAAAACTTGTTGCGCTTGTCAATGAATCTCAAGAAAAACAAGTTGTTGTTCGTGCCGATGAAAAAACAAAAAGTTCCGAAATATTAAAAATAATGCGAATGGCACAAAGTGCAGGCTATGAAAAACTAACGGTTGCAGGCGAACCTTTGAGCAAAAAAGAACAACGCAACCTTAAAGAAAATGCTGAAAAAGGAGCCAAAAAACAATGAGAAGACAAACTTTTAATGAAATAAATATTACTCCTTTAACCGATATTTTTCTTGTATTACTCATCATTATGATGGTAATTGCCCCGATGTTCGATCAACAAGGTCTAAAACTTGCCGTGCCACAATTTGTTGAAGAACAAGAAAACAAAAAAGATTCAAAAATTTTAACGGTTACAATAACTGAAGAAAATAAATATTATATTGGCGAAGAAGAAGTCGAAGCAAACAATTTAAATTCAATGCTAAGTGCCAAAAAAGAAGAGGCGACTGATGGCTTGATGATTCAAGTTGAGGGAAATTCAGACCACAGCACAGTTGTAAAGCTTATGGACGAAGCTCGAAACTCAGGCATAGAAAGCATTTCCATTACAGAAATATAACATGAAACAACACGAGGACGGAGTATGATTTTTAAAAATAACAGCAAACCAAAGTTTGCCGTTCCAAAATTTGCAAAAATTTTGCTTGGAACATTTGCAGGAATTTTAGGGTTTATTTATCTTAGTTTCCTATTTATTTTACCGAATGTAATTAAGTTCGAAAATTATCTTCCGCTCATCAACACGGAACTCGCAAAAATTACTCCTGTAACGCTTGACACAAAAGGGTTAAAGCTAAAAACCACACCAAAGCTTGATATTGGCGCAACTGCCGAAAATATAGCGCTTATTGCACCTGACAAATCAACAATTATAAGCATTTCTCACCCGAGCATTGAAATTAACATCCCGTCAATTATCTTTGGCAAAATAAATCTTGAAAAAATTTACGCCAAAGACATAACTTTAAACCTTGTGTATAAGAATAAAAAATATACTATCCTTGATTATTTCGCACAAAGCGCACCGCAAACACAAACACAAAACGAAAATAAAGAAGAAGCAAATGCGGATTTTCCGCTTGAGCTTGGAAAAATTAAAGTTATTGTTGATAACTTGGCACTCAATCTCAAAGATGAAGATATCAACAAGTCTTTCAATTTAAGTGCGAAAAATTCCACATTTAAATTAAACTCTCTTGAAGGACCGCTACAAATTACAACAAAGGGAAATATTGCAAGAGTTGATGTGCCAAAAAAATATTTGGATTTTGATGTGAATTTAAGCACAAAACTTCCTGAATTTGAAGAAAGTAAAAGCACAGCGCAAACAGCTGAAATGGAGCTTTTTAACCCATTTGCAATGATAGATACACTTGGAGCACACGCCAACATTCTTGCTGATTTAAAAATTAATGACCTTGAAAACTTTAATGCAAAAGGGTACTTAAAAGTTGATGAAGCAACAATTATGCTAGACGGTAAAAAGCTTCCAAACAGTAATTTGGACTTAAATTTTGATAAAAATAAAATCAAAATTGATACAAAATTATACATAGCCCAAAATGAATTTTTAACCTCAAACGGCTTTTTAGAACTTGGCAAAAAAGCAAAAATTAACCTTCAGACAAAATGCGACAAAGCTTCACTCAGTCAAATTAAAAACCACATAGGTGCCGTTTTAACTTTGTTTAATATTAAAAATGATTTCAAAAGTATCATTGCAAAAGGTTATATTAATTGCGATTTTAATATAGACAGTGATTTTAAAAAAATTAAATCGGACGGTTTTATAAAACTTGCTGAAGGCGGGATTGCATACCCCAAAGCAAATGTTAATTTGACAAATATAGCGTCAACCATTGACTTTACAGGCAATAAAATGACAATAAAAGACACTCACGCTTCGCTCAACAACGCAAAATTCCAGGCAAACGGCGTGATTGACACTAACTCTAAAATGGATTTAAAAATAAGCTCAGACCCGCTCAAAATCTCAGAAATTGTAAAACTTTTGTCCAGTTTGAAGCTTGTCAACGAAAAAGATTTGAAAGATTTAGCATTCAACGGCGGTACAATCAAGGCAAAAGCAGATATTAAAGGTTCATTTGAAAAACCGGAATTCGTCGGAAATGCAAGCGCGGATAGCATTAATATTTTAATTAAAAGCCTAAACGCACCGCTTACCATATCAAAAGCAAGTGCCACAATCACCCCTGTGGGTAATGATTTCAACCTTGCCGCAGATGTAACATCGCTTAATTTTAAAGTTCAAAATGCACCGCAAGGATTATCACTTCCAAGTGCTAAAATAACCGGAAACTCAGAAAAAATAACAATTGAGCCATTTAAAATTTTAATGGGCACAAACTTTGTCACAACTTCAGGCTACATTGAAGATTATATGAAAAAGCCTGAAATTGAACTCTCGGCACAAGGCAATATTTCGCCTGAATTTATCTTGAGTTTCATTCCGCAAGATTTAAGAAAAAATATAGCCTATAAAGGCGCAATCCCCCTTTCGGCAAGTATCGAAGGCGACATCGATGATATCAATATCAAAGGCAATATCACAACAAGTCCAAACAATTATATCAACATAATAGGCATTGAGAACATCAAAGGGCAAACCGTAAAAACCGCCTGCAACATCAACCTAAAAGGAAATGACTTAATAATCAATGATATATCAGCGCAAAACGTGTTTAATGCTAAAGGTAAAATTGCAAATATTTATGCCAAAAATCCGACAATATCAAACATCGCAGTCAATATACCTCAAAAATTAAACATCATTTTAGAAATTCTAGATAACACAAAACTTAGCGCAAAAGGAAATTTAAACATCACCGGAAGTGTTGCAAAGCCTGAAATCACAGGACAATTCGCAATTTCAAATTTAAATTATCCAACATTTAAATTAACGGTTGAAAATGCTCTTATAAACTTTAAAAAATCTATGATTGCGGCAACTGCAACAGGCATAAAGGTCGGCAAGTCCGATTTTAGAGGCGAATTAAATTTAAATAGCGATATTTCAAAATACATTACGATAAACAATCTGAATTTCTCATCCGGCACACTTGATGCAGATGAAATTATGCAAATTGTGGCTTCTGCCCCTAATACGCAAACAACTGCAGGACCTACAAGCAATATTATTGTGAAAACAGGAAAAGGTATAATCGGCAACCTTAAATCAGGCACTATTTTGCTCCAAAACATTAGCTTTAACTTGAAAATGGCAAACGACCTTGTAACATTATCCGACCTTAAAGCAAGTGCATACGACGGAGTTGCAACAGGTAGCGCAAGCTATCATCTTTCACAACTCAAAACCGGTTTTAACATAGCAGGGAAAAATATTAATGTTGCAAAAGCTTCGAAAGCATTTGTCGGTGTTACTTTGCCGACATCCGGGACACTTGAAGGTATAGTCAAAGGCGAATTTCGTGGCGCAACATTTACCCAACAAATGAAAACACTCACAGGGAACGCAAAATTCACGGTTAAAAACGGTGTTATGAAAGATTTCATTAAATTTGAAAACTTCTTATATGCAGGCAACTTACTTTCTGAAAACATATTGGGCTTTAATTTAAACAATGCGATATCATCCGTTTCAAAAGTAAACACCGGTGAATTCAGTTCGCTTGAAGGCACATTAACTTTCGGAAACGGTTGGGCGACAATAAACAAATTCACATCTCGCGGGGCCAATATGAGCTTATATGCAACAGGAAAATATAATTTGCTCACAAACTATGCAGATATGAAAATTTTAGGAAGAATTTCACCCCACGTTGCTAACAAACTTGGCCCCGTCGGTGATTTCACATTAAATAAGGTACTTGAAAAAATGCCAAGCAAAGCACTTGCCGTACTTGAAGCAGTAAAAACCGTTGCACCGAAAAATCCACTTCTTGCAACAATTTCGAAAGATGACATAGCTAAAATTCCTGAATTGACTGCAGGAAGCGCAGAAGGCGAGAAAGAATTTCAAGTTTTAATTCAAGGACTTGTAAGTTCTGTAAAAAGCGTAAAATCTTTTAAATGGGCGCAATAATCAGACAGCAAGAGCAAAAGCAGGCATTTTCTTGATTGACACCCAAAAATATGATAAAATCCAGCTATGGCAATCTTAAAAATCAAAAAATACGGAGAAAATGTACTCCGTCAAAAATCAAAAGAAGTTACAAAAATTTCTAAAAAAATACAAGTTTTAATTGAAAATCTTGTAGACACAATGTACCACAATAACGGCGTAGGGCTTGCAGCACCGCAAGTTGGCGAAAATGTTAGAATTTTTGTGATTGATGTTACAGAACCAAATGAAGCACCAGACCCTATTATTTTCATTAACCCGAAAATAATTAAAAAAGAAGGCGCAATTAATAGCTATGAAGGCTGTTTAAGTTTTCCGCAAATGTATACAAATGTCAGAAGATATGAATCCGTTAAAGTAAAAGCTTTAAATTTCAACGGAAAACCTTTTGTAATTGAAGCACGCGACGGTTCACTTCTTGCACGTGCCATCCAGCACGAATTCGACCACTTGGACGGCATTTTGTTTGTTGACCACACAAGAAATGTAATAGAAACTTCAATGTTGCTTGATAAATACAACCTTCCAAAACTTGAAGAAGAAAGGCTTATTCAAGAAGATGAGCTTGAACAAGAAATTCTTGAGCGCACACCAAGCGACAAAGAAATTGCAGAAAAACACTTAAAAGAAGGCAAAAATGACAATTAAATTAGTATTTTTCGCAACTCCGGACATTGCTCTTAGTTGTTTCGAAAAATTACACCAAGATAAAGATATTGAAATTTTATCATTTGTAACTCAGCCTTCAAGACCATCAGGCAGAGGCAATAAAATTTTGCCTTCAAAACTTGAGGTTTTTGCGCTTGAGAATAATATCGAAGTTATAAAATCAGAAAAAATTTCAAAAGACGCAGAAAATGTTGAAAAATTGAAAAGTTGCGGAGCAGATTTTTTTGTAACTTTCGCATTCGGGCAAATTATCTCTCAAGAAATTATTGATATTCCAAAATTCGGGACAATTAATGTTCACGCTTCGCTCCTCCCAAAATATAGAGGCGCAAACCCAATTCGCCAAGCATTATTAGACGGCGAAGAAAAAACAGGCGTTACAACAATGATGACATGCCTTGAAATGGATGAAGGCGATATTTGTTTGCAAGAAGAAATCCCTCTTACTGGTGATACAACATCAATTGAGCTCACAAATAAAATTTCAGATTGCGCTTACGGACTTTTGAAAAAAACTTTGGAAGGCTTGTATAACAAATCAATTATGCCAATCAAGCAAGACGGTACGCTTGCGACATACACCAAAAAAACCAAAAAAGAAGATAAAATTATTAATTGGGAAGATGACGCAGAATACATCAAAAATAAAGTACGAGCACTCATTGATAACTTTACTTGCCAAACAACATATAAAGGCAAAATTGTGAAATTAATTAAATGCTCAACATGTACTGACTGTGGCGAAGGCGGCAAAATTTTAAACATTGATAAAAAGGGCATACTTGTCGGTTGTGGAAAAAATTCAGTTTTAATTGAAACCGTAAAACCAGAAGGCAAAGGTGAAATGACAGCTTATGCCTGGAGCCTCGGTGCGAGAATAGAGAAAGGCGAAAAATTTGAATAAAGCAATAAGAGGAGCAATTACCTGCTCAAACGATGAAAATTCAATGCGCGAAGCAACTGTCGAGCTCTTAAACACTATTTTAGAAAAAAATACACTCACAACAGACGACATTCACTTTGCAAATTTTTCAGCAACGAAAGATTTAACTGCTTGCTATCCCGCAAAATACGCAAGACTTGACTGCGGTTTTCAAGATGTGCCTATGATGTGTTACCAAGAAATGCATGTTGAAAATTCACTTGAAAAATGCATAAGAGTAATGCTTTTTGCCGATGTAAAATCCGACAAAGTGCAACATGTTTATCTAAAAGGTGCTGAAAAATTAAGACCGGACTTAAAAGAAAGGTAATCAATATGAAAAAAGAATTAATTAATTTTCCATATCTTACAAAACCAATCAGCTTATATACCCTTGATAACGGGCATAAAGTTGCACTCGCGCATAAAGAAGGTGCTCTTGTGAACATTTCAAGTTGGGTGAAAACAGGGTCAATTAATGAAGATGATATAAACAATGGCGTTTCTCACTTTCTTGAGCACTTAATGTTCAAAGGAACGGAAAGATTTAAAGCAGGCGACTTTGACCGCATTATGGAGCAAAAAGGCGGAATAATTAACGCTGCAACTTGGAAAGATTATACTTTCTACTATATAACAATTTCAAAAAACCATTTAGACTTAGCTCTTGATATGCACTCAGATATGATGATGAACATCACACTTCCTGAAGAAGAAATCGGCCCTGCATTTGATATAGCAGGCGTTGCACCTGAAGAAAAAAGAGAAAGATATGTTGTTTTAGAAGAAATCAAAATGCGTAAAGACCAAAACTGGAGCAAAGTTTACCACGCATTGAATGATATGATGTATGAAAAGCATCCATACAAAAGAGATGTTATAGGCACATCTGAAATCATTTCTCAAATTCCAAGAAGCGCGATTATGGATTACTACAACTCTTTCTACACACCCGAGAACATCTCAACAATTGTGACGGGTGACTTCGATGAAGAACACGTACTCCAAGAAATCATAAAAGGTTTTAAATTCAGAAATACAAAAACAAAAATTATGCCGCATGGCGAAATGGAGCTTGAAATTAAAAACCCAAGAACAGAAATTCAAAGAGGGGATGTGAATTGTGGTTACATAATGTTTGGTTTCCTCGCAGATAGCGCAAAAAACCTTAAAGAAAGCATTGCCCTTGATATAATTTCCACAATATTGGGCGAAGGAAAAAGCTCAAGATTATATGTTAACTTAATTGAAAAATCAGCAGAACCATATTATTTCTCGCTTGATACTTGCCACTATCAATTCAAGGAAGGAAACAATTTCTTTATTGAAGCAAATTTTGACCACACAAAATTCGACAAAGTTATTCCTGAAATTAAAAATGAATTGAAAAATATTCAAAATATCGGGGAAGACGAACTCAAAAAAGCCAAAAAACAAACAAAAGTGGGCTTTGCCTCAAGCACTGAAACTGTTGCAAAACTTGGCGATAGCATAGGTCACTATTTAACTGTTTGTGAAGATTTAAATATGGCACAAAATTATGAAAAATTGCTTGAAGAAATTGACATAAACTACATTCAAGAAATTGCAAAAAAATACTTAGACCCTGAAAAATGTGCTATAAATGTACTTTTACCGAATGAGGAGAAGTAAAAATGAAAAAAGTTGAAATAAACGGAATTGAAATAATTTTAAAAAACAACGCAAAAACGCCTCGTTTAGCACTTGTTTGCAATTTTTTAATTAACAAACAAGAAAAATATGCAGGCATACGTTCGCTATACACAAAACTTCTTATGCAAGGAACAAAAAAATATTCCGCGGTTGAATTATCAAAAATTATTGAAGACAACGGAATTGAGCTAAATATAAAATGCAAACAGGATAACCTCACGGCTTGTGCTTTATGCTTAAACGAAGATTTTGAGCTTGCGGCTGATATTTTAAGCGATGTACTTCAAAATTCAACCTTTGAAGAATTTGACAAAGAAGTTCATAAATTGAAAGGTGAAATTACCTCTGAGCTTGATGAGCCAAGGCTTCTTGCAACAGATAAATTTGTGAGAAAAATATTCGAAAATCATTATTATTCAAATTCATACTCAAAAATTCTTGAAGAATTAGGCAAAATTTCAAAAGAAGATATGCATGAAATGTCTGAACAGTTTATGAATGCAAAAAAAGTTGTAACTGTTGTCGGTGATATTCAAGATGAAGAAAAATTACTAAATATAATCGCAGAAAAATTTGCTTTTATGAAAAATTCCGAATCAACGGATGAAATTCCAAATGTTCACGAAATTCAAACGTCGAGCGTGGATTTTATTCCGAAAGATGACCTTGCACAAGCGCAAGTGCTTAAAGGGGTTATTGTTCCGACATTTACGCACGAAGATTACCCGAAAATTATTGTTATGAATAATATTTTAGGCTCGGCCGGTTTAAGCTCAAGATTATTTGTTGAGCTTCGCGATAAAAAAGGTTTAGCGTATACGGTTCGCTCAAGTTATGAGCCTATGGTGCGCGGTGCAATTCTTTATTTTTATATTGCATGTGACCCATCAAACATTCAAAAATCACTTGATGAGTTCGATATAGAAGTAAAAAAATTACAAACAACACCAATCACGGAAGCCGAACTTCAAGGTGCAAAAGAAAATGTTATCGGAAGATTGGAATACTTCTCGCAAACAAATATGCAACAAGCACTTATGTTATCAGGTGATTACTTGTTTGGACTCGGGCTTGATTGGGAAGAAAAATACAGAAAAATGATAAACGATGTAACAATTGAAGATGTACAACATGCAGCACATTACTTCAATTCAAATTCAATTACCGTTGCTCTTGCGAAAAGTGAATATAAAATTTAAAAAACGGAATTAAACACAAAAAATCGTGCAATAAAAATTGCACGATTTTTATATCAAATAAAACTTATCCTACAAGCTGAAGTTTTTTGCCAACTGCTTCAGAGTTGCCATGGACGCCTGTTGATTCTGCACCAAAAGCAAGGCCGTAACCACCGCCATTTAACGATGCATCAGCATATCTGCCAACTCCAAATGGGTTATTGCTTGGTGCTTTTGCTTGAAAATTCTCTTGTGGAGGTGGGGTAAATACGCCAACTTGCGCACCGGCACCGCCTGCACCTTTTGTGTTTACGTTGACATTATTTACATATGAGTTTTTTGGGTAGGCATTTACTGCCATAAGTGATGAAATATCTGCCATAATACTTGTCCTTATACAATAAAATAAACGTTATTCAAAAACATTAATTGCAGAAAACAAAAAATTGTTTACAATTTTTAACAAATAAATTACATTTTATGGGTGACAGTCAACTAAAATATAGACAAATCAAGCGCAAAAGACTATAATTATCTTATGTTACAAAATGCTACCAAAGCTATAACCCAAGCATTTAGCGGAAGTTTTATAAAGAAGTTAAGTCAATATCTCCATGATTGCGTTAGAGAAGAAGTTAAAAGTTCAACTTTTAGAAACCTAAAAGGTGACAAAGACAATAAATGGCGTTTTATTGATGGCGAAGAAGAACTCTTCTCAAACTACGAAACACCGCTTCTTTTGGACGGCTCTGACCCACTTCTTACCGAACTTATGATTCAAGGAGATATGAGCCAAAAAGAACGTTATCTTCTTTACGGTTATTTATTTTTGGTGGGCAAAAACACAAAAGTTAAAAAGAACAATGAATTTTTAACGCCTCTTTTGTATGTGCCATGCACTCTTCAGCGCGAAGGAAAGCAAATTTGCTGCTCATTGAATGAATCTATGCTGTCCTTAAACACCGGTGCTATAGCACAACTTATAAAAAAAGACGATGAAGAAGAAATAGACCAACTTTTATCAGGCTTATTGGATGCAGTTCCTGAATTGCCCCTTACAAAAGACGGTTTGGAAATTTTCCTCACAACCTTAAAATCAATCATTCCGGACCTTGAAATTCAATACAACGTAGACCACAAAGACACAAAAGATATTAAAAATATGGACGATTTCTACCAAGAAAAAACCTTGGAAGAAATTGAAAACTTTGATTTTGACTCGTTAGATGAAATATCAAAAGTCAAAAAAGTAAAACTCGATAAACTTGTGCTTGAAAACACTCAAGCGGTAATTTTAACCAAAAGACCAACCGTAACGGCAGGAGTTTTACACGAACTTACACAAATTGGCGAAAAATCATCCGGAACAATAAGAGAAAACGCGCTCAATGTCATAAATCAAGAATATATGAAATCTAAAGGTCGTGGCGAGCAAAAAATTAAAGAACCCAAAGAATTTAAAGACTTTTTTGCAATTACACCGCTTCAACTCAGCGATTCTCAAGAAAATGTTATAAGAAAAATAGAGGACAACGATTTTCTTGCAGTTTATGGCCCTCCTGGAACAGGCAAGAGTCAAACTATTGTCAACCTTGTGGCACATTTGATTGCAAAAGGCAAAACCGTGCTTGTTGCAAGCAGAATGGATAAAGCAATTGACGTTGTTGCGGAAAGATTAAACGAGCTTGATGCACCGTTTTTGGCACTTCGCGCGGGCAGAGCAAATTATCAAAAGCAATTAATGTATGATCTTGAAGACTTGCTTTCAGGCAAAATCGAACTTGATAACCCATCTGTCCCAGGTGGAAGAAACCCTGGCAATAATCGCTGAAGTAAAAGCGGAGCTGGAATCGGAAGGTGTTCCCTTCAA
>JAFVOZ010000016.1 GCA_017505585.1 bacterium
AACCCTAAATCTGTTTATGTTGAAATTGATAGAGGTGATGCAATAAAACTTCTTAAAAAAATCTCAAAATCTGAAGATGTGCTTGTGGTCGCAGGAAAAGGACACGAAGATTATCAAATCTTGAAAGATAAAACCATACACTTTGATGATAGAGAAGAAGTGGTTAAGGCGTTTGCAGAATAAAAATATAATATATTCAACAAACAAAAGGTCAGATCGGAGCTAAAAATAGCTCCGCTGCCAATAGTATTACAACAAATGCTGAAATAATTCTCAATCGTGTTTAAAATTAATACTTCGAAATTATCTCTTCAATTCCCGCTTTGCAAAGTGAATAAATTTCATCTAATTGTTCTTTTGTAAAAGCCTCGCCTTCGGCAGTTGTTTGAAATTCAACAATTTTACCGGAGCGCGTCATAACAACATTGGAATCAACTTGAGCAGTTGAATCTTCAGCATAATTAAGGTCAAGCACAACTTCACCATTTACAATGCCGGCACTTACTGCACCCAATGGTTCAATAATTGGGTTTTCGGTGAGCGAACCATCCGCCGTTAATTTTTCAACAAGAATTTGAAGTGCTACAAAGCCACCGCAAATTGATGAAACTCTTGTGCCGCCGTCTGCTTGAATAACATCAGCATCAATTGTGATTGTTCTATCACCAAGTTTTTTAAGGTCAACAACTGAGCGCAAACTTCTGCCAATTAACCTTTGGATTTCTTGTGTGCGACCTGAAATTTTCGTTCTTTCTCTTTGGCAACGAGTGCTGGTCGACGAAGGTAAAAGAGAATATTCAGCAGTTAACCAGCCACCAACTTCATCTTTTGGCATCCATTTCGGTTTAACATCTTCATATGAGGCACATACAATAACTTTAGTATCACCAAATTCAACAAGCACGGAAGCCGGTGCATTTTTAGTAAAGTTTTTTGTAAATTTTATAGGGCGCAATTCATTATTTTTTCTGCCGTCAAATCTCATGTTTCCTCCTTTGACCTTAAATACATGTTCGCAGGGCTTGCGCCCTGCTCACATAAATAATTATCAACTTTGCAAACAAAATTAGTTTTTATTTCTGTCTACAATTTTTCTTTCTTTAATCCAAGAGAATAAAGAACGAAGTTTTGTACCAACTTTTTCAATTAAGTGTTCTTTGTTTTCTTCTCTTAAGCGATTAAAGTTTGTGCAACCTGAATGCATTTCATTTAAGAACTCATCAGCAAATTGACCGCTTTGAATTTCTGATAAGATTTTTTTCATTTCAGCTTTAGTCGCGTCTGTAATTACTCTTGGTCCACGAGTTAAGTCACCGTATTCAGCAGTGTTTGAAATTGAATATCTCATATCTGCAAGACCGCCTTCGTTGATTAAGTCAACAATAAGTTTCATTTCGTGCAAACATTCAAAGTATGCCATATATGGAGAGTATCCAGCTTCAACAAGCGTTTCAAAACCTGCTTTAATTAATGCAGCGCAACCACCGCAAAGAACTGCTTGTTCACCAAATAAGTCGGTTTCTGTTTCTTCTTTGAAAGTTGTTTCAATAATGCCAGCACGACCGGCACCAATTGCACTAGCATACGCAAGAGCAACTTCACGAGCATCGCCAGATGGGTTATTTTCAACAGCGATTAAGCTTGGAACACCTTTGCCTGCTTGATATTCACTTCTTACTGTGTGTCCTGGTCCTTTAGGTGCAACCATAATTACGTTAACGCCTTCAATCGGAACGATTTTTTTGAAGTGAATTGAAAAACCATGTGAGAACATTAAATATTGACCTGCTCTCATATTTGGAGCAATTTGTTCTGCAAAAACTTTGGCTTGAATTTCATCAGGAATAAGAATTTGAACAACATCTGCCCATTTAACAGCGTCTTCAATGCTCATAACTTTAAGCCCTTCAGCAGCTGCTTTTTTAGCACTTGCACCATCCGGTCTTAAACCGATAGCAACATCAACGCCTGAATCTCTTAAATTATTAGATTGGCCATAACCTTGTGAGCCATAACCAATAACTGCAACTTTTTTGTTCATAATGTGGTTTGTGTCAATGTCTTTGTCTAAGTAAATCTTTAATTCTTCCATTTTTGTCTCCTTTCGAATTATAACCAATTGTAACATAATTTAAATTAAAAGGGCAATTTTTCAAACAAAAAATACTTTATTATTGCATAGGAAGTTTTAATTAAATACGGGAAGAATATGGGTTTAAAAAAGTTTATCGGAAATTTATTCCAAGCGATTTCACATCTGGAAGAAAAAATCGAATTTAATCAAAGGTTTTCACAATCAGAAATTAACGAGATTTTGTCCAATTCAAAATCTGAAAATATGCGTTTCTTGGTAGATTTACTAAAAATTAAAAGCTTGAGTGCGTTTGATATTTCATACATTTTATCTCTTGATAATTTAAGTGAAGAAAAAATCGCCACAATAACCCAAGCCTCAAAATTATACTCAGCCGAAGAATTTACAGAACAAGGTCAAACTTTTTCTGACTTCATCTCAAAAGTTTGCGCAAACTTAGACATGTTAAATTCTTCAAATATCGACTATTTCAAGGAATTGGCACTTATTAAAAGCGAATTATACGATTTTACGGCACTACTCAAAAATCCAACACAAATTCTTCAAAAAGCTCAACACAAAGAGAATTTTGAATTTGTAAGAGTACTGGTTAAATAAATAGCCTGTAAAACTAAACAATATCAGGATATAGCGGAAAATCTTTGCAAAGTTTCAAGCTTCTTGCGCGAAGATTTTCTTTTGTGTCACGTTCGAGTATTCCGTCTGCAATAATTTTGCCGATTTCAACCATTTGTTCTTCTTTAAAACCTCTTGTTGTTGCAGCAGGAGTACCAATTCTCACGCCTGATGTTACAAACGGACTTTGAGGGTCATTCGGAACAGTATTTTTATTTGCAGTAATTCCGATTTCTTCAAGCATATTTGCAACGTCTTTGCCTGTTTTACCTAGTTTTCTAAGGTCAAGTGTCATTAGATGGTTTTCAGTTTTTCCACCAACAATATCAACACCTTCCGAAATCAAGGTTTTTGCAAGTGCGTCCGCATTTAATACAACTTGTTTTGCCCAAGTTTTAAAATCATCGCTCAAGGCTTCTTTAAGAGCAATAGCTTTAGCCGCAATAATGTGTTCTAAAGGTCCGCCTTGAACTCCTGGGAACACAGCTTTATCAATTCCGAGCGCGTGTTCTTCTTTGCACATGATAATCCCACCACGAGGACCTCTTAAAGTCTTATGAGTTGTTGTTGTTACAAAATCAGCATATGGCACAGGGCTTGGATGAACACCGCCTGCAATAAGCCCTGCAATGTGCGCTATATCTACCATTAAATATGCACCAACTTTATCTGCAATTTCTTTAAATCTTTTAAAATCAATAACTCTTGGATAGTTGCTAGCACCTGCGATAATTAATTTTGGTTTTTCGGCTATTGCAAGTTCTTCAAGTGCATCATAATCAATGACACCATCTTCATTTACACCATAAGAAACAATATCAAAATATAAGCCAGAGAAGTTTACGGGTGAGCCGTGGGTTAAGTGTCCACCATTTGATAAATCCATACCCATAACTTTATCACCAGGCTTAACGGCATATAAGAAAACTGCCATATTTGCTTGTGCGCCAGAGTGTGGCTGAACGTTAGCATGGTCGCAACCAAATAATTCTTTGCAGCGATTTTGTGCCATTTCTTCAATTTTATCAACATTATCACAACCGTTATAAAATCTTTTATAAGGTTTTCCTTCTGCATATTTATTTGTTAAAACACTACCTGAAGCTGCCATAACAGCAGGTGAGGTAAAGTTTTCTGATGCAATAAGTTCGATTGTTTCTTGTTGTCTTTTAAGTTCAAGCTCTATATATTTTGCAACTTCTTCATCTGTTTTTCTAATTAATTCAAGTTCCATTGATTACTCCTTTATGTCATTTTCTCAATTATAACAGCATTATTTCAAAGGGCAATTTGTAAATTTAAGTATTTCTACCTAAGCAATTTTACGTATACTTTTGCAATATTAATTTA
>JAFVOZ010000017.1 GCA_017505585.1 bacterium
ATTGTGTGAATTTCTTGAAAAAGAAAATAACAAAATTTGGATTATACCCGAAACAACAGGCAAAGGTACTCAATGGGGTGATTTAGACGAAATCATAGAGCTTTCAAGTCTGTTTCCTCAAGTGTTACCTTGTGTTGATTTTGCACACATTCACGCACGAAGCGGTGGCGATTTTAATACGTACGATGACTTTTGCAATATTTTTGAAAAAATTGGGAACAAATTAGGAGATGTTGCACTCAAAAATTTCCACGCACACGTTGCAGGAATTGAATACTCAAGCAAAGGCGAGAAAAAACATTTAATTCTTGAAGAAAGCGATATGAATTATAAAGATTTACTCAAAGCATTTAAAAAATTTGGTGTTTGCGGGGCTCTTGTTTGCGAAAGCCCAAACATTGAAGGGGACGCGGTAATTTTGAAGGAATATTATGAAAGTCTCTGATTTTGATTATGAATTACCGAAAGAATTGATTGCACAAAGTCCGATTGAAGGCCGCTCAGGCTCTAAAATGATGTGCCTGAATTTAAAAGGTGAAATTACACATCAAAATTTTTTCAATTTACCAAGTTTATTAAAAAAAGATGATGTTCTTGTTTTAAATGATACAAAAGTCATCCCTGCAAGGCTTATGGGCAGAAGAGAAACAGGAGCACGCATTGAAATTTTCTTGCTTAAACCAATTGAAGATGACTTTTGGGAAGTGCTTATAAAAAATGTCAGAAGATTAAAAATAGACGAAATTGTGTTTGTTGCGCCAGAGCTTCAAGTAAAACTTCTTGAAAAAGGATTGAATGAGGGGAACACACACAAAGTTGAGCTTATTTATGACAAAAACAAAAGCATTTATGAAATATTGGATTATGTGGGCAAAATCCCTCTTCCTCCTTATATTTCAAGAGAAGCAGACGACAAAGATAAAGAAATTTATCAAACTGTTTTTGCAAACAAGCCTGAATCCTCTGCAGCTCCTACTGCGGGGCTCCACTTCACAAAAGAAATTTTAGAAGAAATTAAAGCAAAAGGAGTACATATAGCATACGTAACGCTTGTTGTGGGGCTTGGAACATTTCTTCCTGTTAAATGCGAAGAAATTGAAGACCACAAAATGCACTATGAAAGCTATGAAATTCCTGAAAGTACAGCAAAATTAATAAATGAAGCAAAAGGGGATATTATTGCAGTTGGAACAACTGTTACAAGATGTTTAGAAGCAACGCATGCCAAACATGGAAAAATAATTCCTTGCAAAGATGAAACAAACATTTTTATCTACCCCCCTAAAAAATTAAAAGTAATCAACAAATTGTTGACTAATTTCCACTTACCAAAATCTACCTTGATTATGCTTGTGAGCGCATTTATGGGCAGAGAAAACATATTAAATGCATATAAAGTCGCAGTCAGTGAAAAATATAGATTTTTCTCTTACGGCGATTGCATGTTTTTAGATGGCACGCAGAGTTTTCAATAATTTTTATGCCTTGTAATAAAAATATTTTCATGATACGATTTTTCGCATAAACAACTGTAAAAGAAGGAAAACACATGAAAAAGTATGAATTACTCGCAACATTAAAGCCAAATTTGGATAACGATGAAGCTGATAAAATTGTTGCAAAAGTTGAAGAAATTGTTACTGGTTTCGGCGGAAAAGTTGATGAAATCGAAAAAATGGGAAGAAAAAAACTTTCTTTCGATGTTAAAGGTTTCAGAGATGGTATTATGTTCGTTCAAAAACTTTCTATCCCAGCAGACAAAATTGTTGATTTCAGAAGACAACTTAAATTGAACGAAAACATCATCAGAACTATGTTCGTTGAACTAAAAAAATAGAGGCGAATTATGGCGTTAGCTAAAATTGTAGTAGACGGGATTGTTGTAAAAACTCCTGAAAAAAGATTTACTCAAAATAATCTTCCAATAACAAATTTCACTCTTAACATTAACCAAAAAGAAGAAACTCTTGTTAGAGTAATTGCTATTGGCAATTTAGCAGAAGTAACAGCCCAAGAAATTGCTGCAAATGACAGAGTTATTGTTGACGGCAGATTGCAAGTTGAAACATTCAAAACTCAAGATGGCAAAGACAAAAGAATCATCGAAATCAATGCTTCAACCATTGAAAAAATCGGCGGAACTCAAGAATTAACACCAAAAGCAGCGCCAAAAAATGAAAATATTGTACAATTCGCAGATCAAGAACTCGTTGAAGATTTAATTGACGAAGACGAGATTCCGTTTTAAGAAATAGAAAAAAGATAGGAATAAAAAATGGCAAAAATTACAAAAAATGACGACAAAAAAAAGAAAAACTGCTCATTCTGTGCAGATAATGTAGCAACTTTGGATTACAAAGATACTTCTAAATTAAAAAGATTTTTATCAGAATCTGGCAAAATTCTTCCAAGAAGAGTTACTGGAACTTGTGCAAAACACCAAAGAATGCTTGCAACTGCTGTTAAAAGAGCAAGAGAAGCTTCTTTAATTCCATATGTTTTTGAAAACTAATTGAAAACTTTTAAGGAATTATTTTGTTAGACAAAAAATTCATAAAATTTTTATTCGTAGGCGCCCTAAATACGCTTTTTGGTTATTTGATGTATACAATCTTTATATCGACACCATTGAAGCGCGAATGGGCGCTTTTATGTGTCTATGTTTTAGGAGTACTTTGGAACTTTAAAACAACCGGCAGCCTTGTTTTTAAAGTAAACAACAACAAGTTAATTTTTAAATTTGTTGGGTCTTATGTTTTTACATATTTTGTAAATTTGTTTGCACTCAACTTTCTTGCAAAAATGCAATGGGGTGAAAAAACAGCAAATTACTTTTTAGATTTGTTTAATTTAACAAGTCCTGTCGCGCTTGGTAAATATATTGACCAATTATTTCTTGTATTCCCAATTGCAATGTTATCTTTCACAATTTTCAAATTTTGGGTATTTAAGGAGCAAAAATGATAACCATAAAATATTCAGGCGGTCTTGGAAACCAAATTTTTCAATATATTTTTGGGCTTACAAAAGCAAAAGAACTTGATGTAGATGTTGATTTTGATATGTCATTTTTCAAAAAAAACCCAAACAGACCTTATCAAATGGATATTTTTGGAATTGAACCCGCGGTTAATAAGGATTTTAGAATCCCGCTTTATTGGAAATTAAGAAGATTTATAAAAACAAACAAATTTTTTGGGTTGAATATATATCAAGAAACTGCTTTCGTCTATGAAGAAAAATCTGAAAAAATTACAGACGACACATTTATTGAAGGTTTTTTTCAAAGCGCAAAATATTTTGATGAAACATTTGCAAGAAATGTTTTAACATTCAAAAAAGAAGGTTCGGCTAAAACCCAAGAAATAATGGAAAGAATGAAAAGCGAAAATTCAGTTTCAATCCATATAAGAAGAGGGGATTATGTTCAAAAAGCAAGATATAAAAACTTGTTTAATCAATTAACTCTTGAACATTACGGACGCGCAATTGAGATAATTAAAGAAAAAATCGAAAACCCTTCATTTTACATATTCTCTGATGACCCTAAATGGGTAGAAGAAAATTTAAAAATTGAAAACGCAACGTATATAAGCCACAACACAGGGAACGACTCTTGGCAAGACTTAATGCTTATGGCGCATGCCAAACACAACATCATTGCAAACTCCAGTTTTTCATATTGGGGCGCGATGCTAAACAATAACGAAAACAAAATCGTTATCGCACCTGAAATTTGGTTTACAGAAAATAAACCAGACCAGATAACAAAAGATATTTACCCTGAAAACTGGATTAAATTATAGTTTTATATATAAGCTCTTCTGTTTGAGGTGTATTTTCTGAAATCACATACGCAGATTTAAGATGTTCAATTGCTTCATCTAATCTTTTTGCGTCATTATAAAATAATTCAGCCAAAAGCTCGCCTTCAGACACTTTTTCGCCTGCTTTTTTATTTAATTTTGCACCAACTGCATAATCTATCGGGTCAGTTTTTTTATCTCTTCCTGCACCCAACAACTTGCAGGCTTTCGCTACTTCAACAGCTTCAAGCATTTCAACATAACCGGATTTATCTGCAAATAATTCAAACTTATTCTCGCATGGCGCAAATTTTGTATAATCTTCTAGACAATCAGGATTGCCGTCTTGCTCAACTATAATTTCTTTCAATTTAGCTAGCGCTTCACCTGATTGAATTTTAGAATTTAAAAGCTCTATTCCTTCTTCTCTTGTTTTTACTTTATTTGCAGCAAGTAAAGTAATCAAAGCAATTTCAAATATAACTTCTTTAAGGTCAGGTGTCATATTCCCTTTTAAAAATTCAATACATTCAACAACCTCTAATGCATTTCCTATGTTTTGACCCAAAGGTTGTTCCATTGATGTAATAACAGCCGAAACTTTTCTGTTTAATTGTTTTGCAATATCAATCATCAAAGTTGCGAGTTCTTCAGCTTCTTCTTTAGTTTTAATAAAAGCACCTGAACCATATTTCACATCAAGCACAATAATATCAGCCCCTGAAGCGATTTTTTTAGAAATTACCGAGGAGCAAATGAGTGCTTTATTATCAACAGTTGCAGTAACATCTCGAAGTGCATAAATTTTGCCGTCTGCAGGCGTTAAATTTGGGCTTTGAGAAGAAATAGCACAACCAATTTTTTTAATTTGCGCCATAAATTTTTCAGCAGATAATTGCGGATTAAAATTTGGGATTGCTTCAAGTTTATCAATTGTGCCACCCGTTAAGCCTAATCCTCTTCCTGATAATTTAGCGCAAACAACACCACATGATGCCAACAGCGGAATAAGGGCAAGAGTAACTTTGTCGCCAACACCACCTGTGGAGTGCTTATCTGCAACAACATCTGAAATGTGTGAAAAATCCAGAATTTCTCCGCTATTTACAAACGCTTCCGTTAAATGGGCAGTTTCTTCAATGTTTAAATCTTGAAAACAAACAGCCATAAGCCAAGCAGACATTTGATAGTCTTCGATTTCACCTGATACAAAACCGTTCACAATAAAATTGATTTCTTCTTTTGTGTGCGCCAAACCTTGTTTTTTCTTTTCAATCAGGTCAACTACTCTCATATCTGCTCCTTAAAAAATGTGCTGCATTCTTTCTTTTTTTGTTTCCATATATCTGCCATTATACTCATTGATTTCTGGCTTTATGGCAACTCTGTCCTCAACTTCTAAACCATAGCCCTTAAGTGCAATGATTTTTGTCGGGTTGTTAGTTATCAGTTTAAATTTTTTGTAGCCAATGTCAAGCAAAATTTGTGCACCAACGCCATAATTTCTAAGGTCTGGTTTAAAACCAAGTGAAATGTTAGCATCCACAGTATCTTGCCCGCATTCTTGAAGTCTATATGCTTTAATTTTGTTTACTAAACCAATTCCTCTTCCTTCATGGTGGCGCATATAAACAAGGGCACCTTTCCCGTATTCTTCAATCATGCGAAGTGCGCTATGCAATTGGGAATTACAGTCGCATTTTAAACTATGGAAAATATCGCCTGTTAAACATTCGCTATGTACACGAACAAGCGGGGTTTTGTCTGTACCATCATCTTTTACAAGTGCTACATGCTCATGTTTCAGTGCCTGGAGTGGTGCAAAGACCAACATTTATAACATCCACGCCACAGCCGAGGAGCGTGCCTTCGATGATGTCGTTCACCATTTCGCCTGAGATTCGGGCGTCGCGACCTACAACGATGCGCAATCGTTTGGC
>JAFVOZ010000018.1 GCA_017505585.1 bacterium
CGATTGAAATTTCTTTGACTTTGTTTGAAATTTTGCCTTTATACCAAATAAATTCACTGTAAACATCAAGCGCGAAAGCGTCTTTAAGTGAACCGTCTTCATTTTGTTCAACTTTCTTCCAGTTTGAATAATCGTAATTATCTTCAAGTTCAGGAGCAGAAAAGGCAACTTCAAAATCTGTTAATTTAATTTTTGTTGGCAAGGTTGTGTGTTCTAAACATTTTGTATTCCAGCCTTTTTCAATTGAATATGTTTTAATTTCAGAGGCCGAATTTGTCGCAATTTTTCCGTTTGGATATACAAACTCAGCTCCAAAAATTATTTCATCGCCAATTTTCCAAGCTTTTTCGTAAGTTTGGTGGCTTGCGAATATAAATTTTGTGCTTTCAAATGTAATTTCTTCAAAATCTTCCTTATCACCTGAAATTTTATGAATTTCACCTGTGTTATCTTTGATTTCAATCGAGTTTTTGTAATCTGATATTAGGAATATTGTTTCTTGAGAACCGTTTATTAGTCTTGTAAAAATTTCAAGCCCTGATGATATAATCTCACAAGCCGCAAGCTTTAAATTTTCTGGTAAAATCTTCATTTCAAACGGGTCAAGGTTAAAATTTCCAACTCGAGTTTGAGCGAAATTTAAATTTCTAACAAAATGCCACTTGCAATTATTTTCACTGTCATACCTTATCCAGTGTTTGGAATTATCTGGTGTATTTGGTGCGTCGTCAACGCGTTCGGTGTGTGCCAAGTTGAAACTTTCAAGAAAATAATTTATTTCTTTTGCTTTTTTGAAATTGTCTTTAATTATTCCAAGTTCGCTAATTGGTGCTGCAAAATCGTAACTTGTATAAACTTCGTCAGAGCTTGTGTTTTCAATGTTTGTGCCACCTATTGTCATATAATGATTATAGGCGGTTATGCCTTGCGCAAGTGCGGTCTTTGTCATTATATTAATATGTTCAGACCCCATATCTTCTCGAATTTCATCATAGCCAACACCAAGCCATTTGTCATACCAACCTGATTGAAGTTCCGCTATATATGTCGGTGCGCAATCTTTAAAATAACTTGTCATGTCTTCTAAGTTATCCAAGGTGTCGAGTGTGTATAAATCCTCTCTCCAATTTGCTTTCGGGTTTATGTATGGGTACAGGTCGCAAGCGTAAATATCAACAACATTTGAATAAAGCCCTGCAATATAGGCATCGTTATGAAATATTGGAGCTTTTACACCAAGTTCTTTAGAATAATCATAAAGTTCTTTGATATATTCTTCTTCACCGCCGTTTGTTGAATATTCGTTTTCTATTTGGAATAAGATGACATTATCGAATTTATTTATTATTGGCACAATTTTTGCGTACCATTTTTTTACTTCTTCCATGTATTTTGGAGAATAAATATAGTTTCCGTTATCCCTATTTCTGAGCACCACGTCTTTTTCTTTTAGCAACCAATATGGAATTCCCCCTGCTGAAACTTCAGCATTGATAAAAGGACCTGGTCGCGCTACCACGAAAAGCCCTAAATTTTGCGCTATTTCAAGAAGTTTTTCAACATTTTTGTAGCCTTCAAAGTCGTATATGCCTTTCTTTTCTTCGTGGAAACCCCAGTAGAAATAAATATCAACTGCGTTATAGCCACCTGCTTTCATTTTTGAAAGTCTATCGTACCATTCTTCCTCTCCAAGCGTTCTAAAATAGTGGATTGAACCACATCTTAATACTATTCTTTTTCCATCAACTATTAAGGAATATTTATCAAATTCAACACGCATGTATTCATTTTAAACATTCGATTGAATTTAGTCAATAAAGTTAAAATTCGATTTGCATCTTGCAAAACTCTGAAAAAGGTTATAAAATATACCTGAAATGCTCTATGCGGGGGTAATTCAGTGGTAGAATGTTTGCTTCCCAAGCAAAATGTCGCGGGTTCGAGCCCCGTTCCCCGCTTATTTGATTTATGATTTTCGCTTGCTCGAAGACGCATTGCGCAGCAATTGGCGGTTCTTAGTTGTTTGCGAGCTTGCGAGCATTACAAATAAGGATACCGTATGGTAGTTCGAGCCCCGTTCCCCGCTAATTTTTTCTATACAACTTTACTGTTTGAGTGTTATTTAAATTTCGGATTATTAATCCCCGCTTTTTGGTTGATATTATTTGCGAAGCTACTATTTTTTTATTTTTGTGCTATGATTAATCGTATCATGTACACTAAAAAGGAGTATACATTATGTCAACAATCGACAATTTTACTAATTCAGAAGAGCTAAAAAGAATTTATTCTCAAGCTCGTGCTGTAATTACAGAAGCGTTTCACAGAAACAATGTAGAAGAAATTAAATCAGTTGCGGAAGCTTACAAATTGGCTCAAGCAAGCTCAGGTACCGTTGAGCTTACAGGTATGCCGGTTTACGAACCTGAAAAACTTGGTCTTCCAAAAGGTGCAAATCAATTATTATTTAATGATGGTACAGTTGTTGGCCGTTGCGCAGCAGCAAGAAAAATCGTTGGCGAACCAAATTGCGACCTCGGTTACTTAATGCCAATTATTCGTGAAGCAATTTATTCTTCAAGATATAAATTAATGTATAAAACAGAAGCTGTTATTGGTCTTCAAGAAGACTTCATGATTAAAGCTCATCTTTTAATTCCTGAAGGATTTGAAAATGTTATGTATTCTTGGTTGTTAAACTTCCAATATGTTAACGAAGAATATGCAAAAATGTATGGTGAATCTCGCGAACTTCCTGAAGGCGATATTTACATCTATTCTGACCCTGATTGGTCGCATCCTGACTTCCCATACGGTTTAACATTCTTTGACCCTGTTCACAACTGCGCATGCATTTTGGGTATGAGATATTTTGGTGAACACAAAAAAGGCACATTGACACTTGCTTGGGGTGCTGCTGCAAGAAACGGATATGCTTCTTGCCACGGTGGTATGAAAAGATACAACCTTGAAGGCGACAACTCTTTCCAAGTTGCAGTATTTGGTCTTTCCGGTTCAGGTAAATCAACAATTACTCACGCAAAACACGGCGGCAAATATGATATCACAGTTCTTCATGATGATGCTTTCATTATCAACGTTGATGAAAAATACACAATTGCATTAGAACCTGCATATTTTGATAAAACTGCTGATTATCCAATCGGTTGCGATGACAACAAATATATCTTGACCCAACAAAACGCTGGGGTTATCGCTCTTCCTGACGGTAAACTTGTTTCAATTACTGAAGATATCAGAAATGGAAACGGCCGTGCTGTTAAATCAAAATTATGGTCACCAAATAGAGTTGATAGAATTGACCAACCAATTAACGCTATTTTCTGGTTAATGAAAGACCCAACTATTCCTCCTGTATTAAAACTTTCAGGTGCGTCTTTGGGTTCTGTAATGGGTGCTACTCTTGCTACAAAAAGAACTTCTGCTGAAAGATTAGCTGAAGGCGTTGACCCGAATGCATTAGTTGTTGAACCATACGCAAACCCATTCAGAGTTTATCCTCTTGAAATGGATTACACTCGTTTCAAACAACTTATTGAAGATGGCGTAGATTGCTACATCTTGAACACAGGTGACTTCATGGGTACTAAAGTTCAACCAAAACACACTTTGGGAATTATCGAAGCAATTGTTGAAGGTTCAGCTCAATTCCATAAATGGGAAAACTTCTCAGATATCGAAATCATGGATATTGAAGGCTTTAATGCTACTTTTGAAAATGCTGAATATAAAGACCAATTCGTAAAAAGAATGCAAGACAGAATCGAGTTTGTAAAATCTCGTGAAGTTGAAAAAGCAGGTCTTGACAGACTTCCTGAAGATGCACTTGTTGCTCTTGAAAATGTAGTTAAACAAGCGGTAAGTGAATATGCTGCACACTAAGGTAGATGTTACTGAGCTTGCTTGCGAATACTTTAATAATGGTTATTCTTGTTCAGAAAGTGTCATTAAGGCATTTTCCGATGCAGGAATCGTAAGTGAAGACCTTGTTGGAGTAGCGACATCATTTTCAGGCGGAATGTCATCAGGTTGCCTCTGTGGTGCGATTGCGGCTTCACAAATGGTAATCGGTGCACTTCACGGAAAAGATAAAGATAACACTGCACGTGCGCTTGCTAAAGAATTTGTAAGTCGCTTTAAGGCTGAAAAGCAGGCAACATGTTGTAAATTCTTATCTGCAGGGTATGAGTTTTCTTCTCCTGAGAGGAAAACTAAATGCACCGAGTTGGTCAGATTTTGTACTGAAATATTAAAAGAGCTCTTGTAAAAGAGCTCTTTTTTTGTTTATTTTTTAAATTTAAATTCATCGCCTTCGATATCAATCAATATTTTATCCCCTTCATAGAAAATTCCTTTTAATAGGAGTTTGGAAAGCGGAGTTTCAATATATCTTGATATAACTCGTTTTAGTGGCCTTGCACCATACATTGGGTTATATCCTAATGTTGAGAGCTTTTCTTTAGCATCAGGGGTAATTTCAAGTGAGATATTTCTTTCTTTGAGTAAGTCTTTTAGATATTCAACAGAAATATCAACTATATTTGTTAAATCAGATAGTTTTAGTGCATCAAAGTATACGATTTCATCAATTCTGTTCAGGAATTCAGGCTTGAACATTTGCCTTAGTCTTTCTGATATATTTTCTTTGACTTCATCATTAAAGCTTTTTCCCTGCAGTGCGTTGTCTAATATTAAGTCAGAACCCACATTTGATGTCATAATAATGACGGTGTTTTTGAAATCAACCGTTTTGCCTTTGGAATCAGTTAATCTTCCGTCGTCAAATATTTGAAGCATGATGTTAAATACATCAGGGTGTGCTTTTTCAACTTCGTCAAATAGTACAACAGAATACGGTTTTCTGCGTACTCTCTCTGTTAATTGTCCCCCTTCATCATAGCCGACATACCCCGGAGGTGCACCAATTAACCTTGCAACAGCGTGTTTTTCCATGTATTCCGACATATCAATCCTGATAAGCGAATCTTCATCCATAAACATAAACTCGCTCAAGGCTTTTGCAAGTTCAGTTTTACCGACGCCGGTTGGACCCATAAACATAAACGTTCCGATTGGTTTCTTTGGGTTTTTCAAGCCTGAGCGTGCTCTTCTTATTGCATCGGACACTGCAACAACTGCTGAATCTTGTCCTATTACACGATTATGGAGTACATCTTCCATATTCAACAATTTTTCAGCTTCTGTTTCGACAAGTTTTGATACAGGAATTTTTGTCCATTTAGAGATGATTTCCGCTATATCTTCCTCAGTTATTTCTTCTTTTAAAAGCTTGTTACCTTTTTTCTTTTCTGCTTTTGAAGCAGATTCTAATTGTTTTAAAAGTTCTGGCAGAACCCCGTATTTTAACTTTGCAGCTTGTTCGAGATTTGTATTCCTTTCGGCGTTTTCAATTTGAATTTTAACTTTTTCAATTTCCGCCTTAATTTCTGCTTCACCTTTAATGTTTTTCTTTTCGTTTTCCCAAATTTTTCTTAGTTCTTCGGTTTTTTCGTTAAGTTCGTTAATTTTGGGCTGTATTTTTTCGATTTTATCGAGCGCGCCTTCAGATTTCAAAGCTTCAAGTTCAATTTGCAGTTGAAGTTTTTGTCTTTCAAGCATATCGAGCTCTTCAGGCATTGAGTCGATCTCGATTCTAACAGATGACGCAGCTTCATCTATAAGGTCAATCGCTTTATCCGGTAAAAATCTGTCCGCTATGTATCTTGAAGATAATTTTGCAGCCGCAACAAGTGCGCTATCTTTAATTCTGACGCCGTGATGCACTTCGTATTTATCTTTCAAGCCCCTTAGAATTGAGATTGTATCTTCAATTGAAGGTTCTTCTACCATTGTGGGCTGAAATCTTCGCTCAAGCGCAGGGTCTTTTTCTATGTATTTTCGGTATTCATTGATTGTTGTTGCGCCCATTGTTCTTATCTGACCGCGCGCAAGCATAGGTTTCAGAAGGTTGGAAGCGTCAGTTGAGCCTTCTTGCGCGCCTGCACCAACCACTGTATGAAGTTCGTCAATGAATAAAATTATACTGCCGTCTGATTTTTCAACTTCATCAATTACTTTTTTAAGTCTTTCTTCAAATTCACCTCTGAATTTTGCACCGGCAATAAGTGCACCCATGTCTAGCGAAAGGAGTCTTGAGTCTTTCAGACTTTGGGGAACATCACCTCTTATAATTCTTTGGGCTAAGCCCTCTACGATTGCGGTTTTACCAACCCCTGGTTCACCAATAAGAACGGGGTTATTTTTTGAGCGTCTATTTAGAATTTGAATTATTCTTCTGATTTCTTCATCGCGACCTATTACAGGGTCTAATTTGCCTTGCTCTGCGTATGCGGTAAAATCATCCGTGTATTTATCAAGCACATTATAGTCTTCATCAGAGTTTTTATCTTCAACTTTTTTGTTTCCGCGAAGGGTTTTCATCGCGTTTAAAATTTTAACTCTTGTAAGTCCGTATTTTGCAAGAAGTTTTTGGATAATTGTGTCGTAAGGATTTTTTTCCATTGAGAGCAAAAAGTGTTCAAACGTAATGAATTTGTCTTTTAATTGTTTTGCTTCATCTTCTGTTCCGTCAAAGGTTTTCAGAAGGTTTTGACTAAAATATAATTGACCAACATTCCCTTGAATTTGCGGGTATGTGTTAATGATTTTTTTTGCATCTTCCTTGAATACAGATGAGCCAATATTCAATAAATTTAATAATTTTTTAGTGTTATCTTCATCAAATTCAGCGGCAGCAAGTAATATATGACCCACTTCAACCATTGAGTTATTGTATGTTTTTGCAATTCCTTGTGCTGAAAGCGTGATGTTTTTCATATTTTCGGTCAGTTTTTCAAAATTAAACATATTTACCTCATAATACCTATATTATGATTTTACAGTTTTTTTTCGAATTGTATATAAAATTAATAATAAATTAATTTTTATAAAGTATTAAGAAATGTATATATTCTGTATATACTGGTTACATTTTTTGATACTTGTGGCATATAATAAGTGATTCTTCTTTCACTCCTTCCTCCATACACAACTTTATGTCGCTTTTACGGCGACTTTTTTTATGCTATAATATTTGATTATTGACGGGTGAATTATGGTAAGAATTCTTGTTTGTTTAAAGCAAGTTCCTGATACGGATGATATCAAATGGACAGAAAATAACACTATTCAAAGAGAGGGTTTGGTTTCGATATTAAACCCAAGTGATGACTATGCTCTTGAAATTGCAAAAAAAATTAAAAATAATTATCCTGCAAAAGTCACTGTTCTTTCAATGGGTCCAAATCAAGCAAAAGATATTTTAAACTACGGACTGGCTCGTGTTGCAGATGAAGCCATTTTGCTTTCAGATAAGGCTTTTTCAGGCTCAGATACTTACGCAACAGCAAAAATTATATCAACAGCAATCAAAAACTTGAATTTAAAACCCGATATAGTTCTTTGCGGAAATTCTGCGCTTGATGGTGAAACATCTCAAACACCCGTAGGTATTGCTGAATTCCTTGGTTATAATTTTGTATCCAACGTAAAGGATTTCAACAGATTAAATTCGTTAGATTCAAAAATTTTGGTTAAGCAAGAATTGCCGGAATTTTCAAAACTAATTGAGGTGCGCTATCCTGCGGTTTTATCGGTAATTGCATCTGGCGAATTATCTAAAATATCTGTTTATGATTATATGAGAGCACAAGGGACGGAAATCCAGCTTGCAAATTTGGATAAAATTGCAATTCCTTCTTCGGATTGCGGAATTAAAGGCTCGCCAACCCTTGTTAAAAAAGCATATCGTCCTATATTTTTAAGAAAAGCAGTGGCGATAGACAAGGATTTAGCATTTCAAAAAATTGGTGAGGTGCTAAGATGAAGACTAAAATTTTTGTATTTATTGAGCATGACAAAAACGTGTTTAAAGATTATTCAATGCAGCTTCTTAATTACGCCAATTCAATGATTGCAGATTTTCCGCGTTCTCATTTTGAAATTAGTGCGATTGTTTTTTCGTCTTTAGGCCTGACCCATGAAAACAGAGAACTCTTACATAAATTCGGTGCAGAGAATATCATTGATTTTGTGGGTCAAGATTTATCTGACTATACACATGATTTTTACTCTAATTCGCTTAAAAAGCTTGTTGAATATGAAAAGCCAGACATTTTCTTGTTTTCTGCAACTTATATTCAAAAAGAAATTGCACCAACTCTTGCTGTTTCTTGCGCATCAGGACTTACTGCGGATTGCTCAGAGCTTAAAATCGAAAATAAAGATGACAAATATAATTTAATTGCAAAACGTCCAACTTTTGGAAACCGTTTATATGCTGAGATTTCATATAGAAATTATCCCCAAATGGCAACACTTAGAGTGGGTGTGAAGGCACCTGTGAGAGAATTTTTCTTTGATAATAAATTCTATAAAAAAATCAAACCTGAATTTTGCGAGGAAAATTATTCAATTAAAGAATTTTTGCCTATTAAGATTTCGGATGAACTAAATAAAGAAGCTGATATTATGTTTGCTATAGGCTCAGGCGCAGCCGATTCTGCTACAATTATTCAAATCAAAGAAATTGTAAATTATCTTAATGAAAATGGCACCCCCGCTTCTTATTGCGCAACAAGAAAAGTTTGCGAAGAAGGGCTTATTGACAAGGCTTATCAAGTTGGGCAAACGGGTGCTTTTGTATCCCCTAAATTATATGTTGCACTTGGAATTTCAGGCGCAATTCATCACCTTGTGGGATGTAATAATTCGGAGAAAATTCTCTGCGTTAACATAGATCAAAACTGTGATTTTGCAAAGAACTGCGACTTCTTTGTGCGAACTGATGCAAAAGAATTTATTAATGAATTGCACTCTAAATTATGCGGTTAATATTGAAAAATCACAAATTAAATCAAGTTTAGATTTGATGTTCGAAAGAAGGGTAAGTCTGTTTGATTTAACTTTTTCGTCTTCAACCATAACAAGTGTTTTGTCGAAAAATTCCGCAATTGTTGTTGATAATTGGTTGAAATCATCTTCGCATTTAAGTTCATTTAATGCACATTCATCATATAGGGCGTTTTCTGAAGAATTTTCAAATAAAGATTTATCAACATTTGAATTTGCTTTAAAATCTTTTGTGATTCTTAATACCCTGTTAAAATTATCTGAAATTTGCGTGAAATTTGTATAGTTTGGTATGTTTTTCACGAAATCTAATTTTTCTGTGTACTTAACTAAATTTTCAAGCGCACCAGAAAGCGTAGAATCGATTACAGGGCGACTATATTCTTGTTGAAGCATAATTTGTAATCTGCCTAATATAAAGTCGCTTAAATCTGATTTTAGCTCGTCTGAAACATCTAATGAAAACTCAGTGCTTAAAAGCTCAAGATTGTAATTTATTAAATCTATTAAATTTATATCGAGTTTATTATCGATAATCGTGCTTATTATGCCGATAATCGCTCTTCTTATGCCAAGAGGATCATTTGATCCCGTCGGACGTTTCTTTTTGTTATCTTGAGTTGAAATATACATTGCGCAGAAAGTATCAATTTTATCTGCAATGCCAACAACTTGACCTTCAATTGTTTTTGCTTGTTCTGAGCCTGATGCAAGTGGGAAATAGTGTTCTTTGATTCCTGCTGCAACCGAGTCGCATTCACCTGAAATGCGCGCATAAACTTCACCAATAAAGCCTTGGAGTTCAGTAAACTCAAACACAAGCTGAGTTGAAAGGTCAATTTTGGA
>JAFVOZ010000019.1 GCA_017505585.1 bacterium
GAAGGGATTTGCCAACCTTGGAAACGACGAAGCGCGCTCTATGCTCGAATTATATCAAGACGTGCTTGTTGAACAATTCAACAAAGTAGATCCTAAAGGCAAAGTAATACATGCTGACATTCACCCAGGAAATATTATGATAAACCCAAGCGAACTAAAAAAATATGCATCTGGTGATAAAGCTGCAAAATCAAGAGTATTCACATTGATTGATACTGGCAACACAATAGAACAAACGCCTGAAATAGCGATGAGATTTTTAAATCTATCAAAATACATAGATGCAGCAGATACCGATAATATTGTAGAATTTGTACTAGAAGGCGCAAAGCTCCCAAGCGGAAAAATATACAGCAAATCAGGCAATGTTGAAAATATTGCATCTGCTGAAGAAATGGATAAATACTTCAAAATAATAAAAGAAAAATTAGCAGGGGCAGATGGTAAAAGCGGCGTATTTTTCGACTCGCAAACAGGTTTAGGCAAATTAACAAACCAAGAACTAATCGAAAACATTACAAACAAAATGCTACACGAAGAAGGTATCACCCCTTCTAATATTCAAGGCAATTTAATCAAAGCACAAACTTCAGCTAAAAATTCATTATCACAATTTAAAAAGAATAACAACAAAACGCTTTTCCAAAATATAACAGGTAATGGAAATGGAAAAGGCAATACTATCGTAGATGTATTTAAAACATTAAGGAACCCAGCAACCTATAGAGGCAAACAAAGAAAACAAGAAAAAGCAAACTTGAAAAAACTATCACCAACACTCAGAGCAAAAATGAGAAAAGGAAGCAAAAGTGCACCAAAGAGAAATTCAGTAGAATATCTAACTTATGTCCTTAAACAAGATAAAGTAAATGAACAACAGCGAGATATGTTTGAATTTTTAGGTGATATAATTTAATTCATTTTAAAAGATAAACCCCTGATTTACTCTGGGGTTTATTTTATATTTGCCAAAAGTAATACAAAAAATCAATTTGAAAAATAATATACATGGAATATATTTAAAGATTGTAAACATTTGTAAATATATACTTCATATATGCTAAATATTTACAAGAAAATGTCGTAATACAAATATGTGTATTAGAAAGGATTGATAACATGGAATTTGACAAATTTAAAGCGGGGTTTAAAGACTTTTTAAAAGGGAAAACAGATGCCACGGAAAACACGGCAAAAAAAGGCGTCGATTTAGAAAACATCAATGCGTTCGATGACATTGATGCACTAGAAGAGTATATCGGCTCAAAATCAGATATCAATTTGGACGATGCGACAAAAAAAATTGAAGATGTCGAAGGTTTGCAATTCAAAGAAGATAAACTTACAAACGCAGACGGCAGCACTGATGCAGTGGTTGACGCATTAAACGAGCTAATCTCTAACGACAAGCTGAAAAAAGAACTCGACAAAAGCGGTGACGGAAAAATCGACATTTCCGAAATTCAAGACTTCTGCAAGGAAGTAAGCGGAGCAGATGACGATAAAAGCAACGTATCTCTTAAAGATTTAATTAAAACTGCAAAAGATTTTATATCAAAACTTAGCGAAAAAGATAAAACCGAAGAAGCCGAAAAACAAGAAAACAAAGCAAAAGAAGAAGCTGCTGCGGCAGCTGCTTCAACACCTGAACAAGCACAACAAATGCAATCCGCAGGCGGAAGCTCCGGTGGCGGAGGTGTATCAGGCGCAGGCGGTGGCGGAGGTGTATCCGGCGCAGGCGGTGGCGGAGGCGTATCCGGCACAGGAGGCTCAGGTGGCGCAGGAAAAACAACCCAAACCGAAACAAAAGAAAACAGATCCGTAAGCGAAATTCAACAAGATATCGACAAGACAAACACGGAACTTGAAGGATATCAAAAAGAATTAGAAGCAATTAATGACGGAACAGATTCAGAAATAAAATCACTTGAAGAAGCCGAAAAAGAAGCATATGAAGAATACGAAAAAGCAATGAAAGATAGCACCGGTATGCTTGAGGGTGACGGTAAAGCAAATGAAATTACCGAAAAGAAAAACGAAATAGATGGCTTGCAAAATGACCTTGATACAAATGCAAATGAAATTTCAAGTCAAACAAGCGTTGTCGAAGGCTGCCAAGCTGATTTAGATAACGCAACATCAAACAGAGATAGTTTGCAAGCAATGGTTGATGCATTAAAGGGCTCAGATTCTGAAGACTCGCAAGAAAAACTTGCTGCAGCAGAAGCTGAACTTGCAGCAGCAGAGCAAGCGGTAACTGATGCTGAAAACAAACTTGAAACAGAAAAGAGCAAACTTGAAGGCTTAGAAAACGAAAAAACAACACTAGAAGGCGACCTTCAAGATGCGCAAGACGAATTAGCTAAGCTTCAAGAAGAATTCGAAAAGAAACACCCAGAAACAAAAGAAGCAAGAGAAAAATGGGAAAAAGCAAAAGCTGATGTCGAAGCCAAAAAAGAAGAAAAACTAAATGGCGACAACGGTGTTCAATCAAAAATTGATGCCGCTCAAACAAAACTTGATGGATTAAACAAAGAACTTCAAGAAGCACAAGAACTTGAAAATGCAAAAAAATATACTCCAACAGATCTTGGTGATGACATTGTAAAATTTGCAGAACAATTCCTAGGCTATAACGAAGCAGACAATAGCGCAGACAAGTTTATGAAAGGAACTCATGATTCATCATCAACTCCATGGTGCGCTGCTTATGTCGAATACATTATGGAAAATAACGCAAGTGCTGACAAACTTCCTGACTGGTACACAAGCATCCAAAATCAATGGTACTGTCCAAATGTATATGCAGCTGCCCAAGCAAATAACGCAATCATCACGGGAGATCAAGCACAAAAAGGCGATATTGTACTCTTTGATTGGCAAAACAATGGCAGCGCAAAAGACCATATTGGTATCTTCTGCGGAATTGAAAACGGAAAAGCAGTTGTAATCGAAGGC
>JAFVOZ010000020.1 GCA_017505585.1 bacterium
CAAGCAAGTAATAAGGATTTGAGTTATTTTTAATCGAAGCAGAAGTTCTAACAGGCACCCCAAGTGCAGCATTAGAAAGCCTTCTAGGCTTTGTTGAACAATTATAATTACGCACCGAATTAATTTTCATATTCTCACTACACTCATGTCGCCTTACAAAAATTCTATCACGACGACCCAAAATTTACAAGTTAGGAAATCAGCTATTTGTAAAGATTAAAATTAAAGTTATTAAGTTTTGTAAAGGTAGAAAATCCTTACAGGCAAAGGCTTTTCAAGTAAACACCAAAAAAAATTAAAAAAATACAATATTAACTAACAATTTTTTTTATTTGCATGCATTACAATTGTGTAAGTTATCGTCAAAAGGAGAAATACATGACTGCGATTAATGGCATCGTTCCAAAAATGACACCAACATCAACAGGAACAAGTGCAGTAAATATCGGAATTTACAACCCAAGCACATTTAACACACCTGCAGCTGAAGCAACAGATTTTTCAGCAGCACAAAGCTTGGCTCAAAATTCACAAGTAACACAAGCTCCTATCAATGTTTCACCGGAGCAAATGCAAGCAATGATTCAGCAAACGGTATCAGCCGAAGTCGCAAACGCATTAAAGAATCTGGCTTCGATGAACGCAAGTCAAATGTATCAACAAACAAACCAAGCTAACGGACTTGGTGAAAAAAAAAATAACGGCGTAGCGGTAACTACCCCACCTGCTCCAAATTTCATGCCAAACAGCGTGATGGGTGCAGCTAACGCACAAGGTACTGCAGCAACAGCCCAAGGTGCAACACCTGTTGAGCAAACAACTCCACAAGCAGGTCAAGCACACGTTCAAGAGGCACCTGCGAGCTTTACAAACCCTCAACAAGTGCAGGTTGAACAATTTCTTAAAGATTTAAATTCTGAGGATTACGCCGCACAAAACGAAGCATTGATTGCAATTTCAAACATCAGCCAAATGGATAAAACAGTTGCAAGCCAACTTAATACAGAAGAATTAATGACCTCGGTTGCAAATGTTATAAGCAAAGACACATCTGCACTCGAAGGTCCTTCCGAAGAAGAATTAAAACTTGCAACAAAAGTTAAAAACGGCGAACAATTAACTCCTGAAGAGCAAGCAATTTACGACACTCGTTCACCAAAAGAACAAGCAGAAAAAAATAAAGTGTACGCAATCTACACACTTGCACAACTTCAAAAGAACTTAAGAGATGAAATCGATACTCACAACCAATCAATCCCTGAAGGCAAAGAAAAAGTAGCACAAATCAAAATGCCTGAACTAATCGGTTTCAACGAAATTATGACAGCTGCATCAAATAGCGAAGTTCCTGCAGTAAGAAAAGCGGCAATCCAAGCGATATCTTATGTCGCAAGACCCGAAGAATCAAACGGAATAATTCAAATCTTGAGCAACTTCACGAATGATTCAGACGCATCGGTACAAGAAGCAGCAAAAAAAGCGATTGAAAAAGCAAACGAAACAACAACGGGGCAAGCGCAAGCATCAGCAGCTCATTTATAAAAACAATCGAACAATGATAATATAAAAAGCTCCCAAACTCAGGAGCTTTTCTTTTATAAGTTTCACACTTACTGCCTTTAATTTGCGCCAAGCTGTGAACCTTAAAAAATTCCAAAGAACTTTCTTTTCCTGTAATTAGAAATAGTATCAGGCAAAAGGATTGTCTTTTCTTCATAAGTTTTAAGAGCCTTCAAATAAGCCCTCATTGTGTCGATCGACGTAAAGCAAGGAACAGAATACATCTCTGCAATTGTTCTTATATGGAAACCGCTTTTCTGAGAATCTCCACCTGTTTTTGGCGTGTTCAAAACAAAAGAAAGCCTTCCTTCTTTCATTCTTTTTTGAAGTTTGTCCATCATGAATTTTTCAATCATTTTAGATGGCACACCGTTTTTCTCTAAAAATTTATGCGTTCCATGTGTTGCCATAACAAGATATCCCGCTTTGTAAATATCCTGAATTATAGGGAGTGCAGGGTTTTTATAATGGTCACTTAAAGAAATCAAAACTCTTTGTTTTGGTGCACCGAATTTATATCCGCCCGCAATAAACGCCTTCAAAAGTGCTTTTGAAAAACAAGTGTCAACACCCAAAACTTCTCCTGTTGATTTCATCTCAGGAGCAAGTGCAGGGTCAATTCTGTTCAACTTTTGGAATGAGAAAATCGGCATTTTAACTGCAACTAAATTAGTTTTAGGATACAATCCAACCGGTGCGCCTAAATCACGAAGTCTGTGCCCTAGGCAAGTTTTCACCGCCAAATCAACCATATTAATTCCTGTTACTTTTGACATAATAGGAACAGTTCTTGATGCCCTTGGGTTCACCTCAATCACATACAAAACACCATTTTTGATGATAAATTGAATGTTCATTAAACCCTTAATATTAAGTCTTTTTGCAATACTTTTAGCACAATCTGCCATTTTATTTTGCAAACTTTTTGGAATATTTTGCGAAGGATAAACAGACATTGAATCGCCAGAATGAACACCTGCACGTTCGATATGCTCACAAATTCCAGGAATCAAGACATCAACCCCGTCTGAAACACAATCAAGCTCCGCTTCCAACCCTTCAATATATTGGTCAATAAGCACAGGGTGCCCATCAGAAAATTTAAAAGCTTCTTCAATATACGAAATCGCTTCTTCTTTTGTGTAACAAAGCTGCATTCCGCGCCCGCCAATTACATAGCTTGGACGAATAAGCACAGGGAAACCAAGCTTATCAAGGGCTTTCATTGCCTCGTTGAAGTTTTTAACTCCAAGCCCCATGGGTTGTTTTATGCCAAGCTCTTGAAGAAGCGCGCTAAAGAGTTTTCTATCTTCCACAACGTCAATACTATCCAAAGAAGTGCCCAAAATTTTCACACCCTCGTCAGATAAGCTTTGTGCTAAATTAATTGCAGTTTGCCCACCAAATTGTACCATAACACCTTCGGGACGTTCTCTTTTTATGATGTTTAAAATATTCTCAAGCGCCATCGGTTCAAAATATAATCTTGTCGCCACATCAAAATCAGTTGAAAGTGTTTCAGGGTTAGAGTTCACCATGATACTTTCATAACCTTGGTTTTGAATTGCAAAACTTGCATGCACCGAACAATAATCAAATTCAATTCCTTGCCCAATTCTAATCGGGCCGGAGCCAAGCACCATAATTTTCTTTTTAGGCTCAACTTTATTCAAAATATCCTCATATTGAATATCTTCTAAGTCGCAATTTTCGCCGTAAGTTGAATAAAAATATGGGGTTTTAGATGAAAATTCACCTGCACATGTGTCCACAAGTCTAAACGATGCTTCAATTTTATATTTTTTCAAATCCGAATGTTTAACACCGGAACATGCCACAATTTCAGAATCCAAATATCCGCACTCTTTTGCATCCTTATAAAGCTCAGGACACATTGGTTCCGTTTCCAACCTTTTTTCAACAAGAGTTATGTTTTTGATTTCATTAATAAACCAAGGGTCAATTTTTGTAATTTTATTTAATTCAGAAATATCAAACCCTCTTGAAATAGCTTCAGAAAGCCTGAAAATTCTCATATCATCTTGAATTTCCAAATCTTTCATAAGCTCTGCATCGGACAACTTTTCGAATTTATAATGCAAAATTCCCGTTCTTTTGTTTTCCAAGCTTGTTATTGCCTTTTTGAAAGCCGAAGCAAAAGTTCTGCCAATTGCCATAACTTCGCCAGTCGCCTTCATTTTTGTACCCAAAATTCTATCCCCTTTTGCAAATTTATCAAAAGGCCATTTCGGAATTTTAACAACAACATAATCTATTGTTGGTTCAAAAGATGCAACCGTTGTGCCTGTTACAGCATTTTTCATTTCATGAAGTTTATAGCCAAGCGCAATTTTTGTTGTAATTTTTGCAATAGGATACCCGGTTGCCTTACTTGCTAGAGCAGAAGAGCGAGAAACCCTTGGGTTCACCTCGATAACATAATATTTATTTGATTTTGTATCAAGTGCGAACTGAACATTGCAACCGCCTTCAATTTTAAGTGCGCGAATAATTTTAATTGCAGAAGCACGAAGCATTGCGCAGTCATCATTTGTTGCTGTTTGAATTGGCGCAACAACAAAACTATCACCCGTATGAATACCAATCGGGTCAATATTTTCCATATTACACACAATAATGCAAGTGTCCGAAGAATCCCTCACAACTTCATATTCAAGCTCTTTGTAACCCGCAATTGATTTTTCAACAAGAACTTGGTTAATTGGGCTTTGAGATAAACCTTGAAGCACAATTTCTTCATATTCTTCCATATTTTGCGCAATTCCGCCGCCAGAGCCGCCTAGAGTATAAGCAGGGCGGATAATAATCGGAAAACCGATTTTATCTGCAAATTCTTTTGCTGCTTCAAAATCCGAAACAATGTCGCTTGCAGGAATCGGCTCACCAATTTCTTCCATTAAATTTTTAAAAAGCTCTCTGTCTTCTGCAAGTTTAATAGATTGAATATCGGTTCCCAAAACTCTGACATTATATTTTTCAAGGACACCGGAATCAGCAAGTTTAACTGCCAAATTCAAGCCCGTTTGACCGCCGAGCGATGCAATAAGCCCGTCCGGTCTTTCAATTTTGATAATTTTTTCAACAAACTCAGGGGTAAGTGGCTCAATATAGACCTTATCTGCAACTGTTTCATCCGTCATAATGGTCGCTGGGTTAGAGTTTATAAGAACAACCTCAACACCTTCTTCTTTAAGCGCGCGACAAGCCTGAACGCCTGCGTAGTCAAATTCTGCGGCTTGCCCAATGACAATCGGACCTGAGCCGATAACCAAAACTTTTTTTATATCTTTATCTAGCATAATTATTCTCCATATCAGCTACCCAAGAAGCAAAAACATCTTCTGAACCCTCAGGAACAATTTTCTCAGGTAAAAATTGAACTGCTTTAATATTTAACTTTGAACACTCAAACCCTTCAACAGATGAGTCATTTAAGTTTAAATATGTAACTTTCATGCCATCGGTTAAAGTCTTCTTATCAAGCACATAAGCATGGTTTTGTACCGTAAGTGTTACGGTTTCTGTTTCCAAATTTATTACGGGATGATTTGAACCACGATGCCCATGCTGAAGTTTTTCAACCGTCGCACCAAGTGCCAAACCAACTAACGCACAACCAAAAGACATTGCATAAATCGGAATTTTGCCAATTAATTTTTTAATTGTTTCAAGTTCATTCTTATATTCCCTTGGGTCACCTGCACCGTTTGATAAGAAAAGTGCCGTGTTTCCTGAATTTAAAATCTCATCAGCACTAACACTTGAAGGATAAACTTCAACGGTTACACCAAGCCCCACAAGCTTATTTAAAATATCATCGTTTGTGCCATAGTCAATAAATGCAAGTTTTATTTTTCCTTCTCCTAAAACATATTTTTTCTTTGTTGAAATTTCAGGAAAATAGGTTTGAAGTTTATAATTTTTCAAAGAGTTAAACATTTCCTCATTTATTTCCTCTGTTGTAATAAGGCAAGACATCGCACCATATTCTCTTATTTTTTTAACAAGGCTTCTTGTATCAATCCCCTCCACCGCCACAACATTATTCTTTTTAAAATACTCACCAAGGCTGGTTTCCGCCATAAAGTTTGAATAAAAAGGATTATATTTTTTGCAAATAAAGCCTCTTATGTGCGCATGCTTATTTTCAAAATCCTCTTTATTTATTCCATAAACCCCCATTTCAGGATATGTCATTGCAAGAATTTGCCCACTGTAGGCAGGATCCGACACAATATTTTGATAGCCTGACATCGAAGTATTAAAAACAAGTTCGCCAAAAACGGTGCCTTGCGCCCCAAAAGAGCACCCTGTCAACATTGTTTTATCTTCTAAAATTATTGTTGCTTTCATTATTTTAATTCCTCAAAAACTTTCTTCATAGCTTCTTTAGGGTTTTCAGCCTTTGTTATTGCTCTTCCAAGCACGATCCAATCAGCACCTTCCCCGATTGCAAATTTTGGCGTTGCCACTCGTTTTTGGTCGTCAACGGATGTATATTCAGGTCTTATTCCTGGACACAAAACCTTAAAATCTGCACCCAATTTTTCTTTAATTCTTTTTGCTTCATGAGCGCTTGCAACAACACCTGTAAGTCCTGCTTCTTTTGCAAGCCCTGCAAGATAAAGCGCATAATCTGAAGCGTTTTCATTAACCTTAATTTCGTTTTGTAAAATTTCATCTGAAATGCTTGTAAGCACTGTAACACCAAGCACAATTGTTTCAGGGTTAATTTCATCCGCCGCTTTTTTTGCAGCTCTCATCATCTCAACTCCACCAAGTGTGTGAACATTAAAAAAGCTTGCACCGCGAGAAACAAGTGAATTTGCAGCACCTGCAACAGTGTTTGGTATATCCATCAATTTCACATCTAAAAAGAAATTTGCATTTTGACCTTTAATGTAGTCTACAATTTCATTCCCGAACGCGCAGTATAACTGAAGCCCAACTTTAAATGTGCCCGTATAATCTTTTAATTCATCAACCAAATGCTTTGCCTCTTCAAGCGTTTTAACATCAAGCGCAACAACAATTTTTGATTTAATTTCTTCAAATTGCATATTTTATTACCTTTCCTACCATTTCCATATTGTCATAAGGCGAAACCTTACATTTAGATTTAGAGTTTTTCGCTTCAAAAACCCAAGCAAATTCAGTGTCTACTTGGATTTTTTTATTGTTTTCAATTCCCAAAATTTCAGCCGGTTTTATTGCCATCTTTTGAACAGTAACATCAAGCCCAAATTGCATGAATGTCAAAGAAAAAGCTGTTTCAAAACCTGTTATCCCGTTTGGTGAAAGTTTGTATTCAGATAATTTTTCACCATTTAAATGCGGTGCATGGTCAGTTGAGATAACATCAATCGTATCATCCAAAACACCTTCTATTATTGCTTTTTTATCATCAATCGTGCCAAGCGGCGGGTTCATTTTGTAAACACCGTTTCCGCCCACATCATCTTTTGTAAAAGTAAAATAATGAGGACAAGTTTCACACGTCACGTTGTACCCTTCTTTTTTTGCGTTTCTTATAAGCTCAACACTTTTGGCAAGCGAAATGTGGCAAAAATGAAGTCTTGGGAAAAATCCGCCATCTTGAAGTTTTTTAAACACCTCGAGTTGAAATTTTAATTCACGAACTTCATCTTCCAAGTGAGATAAAATAAGCTCACCCGTCTTAAGCGCATCTTCAAATACTTCATCAGGAATTGAAAAACCGTCATTTGAAAAAGCAATGGCACCAACCTCTTTAAGCGATTTAAAATCAACAAGCTCAAGAGTTTTTAGTTCTTTTGTAACTGCTCCAACTTGAAGGACATTGCAATTAGTTTTCTTATTTAAAGCCTGCTTTAAAATTTCCACATTATCACATACAGGAATTGAATTTGGCATATTACAAACAGTGCCGAATCCGCCAACAAGTGCAGCAAGGGTGCCTGTTTCAAATGTTTCTTTATCAGATTGCTCAAAATCCCTTAAATGAGCGTGCATATCAATCAAAGCAGGAATTTCAACTAACATGCAACACCTCCAAAAAGTAACTCTAAAATTGCCATTCGAACAAATACACCGTTTTTTGCTTGCTCTAAAATTAAGTTTTTATCATAATTTTGAAGCACTGAACTCGCAATTTCAACGTCAATATTTACCGGCCCAGGGTGCATTAGGTAAGCTCCGCCAAGCATTTCAGGGTTTGAAATTTGATAATTTTCAATATAGTCATCAAAATCAATATTTTCTTCAATTCGCTCTTTTTGAATTCTAAGACACATCACAACATCTGCGCCTTGAATTGCATTTGCAAGCGAATTTTCCCAAACGACACCTGCCAGTGTTTCATCCTGAAAAGCAGCAGGTGCAAGAGCATGAACTCTTGCCCCGAGTTTACCCAAAAGTGCAATATTTGATTTTGCAACACGGGAATGCAAGATGTCGCCAATAATAACTATTTTTCTACCTTCGACCGTGCCTAAATATTTTTTCATCGTGTAATAATCAAGCAGGGCTTGAGTCGGGTGAAAATCAGACCCCGAGCCAGCATTAATAAACGACATATTAGAATTTTGAGCGCACGATTCTATTAAATCAGAAGTTTTATTTCTTAAAATTACGCCGTCAATTCCAAGTACCTCAAGATTATTTAGAGTATCGACAAAGCTCTCACCCTTGCTTAAAGATGAAACATTCCCGTCAAAATGAAAAACATCCATTTTTAAATTTTTTGCCGCAACTTCAAACGAAAATCTCGTCCTTGTTGAATTTTCAAAAAACATAAATGCAAGTTTTTTATGCTCCAAGGAAACCGCGTAAGGGTTTTTAGCAAAAAATTCAGCACGGGAGATAATATACTCAATGACATC
>JAFVOZ010000021.1 GCA_017505585.1 bacterium
ACGTTTGGGATATGATGAATTCCTCAAAACCTTTAAGCAGTGTACTTGAAGCAATTGTTCAAAGTTTACAGGATGAATTCGGCTACGTTTACAGTTGCATTTTACAAAAACAAAAAGACGAAGACGGAGATTTTTTCGCATATAAAACATTCTTGCACAATGAGTTTTCAGAACAGTTGGATAATTTTTTAGATGAACCTTTTTATTCTAAAAAAATATTAATCAACCCTGCAGGCGAGTTAAGTCATATAATCAACGGCACAAGAGGCAGTCGAATTTATAAATTCGAAAATATTATTGAAGAAGTTTTCCCCGGAATCACCCCTTCAGCTGTTCAGGATATTAAAAAATACACTAAAACAAAATGTTTTATTGCAAGACCGCTGTACAGTTCAAAAGAGCTTTACGGCAGTTTAATGGTGTTTTCTCCAAGGCCTGAACCTATGGAAAACGAGCTAAATCTGCTCAACATCTTCGGCAGGCAAATTGAACTTGCAATAACAATTTCCAACTTATTTGATACGGTTAAAAAACAAGCTGTAACAGATGCTCTTACAGGGCTATTCAACAGAAGATTTTACGAAGATGCAATTTCAAGAGAGGCATCTCGTGCGCTTCGCTTAAAACAGCCTTTCACATTGATTTCGCTTGACCTTGACCATCTCAAACAAATCAATGACACGTACGGGCACACAACAGGCGATAAAGCAATCGTTGCAATTTCAAAAGCAATAAGCGACAATGCTCGCTCAATCGATATCCCTTCCCGCGTTGGTGGCGAAGAATTTAGCATCATTCTTCCGGGGATTGATGCTGCAGGTGGTATGATTGCAGCTGAAAGACTTCGGAAAACAATTGAAGAAACTCCTGTCGAAGGTCCGGGGCACATCACAGCAAGTATTGGTGTTGCAACATTTATCGAGCATACGGCAGATATTGACGAATTAATTGAAATAGCAGACAGAGCAACCTATTTTGCAAAACATAACGGACGCAATCAAGTTAAACTTGCCCAATCAACAAGCGAAATTTCCTGGCAAGAAATCGCAGTTGAAGCATTTGTTGAAATTCTTGAAAAACACAGAATTCCGTTTGATGAAAATATTGCTAAAAAACTCACAACAAAACTCAAATCCAAAAGCACGAAAGCAGGCAGCACTTCAACAAAAGATATTTTGTTCAAAGTTGCAGACACAATTTATTCATTCGGCAAAATGCACTACCAAAAAGGCACTATGCAAGATAAATTAAACCTTGCAACTTCAATCGCGAAAAAACTAGGGCTTGTTAAAGCAGATGTCGACAAACTAAAAGTTGCAATTTTGTTATACGACATCGGAACAATGGCACTTCCTCAAGAACTTTTGAACAAAAAAGGCGAATTAACAAAGGAAGAAAGAACCATAATCACAACTCATCCTATAATTGCGGCACAAGAAATTTTAAAGCCAATATCAACCATTTCAGACATTATCCCAATTATCGAACAGCACCACGAAAACTGGGACGGCTCAGGCTACCCATTTAATTTAAAAGGCGAAGACATTCCTATAACTTCGCAAATTATTTTAATTGTAGACAGCTTCTACGCTATGCTTTCCGAAAGACCATACAGGCAAGCATTAAGCCCAAGCGAAGCTATTGAAGAAATCAAAAAATGCGAAGGCACAAAATACAGTTCCGAACTTACATCAGCTTTTATTGACACTGTTCGAGAAGAAGGACTTTACGACCTGTACTAAATAAATTCCGAGAGAATATTATTTGAAAGCAAAAACCCTTTTGTAGTAAAAGCATAGCCCTTTTTAGTTTCTTTAATGTGCCCCGTTTCAAGATATTTTTTTAAAGGTTTTGCATATTTTCTGTCAAAATCTATGTTAAACTTGGCATTTATAAGTGCTTTATCAACACCTGAAACCAAGCGAAAAGCAAGCATTACTGCTTCATTGAGTCTGACTTCTTTTTCTTCTTCAGGGCTTTCAAATTCTTCATATTCAGATTCAAAATCAAGCTTGCAATATACATCAAGACTTTGTTGGTTTTGATATCTCCCAAGCTCTGAAAAACCGCTTGCACCAAGCCCAAAAGCATAATATTTACCAAGATTCCAGTAATTCAAATTATGCTTGCCTTGAAAATCTTCAGATATCGCAAAATTCGATATTTCATATTGCTTGAATTTTGTTAATTTTTCAATTGCCAGCTCGTACATATCAGCTTGTTCATCAAGCGTTGGCAAGTTTTTAGGCATATTGTTATAAAACTTTGAACCTGAATCAATTTTAAGTCCATAGAGCGAAATGTGCTGAACAGGCAAATTATTTGCAACATTCAAAGTTTCGGCCCAAATTTTCATAGTTTGCGCAGGAAGCCCATACATAAGGTCAATTGAAATGTTGTCAAACCCTGCCTTATGTGCCATTTTAATTGTATCAAGCGCACAAGCGGAATTATGCATACGCTTGATTTTAGATAAAATTTCATCATTAAAAGATTGCACACCAATGCTCAACCTATTAACGCCGAGCATCCTAAGCTCAGTCAAATAAGCCAAATCAACAGTTTTTGGGTTAACCTCAAATGTAATTTCTGCGTCTTTTTCAAAATTAAAATTTTTAAGAATTGTTGCAACCTGTGAAATAGACAAAATTGAAGGCGTTCCACCGCCAAAATAAAGGGTTTTGAGTTTTTCACCGTTATACTTCTTGTTTATCTCCATATTAAGAACATATAAATATTTTTTAGGAACCATTTTTTTTTCAAAAGACAAAAACGAGCAATAGGCGCACTTTTTCAGGCAAAACGGCACGTGGATATAAGCTGAATTTATACAATTTTCTTCTTTACTTTTTTTCATACTTAGTATTATAATTCAATTCGTAAATAGCGTATAGGTATAGAATTATGAAAACATTAATGGAACAAGAAATTAACGAAGTGGGGCAAGTTCTCGGAAATTTAATTTCTAAATATATTGTAAATTACTGCATCACAGTTAACTTCCCTTCAAAATTCTCAAGAATTAAATTTGTTGCAAGCGGTTCTTCACACAACTGCGCAGGCATTGCTGAAAAATTCTTTAGAGATATAGCAGAGTGTGATTCAAGTTGCGAATTTTCAAGCGAATTTTTATCAAACAGAAACCAAAGAATAGATAAAGATACTCTATATTTCTTTATCTCTCAATCAGGGGAAACATTTGACACTTCAACCGCCCTTGAAACAGTGAAAAAAGCTGGTGGTATGACATTCGCTCTCACAAACACAGAAGAATGCAAAATGAACACTCTTGCAGATACATACTTAAATGTCGAAGCAGGCAAGGAAGCATCCATTGCTGCAACAAAATCATTCACAGCTTGTGTTTTTGGAGCTTGGTTATGCGCACTTAAACTTGCTCAATCAAAATCAATTGATATATCAAGCCACATTGAAGGTATTGAAAAATTGCCGAGCGCGATTGAAGATATTATAGCTAACCCAAAACAATTTGAAACAGCTGCAAACTTCCTTGCGAAACAAAAATCGCTTCCAATTGTTGGTTATGATTACTACTATGCAGCAGCAAGAGAATGTGCATTAAAAACAAAAGAAACTACATTTATTGACGCAAACGCATACGCCCTTGGCGAATTTATGCACGGTCACATGGCACTTCTTACTCAAAAAAATGCGATTATTGAAATCTTCACAGATGACATTAATCCGTTTGAAAAGAAAAGTCTTGATAAAATTAAAACAAAATACAATCCAAAAACAATTGTTATCACAGACTATAAAGGTTATATGGAAAAAGATTACGAAATCACATTCCCTAAATTCAAAACCATGATATTCAAGGTTTTAGCTCTTATCACAATCTTCCAAATGTTAGCACTTAAAACTGCTCTCAAATTAAAAAGAAATGTTGATACTCCTGAAGGTTTAGATAAAGTTGTAATGTAAAACTAAAATCAATAATTAAAAAACCCGCCTTTTCGGTGGGTTTTTTATTGCTTTAATCAATTGAGAAAATATCTTTAATATCATCATATGTAAGAGATTTGATGATATTTCTATCAATTGAAATCACGCTATCAACAAGCGAACGTTTTTTGGATTTAAGCCTTTGAATTTTTTCTTCAACCGTTCCTTTTGTAATAAGCCTATATACGTTAACTTTTTTCGTTTGTCCGATACGGTAAGCACGGTCTGTTGCTTGGTCTTCAGCTGCAGGGTTCCACCACGGGTCGTAATGAATAACATAATCAGCACCCGTAAGGTTAAGTCCTGTGCCGCCCGCTTTTAGTGAAATTAAGAAAATCGGAATTGTTGGGTCATTATTAAAGTTTTCAACAACCTTTTGCCTATCTTTTGTTTTACCCGAAAGATATTCATGCTTAATGCCTTTTGTTTCGAGCCAGTTTTTAATAATATCAAGCATACTCACAAAT
>JAFVOZ010000022.1 GCA_017505585.1 bacterium
AGCGCCAGTGTTGTAGTCATCACCTGTAATTGTGAAGTTATTAAGTGTTAAATCTTTAATTGTTGCGTTGTTTGCGTTTTCAATTAAACCTTCAGTATTTGTTAAATCGGAAATTGTGAAACCGTTGCCATCCAAAATTCCGGTGTATGTTGTAACATCCCAATTGTTTGCATATTCTGCGAGGCTTATATCACCGGTTAAAATAATGTTTTGATTATTTTTTAGCGCATTATAAAGTTCTTGCGCTTCATCGACTTCTATAATTTCAACTGTAGCAGCAGGGTCAGAAACTGGGTTTGCAATTGCTTCGTCTATGGTGTTGATACCCGCTTGTACTGTTTCCACAGTTGTTTTTGTTGCATTAGAACTATCAGATGTAGTTGAGTTATAGTAGCTGTTTGTAACAGTTGCGCTGCCTGTGACAAAGCCGTTTACGCTGCCGTTAGCGCTAACAGTGCCAAGCGAATAAGAATTATCAATAGAGCCACCGCAGTGCCACCCTGTAAAGCCACCCGCATAACTGTTACCATTGACATTGCCTGTTGAATATGAATTTGAAATTGTACCACTGTTTTGACCAACAAAACCGCCAGTGTCTTCATGACCTGTTACGTTACCTTTAGCAGATGAATATGAAATTGTGCCATTGTTTTGACCAACAAGCCCACCTGTATCTTGTTGACCACTGCCCACGGTGCCTATTACATCTGCCGAGGATGAAGAGTATTTTATTGTGCCATTGTTTTGACCGACAAGCCCACCTGTGTAACTTGCTGTGCTTGAAACTGTGCCCGAAACGCTTGAACTTGTAATGCTGCCGGAATTGTAGCCAACAAGCCCGCCAGTGTATGCGTAGCTTGAATTAATTGTTATATTCTCTGCTTTAACACCATTTATGGTTGTGTCTTCTGCTTTACTTGCAAGTGCACCAGTGTAGCTATCATTAGCTGTGATTGTGAAATCTTTAATTGTTAAATTTGTAATTGTTGCATCGTTTGCGTTTTCAAATAAACCTTCGTTTATTGTGTTTGTTTTGCCAAGATTAGAAATTGTGAATCCGTTGCCGTCAAGTGATCCTGAATATGACGCAATGCTTGTTGTCCAATCGGATAAATCAATGTTGTCCATTAATTTTACATTCTGATTATTGCTTAGTGCTTCAAAAAGCTGGTCTGCATTATAAACTTCAATAAGTTCATCTGATTGTTGAGTTTTGCTTGCTGTAATTATTGCGTCAATTGAATTAATATGGTTTTGAACCATATCGCTTGATGCGCCTAAAACACCGTATGAGTAGGAATTTTCACAATCCGCATTATAGTAACAATTGTTATATTCGACATTGTAGCCACCCGCGAAGCCATAAGTAGCACTTCCTGATGTGCTTGTAACTGTTCCAAGGGCACAGCAATCATTCATATTTCCATAATTGCTATAACCAATAAAGCTTGCTACATAGGGCCCACCCGTTACATTTCCTTTTGAATATGAATTTGAAATATTGCCGTTTTCTTGGTATCCAACAAGCCCGCCTGAATAGCTTGATGTGGCAGTGACCGCTCCTTCTGCGTAAGAACTTGTGATACTTCCTGATACTTGGTATCCAACAAGCCCACCTGTTTTTTCTGTGCCCGAAACTGAGCCTGTTGCAAATGAAGTTGAAATATCGCCGAATTCTTGGTATCCAACAAGCCCACCAGTGCTGGATGAGCCTGAAACCTCACCCGTCGCGCTTGAATTTGAAATATATGAACTTGTTGTCCGACCAACAAGTCCGCCTGAGTATTGTGCGCCAATTATGTTCGCAGACGATGTGCTATTTGATATCGTGCTATTATTTGTTGAACCAACAAGTCCACCCGTGGAGATTGCTGTTCCTGTTTGCTCTACTCTGCTTTCTTCTATTTTAGAATCTGTAATAATTGTGTTACATATGTTACCTGCAAGCCCACCTGTGCTTGAGTATGCTGATGAAATTCTGCTTCCTGTTACTGTTACGTTATCTATCATGGTGCCATTTGCACAACTTGCAAGTGCACCTGTGTTACTGTCATTACCTGTGATTGTGAAGTTTTCAATAGTTAAGTTTTTAATTGTTGCACCGTTTGCGTTTTCAATTAAGCCTTCAGAGTTTGTTAAGTCTGAGATTGTGAAATTGTTACCGTCCAGTGTGCCTGTATATGATTCAATGTTCCAATTTTCAACATCTGCAAGGCTAATGTTATCCGTTAAGATTATATTTTGATTATTTGCAAGGGCTGCTTGAAGGCTTGCTACATCAGACACTTCAACAAATTCTTTATCTGTTATATCTGATAATTCTATGCCAAGCCCTGTAATCTCCGCTGTTCCTGCGGTTGAGCCTATAAAACCGCCTGAAATACTCTTTTTACCTGCTATAACATCGCCTTTTGCAAAAGAGCTGTCAACCGTTACTTCGCCTGATGCAAGGCCGATAAAACCGCCTGCATAGTTGCCGTTTGTATTTATGTCGCCTGTTGCGTATGAAGCTATAACATTGCCTGTTTCTAAAACGCCGATTAAACCGCCTGCGGAGTTTTGAGTGCCGTTTTTGTCAATTTGCTCTTCTGTTGCGAAGCCACCGAAAACATCGCCTTTTGCATAGGAATTTTCAACGATTAGCTCATAACCATAGCCTATAAGACCAGCTGTTGCTGAGTGTCCTGCGAAGTAATCGCTGGTGTCACCCGTGTATTTAATTGCGTTTGCAACTGAGCCTGTTGAGTATGAATTTAAAATTTGAACTTCGGAATTTTCAGCGGATGTGCCCATTGCAATGCCCACAAGCCCGCCTGTGCCTTCGAAATAATTTTTGCCTGAAACTGTAACTTCGCCGTTTCTTGTGATATCAACATTTGCGTATGAATTTTTGATATAAGCTTTATCTGAGCTTCCTGACATAAGACCAACAAGCCCGCCAACGCCGATTTTTTGACTTTCAGAGATAGCGTCTGCAATGAAGGCGTCGTCTTCGTCTGTTTTAGAATTTGTTGTAAGTGTTCCTGCAACAGAAACGTTTTCAAAGCTTGAATCTGATGCAACGCCTGCTATTCCGCCTGTGTTGTTGTTTGCTGCAGTTACGTTTAAAATTGCGTTCACTTTGTTAACGGTTGAATTTTCGAGGTTGCCCACAAGCCCGCCAACACAATTTTCACCTATAATTTGGTTTGCGTTTTGTTCTTGTGTAGTATCTTTAATTGTGATGTTTGAAATATTTGTGTTGCTTGCAGAGCCGATGAGTGCGCCTGTGTAATCTCCGCCCGTTACTTTTACGTTTTCCAAGGTTAGATTTTTAACTTCAGCGTTGACTGTTTTAACTACGTCGTTGCCTTCAGAATCTTTTTCGGTTACTTCTTTAGAATCTGTTTTTGCAATAAGACCAACGTTAGCTTCGCCTGCGGCGTTGAGTTCTAAGTTTTTGATAGAGTAGCCATTACCGTCTAGAATACCTGTGAAGGCGATGGTTTTGATTGTGGTTACGGTTTCCCCATCAACAGTTTCAGAGGTTGTGTATTTACCTATTCCGTCAAAATTTTTGCCTGATAGGTCAATATCTGCAAAAAGCATAATTTTGGTGTCAATTGTAGTGCCGTCTTTAGCAGCTTTTTCTTCTGCTTTGTTGATGACATCTAAAAATTCATCCGTGCTTCTGACAACCGTGTAGCCTGCTTGCTGCGCTTGCAGAACAGTCATTCCTGAAGTGCCAAATGGAGTTGTGATTTGGGTTTGCGCGTTTGCGAAATCTTCTTGGTTATAGTTAATGTTTTCTGTACCTGTTGTAATTTTGATTGTAGTATCTGTTTCGCCAAAAATTTTATCGCCAAAGATACCTGTGGTTTCGTTTTTAGTTTCGAAAAGTTGTTTAATTAAGTCATTAATGTCTTTTTGAATTTTTGCCCTATCGCTATCAGGTGATAGGTTGTTGATTGTTTCTGTCAACGTTTCTATGGTGCTGAGCATACTTGCTGTGTTATCTTTTGCGCTAAGTGCTGCGCTTGCAGTATTAAGCAAAGATGCTGCTTGTTGGAGGCGAGTCATATATTCTGCTAAGTTTTTGTACAGAGCACTTGAAGGACCTCCGACGCTGTCAATAAATTTGTTTGTGATATCTGTGATAGTAGGGTTATCCAGCCCATAGCCAACTTTTTCTAGCTCTTTGTATAAATCTTCATTTTCAAGAAGTTGATTAACAAGATTTTCAAAATCTTTCATGCTCATATTAGAGCCGCCAGAAGAGCTTAATTTGCTTGATAATAAGCTGCTTGCAGCGTTGTTGCCCATTTGATTTTGCATGTACGCGGCAAGTTGTGCCAAAAGTTCTTCTGCTGAACCTCCGCCAAAATTAAAATTACCGTTGCTTATGGCACTGAACAATTGTTTTTTGGTGTTAATTCTTGCATAGGCATTGGCAAGCGCAGAAAATCCGCTTGCTGAATAACCTGAAGATTTAATTGAAAATGGATTATTATACATTAACTATCTTTGCCCAGAACCACTGATTCTATATGATTTCACACCATATAAACTTACTTGTTCCCACAAAGTTATCAAAGTAACTATTTTTCTGTAAAAATTCATAAATTGTTACAAAAATACAATTATTTTTGCTAACTTTTAGGCTTTCTTTTTTTGAAATACGTCTGAAACCCTTCGTGCACAATAAAAAAAGGAATTTTCAACCGATACTTCTAACTATCTATCACAAGTGTATTTTAACACTTTTTTAATAAAATGTTAACAAATATTTTCAAAAAACCGTCTATTGGTTGTAAAAATTTTATTTTCATGAAATACATGCGAATTTTGGGCATGTTCGGGCATGAAAAATTTTATTTAGTGTGAATAAAACATTAAATTTTGTAACAATTATTTTAAAAATTTATCCACCCAATTAAAGAGGGTTTTAATTTCGTATGGTTTAGGGAGATAAAGGTCTGCGCCTGATGTAAAAACTTCGGTTTTTTTTCTTTCGGCTGATGTAAAAATAATTTTTATCTCTGAATTGTGAGTTTTGATTTTTTGTACAATTTCAGCAAATTTTTGTTTTTTGCCCTTGTCTTCAAAATCGAAAATTACAATATTCGGGTCGAAATTTTTTAAGATTTCTGAAATTTCGTTTAAATTTTGAATGGTTTTTCCTTCCAATGATTTAAGCTCGCAGCCTGCTTGAATGAGATAAGAAAGCGCGTCATCCGGTTCATATATTAAAATTTTGTTTTTGAGTTTGGATTTTGCGGTTTCGCCTCGAAGTTTTGTTCTATCGATTATATATGTTGAATTTTTTGACATAGCGCAAATTTTAACAAGCTCGTTTAATGTTGCAAGAATTTCTTTTTCACTTTTCGCACTTGAGCTTTCAAGGTTTACAATGCCGATATTTAATTTCATTAAAGGAATTTTGCACTCAGGCATTCCGTCTGAAAAATATTTTATGAATTTGTTTTCGAAGTCTTGTTTTGAGTAAAACTTGTCAATCATATTGTCAAACGCAAAAGTAAGGAATGACGCGATTTTTTCCGCTTTCATAGGGTTTGTGATTAAAACGAAGCTATCGTTTTGAAGGTGCGAGATAAAATCCTCCGTGCTAAATGTTGAATTTACAAGTGCGCCAATGGTTTGCATAACTTTTCCGTGGGCGATTTCTCCGTAGATTTCTTTATATGGCGAGAAATTTTCAATTTCAATTTTAATAACTGAAGAATAAGGTTGCTTTTTAATTATTCTTCTTAAATTTTTCAAACCCAGTTTTTCCCCGATAAGCCCAGTAGAGTGGTTTATGGAGTTTTCGATATATCTTCTTATGTGCGCATTTAATCTTGCTTTAAATTCTTGCGAAGTTGTTTCTTCCCCGAAACACTCATCTGCGCCGTGCTCCAGAATTTCGAGTTTGTCCTCAAGGTTTGAAGACTTAGATATTGCTATAATTACCGGTGAGTAATTATAGGTTAAAATTTTTATTTGTTTTATAAGTTCCGTAAAATTTTCGCAAATTGTGTCAGAGAGAAAAATAACCTCAGGTTCAACGAATTTTATTTCTTCGAACATTTTATCGAGCGCGTGGGTTATAATGACATTATGCCCCATATTTTCGATTATTTTTCTGTGTTTTACGGAGAGCTCTTTTCTTTTTGAAACAATAAGGCAAGTAGTGCTGTACATCACATATCCCTCCTTGTGAAATCTTCTATTTCAAAAAGCGGTAAATATAGCGCAAACGATGTTCCGGTGCCATTTTCTGCGGGGCTTTTTACTTCGATTTTTCCGTTCATTTTCTGCGCCAAATTTTGTGCGATATAAAGCCCGAGCCCGCTTCCTTGTGTTTTAGACGTGAGATAATTATCTGCACGGTAAAATTTGTCAAAAATTTTTGGCAGTTGTTTTTTTTCTATTCCTTCGCCTTGATCTGCTATTTCAACAAAAACATTGTTTTCTTTTGTGCCTGTTGAAATTTTAACAGTTGAGTTTTTTGGAGAATATTTGCAGGCGTTTTCCAAAATGTTTAATAAGATTTGTTCGCAAAAATCAGTGTCTGCAAGGGTTAGAAGTTCTCTGCCAGTAAAATTTGTTTCAAAAAAGTGCCCTTTATGATTTATTTTTGTAAGTTCAATGGCTTTTTTTACAACTTGGTTTAAATTAACTTTTTTGAGTACGATATTTTCGCCGTCAGAGTCAATTTTTGCAACGTTGAGCACGTTTTCGATTAGTTTTATCAGTCTTTCGGATTGTTCTTCAATGATTTTTATAAATTTCTTTTTTTGCTCGTCGTTAATTTTATCCCAATTATCTTGCAGAGTCTGAGAAAACCCTTTGATGCTTGTTAAGGGTGTTCTTATTTCGTGAGTTATTGTTGATAAAAATTCGTTTTGCAAATCTTTTTTCATATTTTAAGCGCAATCCTTAATCAACCGTTTTGATTTTTGATTTTAAAACATATCTATTTTTTGTGTAATCAATTATAAATTCTTTATACTCTTTACTATCTGCAAGGGAAGGTACGCTAATGTGGTAAATTCCGTCTTTGAATATTTCTTCGTCCACTTTTGCATGTCCTGAGATAATTGCAAAAACATTGTTGTATTTAGATAAGATTTTTATGTAATTATCAACATTTATTGTGTTAAAGCCGTTTGTTTGTTGGTTTGTGACAAGCGGGAAATGCTGGATGATAACAACTTTTTTGTTTTTATATTTTTTCAATGTATTCTCAAGCCAAAGCAAATCGCTTTCTGTAAATTTTCCGGCATAACCAGGAATAAACTGGTTTATTCCGTCCATATAAACAAATACGAAATCATTGCCTCTTCTTTTCGTGCAAGGTACTTTTCTTATTCTGTTGCGTGAAAATATATTCGAGATTCTAAAAAACTCTTTTTTATCCAAATCTGAAACTTGGGAAACGTCTTGATTTCCAATAATTACATACTTTGGTTTTCTTAATTTGCCTATGATTTTTGAAAAAATTACAAGATTACCTTTATCGGGATTCGCAATTGCATTTCCTGCAAAAATTACAAAATTATTTTCCGAGCGGTTTAATTCTTTAACGGCTTTTTGTAAGTAATTTATTGAGCTTGTGAGCCCGCTATCATTTATTACATGTTTGGATAATGAAATGTTTGTATCAGATAACACTGCAAATTTAATTTCTCGAGCTTCTGCTTGCAATGCCATAAAAACTTGAGCAAAAAATAAAAAAAGTAAAAGAATTATTTTTTTCATGAGTTTGAGTATAACATAAAATGATTTTAGTGTATAATTAATCAATATAGAATAGAAGAGGGAAATATGAGTTACGAAATTTTATATAAAAATGAATTGTGCACTAATCAATACGAAATTAAAGTTCATGCGCCTTTCATTACAAAAAATGCCAAAGCAGGGCAATTTATTATTTTAAGAACTGATGAAAATTCAGAAAGAATACCGCTTACAATTGCAGATTATGACAGAGAAAACGCAATTTTAACTGTTGTTTATATGGCAGTTGGTCACACAACCAAAAAACTCGCTTCATTAAATGTTGGCGATTCAATTTATGACATTGTTGGTCCTTTAGGTGTTCCGACACACATTGAAAAATATGGCACAGTGGCATGCGTTGCAGGCGGTTATGGCGCGGCTCCTTGTTATTTGATTGCGAAAGCGTTTAAAGAGGCAGGGAATAAAGTTCATATGATTATGGGCGCGCGTGAGAAAAAACTTCTTTTCTGGGAAGATAAAATGAAAGATGCTTCAAGTGAGCTTCACATTACAACCGATGACGGTTCATACGGTACAAAAGGCTTCACTACCCAAGTTTTAGAAGAAATTATTAAAGCTGAAAAAGTTGATTATGTAATTGCGGTTGGTCCTATGCCTATGATGAGAGCGGTTGCGGAACTTACCCGTCCTTATGGTATTAAAACTGAAGCAAGCATGAACCCAATTATGGTGGATGGAACCGGAATGTGCGGTGCATGTCGTGTAACTGTTGGCGGGGAAGTTAAATTTGCTTGCGTGGATGGACCTGACTTTGATGCACATTTAATTGATTTTGATGAAGTGATTAACAGATGCAAAATTTATAAAGATTACGAAAGAAAATTTGATGAACATCACTGCAATCTTATAAAACAAGGAGTAAAATATGAAAAACAGTAAAATTCCTGTATGCCCTTTACTTTCAATTGGCTCTGACAGCCCGATGGTTTGCATTCAAGAAGAATGCGCATGGTATATGGCAAATTTAAAAAAATGCGGTGCATATTTAATTGCGCATAATGCGATGCTTGAAGTTAAGAAAAAACAAGCTGAAAAATAAGGAAAAACTAATGACAAAACCAATGACTATAACAGAGAAAATCTTTGCTTCTCATGCGGGTAAGGATTATGTGGCTGCGGGTGATTTAATAACCGCAAAAGTTGACATCACTCTTGCAAATGATATTACGGCACCTGTTTCGATTAAAGAATTTGAAAAAATTGGTGTTGAAACAGTGTTTGACAACGAAAGAGTTGTGTTTGTGCCGGACCATTTTGTTCCAAATAAAGACATTAAATCAGCAGAACAAGCGAAAATTGTCCGTGAATTTTCAAAAAAACATAATATCAAAAATTATTTTGAAGTTGGCAGAATGGGAATTGAACATGCGCTTTTGCCTGAAAAAGGAGTTGTAGTTGCTGGCGATTTAATTATTGGTGCGGATTCGCACACTTGCACTTACGGTGCTCTAGGCGCATTTTCAACGGGCGTGGGCTCAACTGATCTTGCTTGCGCTATGGCATCTGGCGAAACTTGGTTCAAAGTGCCTTCAACTATTAAGGTTGAATTTAACGGCAAATTAAACAAATGGGTTTCGGGCAAAGATTTGATTTTGCACTTGATTGGCGATATTGGAGTTGACGGTGCGCTATATAAAACACTTGAAATATCAGGAAGTGCGATTTCAGAAATGTCTATGGACGGAAGGCTTACAATTTGCAATATGGCAATTGAAGCAGGTGCTAAATCAGGCATTATTGTTCCTGACGAAATTACAAAAGAATATTTAAAAGGTCGCGCTATGCGTGAGCCTGTTTACTATACAAGCGATGAAGGCGCAAATTACGAAAGAGTAATTAAATATAATGTGGAAGATATTGAACCGACGGTTGCATTCCCGCATCTGCCTGAAAACACAAAACCAATCAGTCAAGTTGGAGAAGTTAAAATTCAGCAATCAGTGATTGGAAGTTGCACAAACGGCAGACTTGAAGATTTGGCTGTAACGGCTGAAATTTTAGAAGGCAGACAAGTGCACCCTGATGTTAGATTAATTGTTATCCCTGGCACGCAACAAATTTACTTGGATGCAATTGAGAAGGGTTATGTGCAAACAATTGTTCAAGCAGGTGGTGTTGTTTCGACACCGACTTGTGGACCTTGCCTTGGCGGACATATGGGAATTTTGGCTCGTGGTGAAAAAGCAATTTCAACAACAAACAGGAATTTTGTTGGAAGAATGGGGCATACCGAGAGTGAAATTTATTTAGCGAGCCCAGCAATTGCTGCGGCGAGCGCAGTTGCCGGAAAAATTGTTTCTCCGGACGAACTATAAGGTGAAAATTTGAAAAAAAATATTCTTCAAATTCAAATAAACCCTGTTTCTTGCGAACCTGATTTGAATTTTGAGGGTTTGAAAAAAATTTTTGCTGATTTCAAAAATTCAGGTCGTAAAGCAGATTTGATTATTCTGCCTGAATTTTGGACTTTGGGCTGGGAGCCAGAAAAATTTAGAGAATTCGCAGAAGATGAAAACGGCAAGACAGTAAGTTTTTTGAAGAATTTTGCGCGCGAAAACAATATTGCAATTATAGGCGGTACAATGGTGCGAAAAATCGAAGGTGAATTTCGCAATTCTTGTCCCATAATATCAGGCTCAGGTGAGTTTCTTGGATTTTATGATAAAGTACATCTTTTCACTTTTGATATGGAAGATAAAGTTTTAAATTCGGGAGATGAACCTTGTATTTTTGATTTAGACGGGCTTAAGATAGCACTTAGTGTTTGCTATGATTTAAGATTTCCAAAGCTTTTTGATGTTTATATGAACAGTGCGGATTTGATTGTTAATATGTCCGCTTGGCCAAAAGTTCGAATTAAAGACTATGCTACTCTTGCTTCTGCTCGTGCACTTGAAGGACAGGCTTATTTTGCAGGGGTTAATTTATGTGGTGCGGGCCCTAGAGTTGAATATGGCGGAAATTCGCTTTTTATTAATCCATACGGAGAAATTATTTCATCTTTGAGTGATAATGAAGGCTATATTTTAAATTCCGTGGACACTGATTTTGTAAATCGCACAAGAGAAAAAGTAAACCACGCACTAAACAGAAAAGAAATTAAGAAAGAAACTAAGGTTTTAAAATCCGGAGATATAAAATGAAGAATATATTGAGAATTTTTCTTGTAATTGTTTTTATGCTGAATATTCAGGCGTACGGCGCAAGCCTTAAAAAAACAATCAAAAAAATGAATTTGGACGAAAATTCAATTGTTTCTGTTTCGGTCAGAAGACTTGATTCCGGCAAAGAAATTTATGCAAAAGATGAGAAAAAATATTTGCACCCTGCGTCAAGTTTAAAGGTTGTTACTTTTGCGCCTGCCTTAGCAACACTTGGTGGAGATTACGAATTTGCAACAAAAATTTATAAATATAACAACAATTATTATGTAAAGCTTGGAGCAGACCCGCTTTTGACCTCTGCTGATTTGAGAAAATTGGTTTCCGATTTCAAAAATAACAAAGTAGTAGGCAAAATTAACAAAATTTATATTGACGACACGATAATTGACAAAGTTGCATATCCGGAAGGGTGGGGAAGTGACGATATTTACCCTTATTCTCCAATGGTTAGCCCGTATATTGTGAACGGAAATAAAGTGAAAGTTCAGTTCGTTATAAGAAAGGGTGAGAAGACCCCTTCGATTTTGCAAAATGATTTTGTGAAATTCGCTTTCATTAATAATTTAGAGGTAGGTTCATCAGAGCCGTTCAAAATTCAAAAAATTGATGAAGATAGTCCGATATTTCTTTTATCCGGCGGCATTTCAGGAGATAAAGAGATAACAATTCCTGTTGATAATCCAAAGTTCTATTTTATTGCTAATTTAAATTCCGCGCTGGAAAAAGAAAAAATTGATTATAATGATCAATTTTACTTTGCAAAAACTCCTTCCGGTGCACTTGAAGTGGCAAGTGTCGGACATAGCATAGAATCCGTTGCGAAAAGAATTTTGCAAAACAGCGATAATTATTCGGCAGAAGTTTTGTTTAAAGTTGCCGGAGGAAAATATACTCAAAGCCCAAAACCCGCAACAACTGCTGACGGTATCAAAATGTTTTATGATTTTTATGAAAAAACAGGCTTTGATATGTCTGATATCAAAATTGTTGACGGAAGCGGGCTTTCAAGATATAACCTTGCAACAACTTCTTGGCTTTCAGATGCCCTGATTTATATTGATAAATTTGCTCCTTTAAGGAATTATATGGCAACTCCCGATGTGGGGACGCTTTCAAAAAGACTCCGCCACCTGCGTGGTGTGCTTTGGGCAAAAACGGGCACGCTGAATGGCGTTAGCTCGCTTACCGGTTATATTCAAACATACAAAGAAAAAGACCTTGTGTTCAGTGTGATTATTATGAATTTCAACAAAAAACCTTCTGTTATCAAGGGGTTTGAAGATGAAATTATTGATAAATTGCGCGATATGTAATTTATTGAGGTAAATTCAAGCGAGGATAAATATTTTCTGCGCCCTCAAGTATTGCTTCGTATGTTTCAAGATTTTCAATAAAGCCTACAAAATCAAGCCCTTGTCCTTGAATTTGCTCAAGTGATGCTTGAGTTTTGGAACTTGTTGTTTTGTTTAAAATAACTGAGAGTTGTCCTTCTGTTGCATATTTTTTTGAAAATTCATAGATTTCATCTGCAAGGTGCAAAGATTCAATATTATCATTGGTTACAATGAGAGCTGAATCTATAGGGAAATCTACAAGTTGGTTTAGATATTTCAAATCAAATTCGCAGTCAAAAATAACAAAATCATAGCCAGAGAGAAGCTTTTGCAAAGCTGTTTGCATTTGGTATGTTATCGGGCATCTGCAATCTTTTGAAGGAACGAGCCAAGAAACAATTAAATCAACATTTTCATCAACATTTAAAATGATATCTTCAAGGGCCCATTCGATAAATTCCTGCTTGCTCATTCCTTCAGGGATACCTGTTTTGTATTCGTGTTTTCCGCTTCTTATTCCATAAATTGTTGAATGAGTTTTAAGCCCGAAACGACCTGCAAGTTCGCAAGTCAAATCGTTATCTACAAGCAAAATCGAACTTTGCGGGTGATGTTTTTTGATTATATCGCAAAATGCTTTTGTGAGTGTCGTTTTTCCGCTTCCACTTTTTCCGATTAGAGCGAGTGTTGAGGTCATAAAATTTCCTTATATTTTTCTTTAAGATTTTTAGATAAATTTTTTGTGTGCCTGATAACTGCAAGCGCGCCGTCTAAAGTTAAGGAACCACAACCGCAAGCAGGAGTTATGAAGCATTGTTTTAATATTTTTTCTTTTGAAATACCTTTTTTTACAAAGCATTCAACGGATTGCTCGAATTTTTCAAGCAAATCTTCTTCGGTTAATTCTTGGATTAATTTGTCATCAAAAGTGGGCACAATGCCAAACGCCAAAAACCCGCCTTCGTCTAAGAATTTTGAGATTTTTTCGTGATAAATTGCCATGCTTTGTGTGTAAAGATATGCATCAAAGTTTAAAATATCGCATTTTGCGTTAATTGGAATTTCCCAATTTGATTTTCCGCAACAGTGGATTCCTGCAAGCCCTCCGAATTTTTTGATGAGTGTTGCGATTTCATTGAACATATCAAGAATTTCGTCATCATTTACCGTAAGGAATGCGGATGAGCCAAGTTGCGAAACGGAAGGTTCGTCCATAAAAATAATGGGCGTTGTGGCAGGCGATACTTTTTTAATTTCTTTAATTTGCCATAAAGCTTTAAGAGCGAGAGATTTAACGATAATATCTCTTAAAATTTCGTCGTAATATGCACACCTTTCATCCTCTCCGCACATTGTGGTTGAAGTTGTGAAAGCACCAGTAATTGTGCCTTTTGCATATTTATAATTTTTGCCTTTTAAGTTTTCCAAAAATAGTTTAAAAGTTGAACTTCTTTCTTCCGTCAATGCGTATTTATCAAGAATTTCTTCGCATTCACTCAAGCTTTCTGAATTTACTATATTTTCCCAGTCAAAGTAAAATTCTTCGATTTGTTCACTAAATTCAACGGTGTCTGTTTTGAATAACATTTTCCCTTCTTCAACGGTGAATCCTGGCATATTTTCGCTAAATTGAAAAACCATATCCTCATTGTGGGAATAATTTGGGAGTTGCGCCCAAAAAGGAATTGAGTCAAAATTTTCAAAAACGATTTTGCAAGCATCAAGTGGCGCGCTGCTTTCTGAAATAGGAAGAGAGCCAATTGCGGTGTAATTTAAAGTTAAATTTTTCATTTTTTTATTGTAAAATGAAAATGAAATAAGGGCAAATTGTGTATGAAAAATATTTTATTAATGAATTTTGGCGGAATAGGGGATGAAATCTTATTTTTGCCGGTTGTAAAAAGCTTAAAAGAAGAATTTTCTGAGTCTGAAATTACTTTGATTTTAGAGCCAAGAAGTGCATCAATTCAAGCACTTTCGGATGATATCAACCATATTATTAAATGTGACATCAAAGCTGGCGGGTTTAAAAAATATTTAAATGTTTTGAAGCTTATCTTTGAGGTGAGAAAAAATAAATACGATTTTGTGATTGCCTCAGGCTCATCTCCTCTAGTTGCCGTTCTTTGTTTTTTGTTTGGTGTTTCAAAAAGATATGGGTATAAATCAAAAACTTCATTTTTGCACACACAAGCCGTTGAGTTAAATAAAAAACAATACGCAGGCAATATGTACCATGATTTGATTGCTCCTGTTTCGAATAAGGCTTGTGCTCTTCCGCAAATCACACTTCATGCGAATTACGAAATGCCTTTTGCCGGAGAATTTGTTGCACTGCACCCAGGAGTGAGCAAAATGAGCGTTTTGAAAAATATGATTAAATGTCCCGAAGCTTCTTTTTGGCGCGAGTTAATTGAAGGAATACTTGCCAAAGATAAACGAGTTGTGCTTTTGGGTGGTCCCGATGATGATGAGATAATTTCGCAAATCGGTAATTTTGAAAGCAAAAATTTTTATAATTTGTATGGAAAAACAAAGAATTTGCAAGAGCTTGCGAGTATTATTTCTAAATCTTCGGCATTTATTTGTGCAGATTCTGCTCCAATGCATATTGCGGTTGCGCTGAATAAAAATATTTTTGCAATTTTTGGGCCAACAGACGATAAAAAATTAATTCCAAATGCAGATAATTTTAAGGTTATTAAAGGTGCAAAATGCGACGAAAAACCTTGCCTTTGGGATAGAAGGCAAATAACTTGCGAAAGCTTGGACTGCCTTAAAATTGACCCAAGCGAAATAATTTCAAAAATTTAATACTATACATGTAGAATTGTTACAAAATATATGTTATAATTATAATGGTTTTTACTAATATGGTGTTGATATGTCTTTTGATGTAAATAGCATAGGACCAAGAAAACAACCTACAATCCTTGAAGCGCAAAGCATGCAAAACAACGGTGGCGGCGGCAATTTGGGCTATTTTTTTAGCGAAAGAAAGCGCAAGGGTAATGAATTCGATGAAGATGAAAACACTGATTGCTTTATCCGTGAAGATGATGAATTTCTCGCGGGAAAAGGTGCATTAAGCTTTTGGCAAAAGCTTCGCAAGTTGTTTTTTGGTAAGTAAAATTTAATTTTTGATTTAAAGTTTTGCACTAAAAACGTGCAAGCACTATTTTGTTTTCAAATTTAATTTATGTTGTATGGGTTCCGCTTCGAGTAAATCTTCGATTTTGCACGAAAGCGCTTCGCAAATCCTATCTAAATTTTCCCAAGAAGGTTGCGTTCTTCCTTTTGCCCAAGAATACACGGTTTGTTGTGGTATTTCAAGAACCTGAGCAAGTTTATATAGGCTATAATTTTTTTTAGCTTTCGCTGTTTCTTTGATTTTTATCTTCATAAAAAATAGCTGTCCTCTTTAAGCTATTATATATTGTAAAGTTATTTTATAAAATAAGGTCACGAATTATCAACTTTTTGATGTAAACTTTCCTCCCTTTTTAAAGTTTACTCAATGTTTATGCGTTAATATTTATGTTAATTTCTTGCCTTTTTTGCAAGAAATATTATAAAATATAGTATTGTTATATTGAGGGTTATATGAAAAAAATATTTGCACTTTTTTTAGTATTGTTTATGAGTTCTTTCACATTTGCACATGCTATAAAAACTTATAATGTTGCTCCGAAAGTAATTTCAGGGATTGAAAAATATAAAGCACAAAACTATGTTGGTGCATACAATGATTTTCAAGAAGCAGTGAAAGCGAATGATAAAGATTCGCTTGCGCAATATTACCTCGGTAACACATATTGTAAATTAGGCAAAAAACAAGAAGCTGTTCAAGCGTACACTGCTGTTAAAACCATTAATGACAATCTTCAACTTAAGGCATACGCTGAAAATGCTTTGTTTTGCTTAGAAGGCGCAGTTCAATGTGATGATTTCCCTGCTTTTGGCGCTCCAAAAGAAATGAACAAATTTATTCGCTCAGGTGATTTCATTTCAACAGAAGCTAAAACCGAAGTACAAAAGAAAAGCATTCAACAAGTTAAAGAAATGATTAATGGTCAAGCACCCAATATTCAATACGATGATTTTCATTATTTAAACGATGCATCAGATGCTATGCCAAGCGACAAAGAAATAGCGGACGCAGTTAGAACGCTTGCCAAAATTGGTTTCAATCCTGCAAATGTAGTGCCACAAAATTATGCAATGATGGCTGGATATGGAAATATGGATTATGAACTTTTGCCGATGCTTATGAACCGCGGTTCATCTGGCGGTCAAGGTTTCGACCAAAGAGCTCTCCAAAGTTATTTAACAAGCGGATTGTTGCAAAATTTTGACTTAGGTAACGGACAGGGCAGAGGATTATAAGAAGTGTCTGAAGGTATTAAATACACGATAATAAATTCTACTCGATTTGGCGAAATAAAAGTTGATACAAGTATTTTGCTTGATTTTGTTGTGCCTATAATTGGATATGAAAAATTCAAAAAATTTGCCATTGTGGACAATAATCCAAACTCACCTTTCAAGTGGTTGCAATCTGTTGCTGACCCTGAGCTTGCTTTTCCAATTACCCTTACGGATTATTTTGATATTGAATACGATATAGAAATTCCAGAGGAAGATATTAAATTGCTTGAGGCTGAAAACGCTGATGACATTATGGCTTTGAACATCGTGAGTATTCCGCAAGGCAATCCTCAAGCTTCTACAATGAATCTTCGCGCTCCGATTATCGTAAACACGCAAAATCATAAGGCAGCGCAAATTATATTAAAAGACAACAAATACGATATCAGATACCCTCTCTTTTAAGGAACAAAAATGCTAATACTTTCAAGAAAAGTAAATGAAAGATTAATTATAAACGGAGATATCGAGGTAGTTATACTTGACGCCTCAAGAAATTCTGTGCGTATTGGCGTTGAAGCACCTGATTATGTGCGCATTTACAGGGAAGAGGTGTATAAAGAAATTCTTAAAGAAAACGCAGTTAGTGGTGTTGCGGCAAGCGATGTTTTTGATAAGTTGGCAAGTTCCAACAAGAAACCTTTTGATATAATGTCAAAATTGAAAAAATAATTATGACTATTGACGATAAAATTAAACTTGAACATGCGAGAAAATTCTTTTACGCAAGAGATTACAGGGGTGCAATTTCTCTTTTCGATGAATTAGGTTGCCTGTATGAAAAAGGCTTTGCAACATTGTTGCTCGGGGATGACGTTGAAGCAAGAAAAATATGGAATAGCATCAAAAACCCTTGTCCCGCTGTGTTTTGGGGGTTGGATATTTTAGATATTATAAAATGCAAATATTCGGCTCATCCGACATATTTCCAAGTCCGAGCTTTTTTGGAAGTTTATTTGCACCTTTTGATTTTAAACGAACACTTGGACTGGGCGGAAAATATAATAAGCGGATATGAAATATTTTCCAGAGTTAATTATGAAGCTTGCAAATTCATTGCAAGGGTTTTGTTTTATCACGGGTATGATGAATTAACCTTGGAATTTATTGAAAAATCAAAAAGAATATGCTACCCTGACCCTGAAGCTCTCTTTATTGAAGCCCAAACTTTTTTAAGGTGTAATAATAACACGAAAGCTCTTGAAAGCTTGAACGAAATTATAGAAATTGTTCCTGAATATATGCCGGCACTAAATCTTAAGAAATGTGTCGAATCTACACTTTAAAATTTATGTTGAAAAAGTGTCAAAAGTACGATAAATAAAGGGCTTGCGGTTTTTTTAAAAATATGCTACAATTATAGTATAATTTATCAACTACACATTCGGAGCAAATATGGTAAGCGTAACTTTATTGGCGAATAATTTTGCGCACCCTCTTTCTACTCCACCTGTCAAGCGAAATCGAAACAGAAAAGAGAAAGAGGCCGAAGGGCGTATTGCTGAATTTTTAATTACTATATTTTTGATTTTATCGGGTGTTTGCATTATGACTATTTGTCTAAGCCACCCGATTTTAGCGTTTGAAGGGGATATACAGAGTCTTGCAGGGGCTCAGGTTCCAATATATTCTGAAGAAAAAAATATAACTGAGGCGGATATTGAGGCTTGGAAAAACAAAATTTTAACAAAATATAAAGGCAAACCTGTTTATATTAAAGCAACAGGCGTGGTGCACACCAGAGCAACAAAATATATCAACAACAAGCCGATTAAAATAAATATTGTTGAAATTAATCCAAATATCAATCCTGACCTTGTAATTAAGCCCGATACCGCTAATCAAAGTTTGAATGCAAGAGCTAAAATCAAAAACATTGCAGTAAAGAGTAACGCTCTTGTTGCTGTGAATGGTGGTTATTTTAAGCCGCAAACTGGCGTGCCGCTTGGAAGTTTGATGATAGATGGTGAAACTTTAACCGGTCCTATATATAACCGTGTGGCGCTTGGAATAACGCAAGACGAAAATGGTACAAGTTTTTCTATGGGGCGGGTTAATCTTGATATTAAATTAAAAAATAAAATCGCTGAAATTAATGTTGATAACATTAACCAACCAAGAATGCTGTCAACTTACACCCTTTTGTATACGGATAAATGGGGCAAAATTTCGCCTGCCCCTCCAAAATATGGCGCAAATGCTCTTGTTGAAGAAGGCAAAGTAACAAAGATTTCAGCAAGCCCGATTGAAATCCCGCAGGGTGCCTATGTTATTTCAGCCCCTTATTCAAAAATCGACGAACTTCAAAAATTAAAAAATTTGTCTCTTGAAATTAATTATCCTGATGAGTTCAAGGGTGCAAGCCATATAATTGGTGCAGGTCCTTATCTTTTAAAAGACGGTAAAATTTTTGTTGACATTGAAGAAGAGAAACTTTTATCCGTTGGCGGAAAAAACCCAAGAAGCGCGATTGGCTATACTGAAGATAATTCTCTTGTGATTGTAACGGTAGATGGAAGAGAGAAGACATCTGTCGGAATGACGCTTAACCAATTGGCAAGCCTAATGAAAGGCTTGGGTTGCGTGAATGCAATGAATTTTGACGGCGGAAGTTCAACCGTTATGTATGTTGCAGGCAATGTTGTTAATTCGCCGGTAAATGCTGGCGGAGTGCCAATTTCAAACGCTCTTGTTGTTTCTGAGAAGAAAAATCAATCAATATAGCTTAGTGCAATTTCGCAAACATCTTCTTTGATATCTGTGATTGCCCACCTTAGAGGAGCGATATTTTGCTCTTTGAATATTTGCTTAATATAGCCGAGAGTAAGCTCGCCTTCCTTTTTAAATTTTATGGTTTTACTTTTTATTTCCATAGTTTAATTCTAGCAAAAAAAATATTTTCATGTTTTAAAATGAATAAGAAAGGCGGGAAAATGAAAGTAAGTTTCGGGAAGATAATACCTGTTAAAGTGTTTGTTGATGGCAAAGAATCAAATAAAGAACAGCAAATAAAAGATGTAACAAATATTCTTTGTTCTAATTTAAGAAAAGAAAAGCATTACGATAATACCTGGCAAGCGGAACAACAAAGAAGGTTTTTCGCAGCTATGGTGAAAGATTATAAATTGCCTGAAGGTGTGCATGAATATAAGGCAAATGACAAATTTTCGCCTTCAAATGTTATAGGCATGACAATTAAAGACCCAAAAACAGGGAAGACTGACAGGTATCTTTTGACGGGTTCTGATAAAGAGCGTTTTGTAAATGCCGGCGAGCAATATGGCATTGAGATATACAATAACGGGACTTCAAAAGAACGTGCATTTGATAAATACAATAAAGATTTGAAAGCAATGCTCAAAACCCCAGGGGCACTTTTGGACAAAACTTTAATGGTAAATGTTATTCAAGACCAAGAAGCTAAGAAATTAAAAGATCAATACAAAATTGCTTTAATTGATTTTAAGGCTTAATAAAATTTTAAAACCGCGAAAGCGGTTTTTTATTGTCATTTATCTTTTAAGCGTAAACTCTTTTTCTGTATAATTTTTGCAATAATCAATTATTTCATCAACGGTTGTTGCGATGTGGAATAATTCCTTATTTTGTTCAGATGCGAAGCCGAATTTATAGAAATTTTCAAACATTGCAAAAAGTGGGTTATAGAAACTGTCAATGTTTAAGAAAATAATACCTTTTTTGTGATATCCAAGTTGTTTTGTAACTATCACTTGAAAAATCTCGTCCATTGTGCCGAAACTTCCGGGGAGTGCCACAAAAAAATCTGCTAAATTTTCCATTTGAATTTTTCTGTCGTTCATATCTTCTGCGATAATTGACTTTGCAATATTAGGGTTTTCAATTCCGCAATTTTCGAATACTTTTGGCATAATTCCTGTAACATACGCCCCATGTTTTGCGGCAGATGTTGCAACAACTCCCATACAACCCACATTTGAGCCGCCATAAACCAAATCAAAACCTTCTGTTGCTATTTTTTCTCCCAAGGCAGATGCTATATCGTAGAATTTTTTGTCCAGATGATTGCTTGACGAGCAGTAAACGCAAATTGTCTTTTTCATAAGTTCTCCATTTTTTTATAAGTATAAAGTATCGAGCGGAAAATGTAAAATTGATATTGAAAACACAGGTTGAAGAATAAAAAAATAGGCTGCGTTTCCGCAACCTATTTTTATTTGGAATATATTTTTGACTAAGCGATGATTTTGTCTACAACGCCTGCGCCAACTGTTCTTCCGCCTTCACGAATTGCAAATCTCATACCTTGTTCGATTGCAACTGGAGCGATAAGTTCAACTTCCATTTCCACGTTATCACCTGGCATAACCATTTCGCCTTTGAATTTGATTGAACCAGTTACGTCAGTTGTTCTGATGTAGAATTGTGGTCTGTA
>JAFVOZ010000023.1 GCA_017505585.1 bacterium
CAAGCTCTTTTTTAAGCCTTGTTTGCGTTAGGGCGTTTTTAATATTTATTATCAGATTATTATTATCCCAGGGTTTTTCAATGTATTTAAAAATACCTGTTTCATTAATTGCGCGAATGGCGTTTTCTTTGTCTGCATAACCTGTGAGTAATATTTGGGTGCATTCAGGTTGAATTTCTTGAGCTTCTTTTAGGAATTCAATTCCGTTCATATCCGGCATAATGAAGTCTGAAATAATTAAATCTTGTTCTTCAAGTTTTAAATACTCTAAAGCTTCTTGTGGGTGATTAAATGCTTCGACATGCTCATAACCTTCAAGCATGAGCAAAGTTTTTAATGTTTTAGTCACTAAAACATCATCATCAACTACTGTAATTTTTGCATTTTTCTCAACCATACTTACAGAATACCTTATTTTACTGGTATTTACAAAAACATTAAGAAAGATAAAGATTTGTCGGGCATAAGCAATTATTTTTTTGCTTGTGTTTTAAAATATATAGGAAGGCTAATATTTTAGTTTGAAGAAGTGGCAAAAATAAATCCAAAGTTTTATAGTACAAAGCCGGAAGCTCCTGCAACAACAAATGTAAGGTCAAATATTTCATCCCCTAAGTATAATCAAAGCTTTAAAGGTCGCTTTGATAAATTTACCCTAAGGGCTAAAGATGTATTTGAAAAAGCATTCAGTAAAGATGTGCACAGGCTTGATTTTAGTTCTGCGAAAATTAAAAACGCAGATAAAATTTTTGACGGCAGAGTTTTCGAAGTTATTGAAAATGCAAAGAAACTTGTAAAAGATCATAAATTAGATTCAACTTTTAAAATCGATGGCGATAATATCGTTTTCACTGATTCGCCTGTTGTGACAAAATTGTTCAAAAAGGTAGTTTATCCTATATACCCTGGTCTTGTAAAGGATTTACCAAACGCGATTATTGACTCTCTTCAAAAAACAAAAGCCTTCAAAGATGCATCTTGGTTAAACAGAATTAAAGACACGAAATTTTTATTAAATAGACGAGAACAAGTGAGAGCGGAGAAAGTTATTTCTTCGCTTCATGGTATTACCGACAAAATATCAACAGCTTCAATTTCCGGAAAGTCTCAAGATGTTTTAAGAGATTTTTATATTAAGCTTTCAGGCGGAAGCCATGGTAGCTACTCAACTCAATCCGAAAGGGCTTTAAATGCTCTTGCCACTTCTTTGGTTTCTGGTGCGTTTTCGGCGCGAGATTTTTACAATATTAGCCGTTTCCATGATGACGACAGCAAAAAAGCTGAAAAATCCGAAAGGGATAGATTTAAGTATGAAGCAACAAGGGGTATTACCAAGGCAATTGCCTCTTTTGCGACAATGGGTGCGCTTTCAAGATTTACAAATTCAAGCAAAACTGCTGCAATTGCAAACTTGATGATTACAACATTATTTATTGAAGTTGCATCAAGATTATTCTCAGGTAAAGCATTAAGACCGCTCACCAAAGAAGAAGCTCTTGCAAAATACAATGAACTTCATAAAAACGAACCTGAAAAAGTTGAAGTTAAAGTTGAAAAGAAAAAAGAAACTGAAATGGCGAAAACCGAATTAGGTGAAAACAGTAAAAAAGAAGGCTCAAACCCTGTTAAAATTGTGTTTGGTGCAATCGCCGCTTTATTTGCAATCGGGCTTGGCAAGGGGCTTCTTGTGAAATATTCTAAGCCTGTTGGTGAATTATTTGGAAAAATGTCAGATTCTGTTGCAAAAAATATGGATAAATTAAAAATCCGTGATGTGAAAATTCCAAAAGCTGATTTTGATAAAGTGCTAAATGAATTGCGACAAGCAGATAAAGGAAAATTTGCAGATATTATAGAAGACGCAGCAAAAGGAAGTCTTACAAAAGACGGTGCGAACTATATCTTGAAATCTTCTGACACTCCGCTTGGAAAATTTGCAAATATTTTGAGCGGGCTCGGGGCAATTGTTGTAAAACCGTTTAAAACAGGCGAAAATCTTGCTTCAAGCATTGGTAAGAAAACCGTTTCTTATGCTAAATACAAATCCCCTGAGGACCAAAAGGCGATTGTTGAGATTGTTAATAAGTTAGGTAAGAAAATCTCAAAACTTGAAAATAGTGGCGAAAATGTGCCCGCGGGTCTTAAAAAATACATAAACGGAATGGTGGACAACGGTTTTGATATCAACACTTCAATGTTGAACAACAGGGAATTAATCAAAAAATTTGTGTTCTTTAATACTTTAATTCCAAGTTATTTCTCGGTTGTGGACTATAGAAACGAAGAACTTATTCAATCTAAAGGTGAAGTTACGCCTCGTGTTAAAGAAGTTACTAACCAAAGAATTTTACATAGAATTATTAACTACTTCTCGAATAGAGTATTTATCGATGCTTATATGGGAATATTCGGCTCTGCGTTCAATTCTAATCTTCTTGCAGCAACAGGAATTACTGCCCTTACTGAGCTTACGAACGAATCTACAATCAGATTACTTACGGGTACTCCAATTAAAAAGATGAATAAAAAAGAACTTGAAGATTACTACTCAAAAGAAACAAAAGTTTCAAGTGCTGTAAGAAAGCTTATGGGTAAAAAATCACTCAAAGAAAAAGCCGAATGCAAAAAGTAATTAATATTGTTTAATTTTTACGTTGTGCTTTTTGCCTTTTATGAATTTTAAATACCACATTCCAAATCTTAGCCCCAAGGTGCAAACAGGGCACGGAGAAAGTACATAATCTGTTTTTAGGTCAATAAATTTTTGAGCGTTTCTAAGGCATAATTCAAGCGCAACAAGCGGATGTTTTATAAAGAAAGTTCCTCCAAACCCACAACATCTAAAGTTTTTATCATCATACGCGCTTATGTAGTTAACTCTTTTTTTGAGTGTTTCTTCAAGAGTGAAGAATTCTTTTTGGGACATATGGCAAGGCTTGTGAATTGAGAATTTTTTATCTTCAGGGAAATATAATGGTTCTAAAAGCACTAATTTTTCAATTGCTTCAGGGTTTTTAAAAGGATAGTTTGCAACGGTTTGCATACAGCTTGCACAATCGAAATAAACTTTTTTAACACGCGGATTTTCTATAATTTTAATATTTTTTTTAATCATGGTGTTTGCCGCTTCAATGTTTCCTGAAGCAATGTAAGGTAAGCCACAACAAGTGTTTTCTCCAAAATTAGAATAATTCGGAACGCAACCTTTAAAATAAATTTCACCTTTTTTTAGAGATAATTTTCTGCTTGGCGGGAAGATAAACTTGATAGGTGAAAGTTTAAATTTGAATGCAAACTTGCTGTTTAATATTTTTTCAATAAATGTTAAATTTTTATGTTTAATGCTTGCAAAAAGCTCAAGCGCGTTAATTTCAGACGGGCAATTTTGTGTGCATTTCGAGCAATTGAGGCAGAAATTTATATTATCTCTAATTTTTTTATTTAAAATTAAATCACCTTTTAAAACACCCAAAAGTTGCAGAAATTTTCCTCTTGCGATTGTTTTTTCGCTCGGTTTAATTTCGTATAATGGGCACACAGAAGCGCATAGTCCGCATCTTGTGCATTTTTTTATTTGCTTATCTTCCTGCATTCTTGTAGTATAATCCAATTATGAAAAGTTTGAAACTAATAAATGGAAATTTAGAAATAATAGATGCGCAAAAACCTGTTTTAAAAGACGCGGGGGCGATAATCAAAGTTATTGGTTGCGGGCTTTGCGGTTCTGATATTGTAAAAATCAGAGAAAAAGATGATCGTGCAATTTTAGGACATGAAGTTGTCGGTGAAATTGTCGAAATTAACACTAAAACCGATTTTAAGAAAGGTGATGTTGTTGTAATTTCTCATCATTACCCTTGCGGCACTTGCGAATATTGCGTGAGAAAAAGTTATTCGATGTGTAGATTTTTTAAATCTACAAACCTCTTTCCTTGCGGTTTTTCTGAGTATTTATATGCAAGCGAAGGGCATCTTGAACACACGACATTTAAAGTTCCAAACAGCTTTAAATATGACCATATAGCATTTGTGGAGCCTCTTGCTTGTTGTATTCGAGCAGTTGAGAGGGCGGATTTAATTAAAGATGCAAACACTTTAACTTTAGGGTTAGGCTCAATCGGACTTCTTATGGCGCAAGCTTCAAAGAACTTTGGCTATAGCTCTTATGGTTTTGATATTGATTCTAAAAGACAAGAAAGCGCCCTAAATTACGGTATAAAATTCGATGAAAATATTAAATACGATGCAGTATTTATGACATCTGGCTCACACCATGCAATTCCAACTGCGCTTAAATATGTTCGAGATGGCGGGAAAATAATTGTATTTTCATCTGTAAAAGGTGATTTCGGATACACAAATAATGATATTTATTATCGCGAATTATCGGTTATTTCAAGCTATTCGCCCTCTGTTGACAATTTAAAAACTTCTTATAAAATGATAACGCAGGGCAAAATCAACCTTGATAACATCTCGACAACTTATGGCTTCAATGAAGTTGTAAGTGCCCTTGAAGACACCGTAAGCGGTAAAATTTATAAGGCGTATATTGAATTATGAATAAAATGAAGGCAATAAGATATTATAAACCTCAAGATATCAGGTGGGAAGAAATTCCAATTCCACCGCTTGCTGAAGGTGAAGTGCTTGTGAAAGTTGAAGCAGCACTTACTTGTGGCACAGATGTTAAAACTCTTCGTCGTGGGCATCCGGTTTTAATTAAAAAAACACCTTCCGGCTTTGGGCACGAATTTGCAGGTGTTATTGTTAAAAAAGATGATACCGTTGTGGATTTTGAAATAGGAGATAGGGTTGTTGCTGCTAATTCTGCGCCTTGCGGAGAATGCTTTTACTGCAGGCACGGTGAAGAAAATTTATGCGAAAACCTAGATTTACTAAATGGTGCTTATGCTCAATATATCGTGGTTCCTGCAAGAATTGTTGCAAAAAATATGATTAAAATTCCGAACGACTTGCCATTTGAAAAAGCGGCTTTTTCTGAACCCTTGGCAAATGTTGTTCATGGATATGCCAAAACAGGGATAAAAAAGGGGCAAACAGTTGGTGTTATCGGCATTGGCCCGATTGGTTTAATGTTTTGCGCGCTTGCTAAATTAAATGGTGCAAGGGTAATTGCAATGGGCAGAAACCCACTAAAGCTTAAAATGGCTCGCGAGTTTGCTCATGTTGATGAAGTTATTGACCTTAAAAAATATCCCGACCCAAAAGAGATGATACTTTCTATGACGGAAGAGCGAATGGGGCTTGATGTAATAATTGAGTGCGTCGGGCTACCTGAAATTTGGGAAAGAGTATTTTCGCTTGTCAGACGTGGCGGAACGGTACATCTTTTTGGCGGTTGTTCAAAAGGCTCAAGCGTTAACCTTGATACAGGAAGAATTCACTATGACCAAGTGAATATCGTGAGTGTTTTTCACCACACTCCAAAATATTTTAGAGAAGCACTTGATTTGATTGCAGAAGGCAAAATTGAAGTTGAGAAATTGATAACCAAAAAAATGCAAATGAAATATGCAAAACGTGCGCTCGAAGAACATTCATCGGGCGAAGCCATTAAAGTGCTTCTTGAAAATTAGTTAACAATTTGAATTAATATATTGTGTGGTGTATAATTTTGGTAGCATGTTTATGAAATTTTTAATATTTACGGCGTTATTATTTGCAAATGCATTTTTTGTGGCTAGTGAGTTTGCGATTGTGTCTATCAGAAAGACAAGACTTTCTCAGCTTGCTCATGAAGGCAACAAGGAAGCAAAAGTTGCGCTTGATTCGATAGAGCATCTTGATAAATCAATAGCAGCAACTCAGCTTGGTATTACAATTTCTTCAATCGGTCTTGGTTGGGTTGGTGAAAGCACGCTTGCGAATTTGATTGAACCATTGTTTTCATTCTTGCCTGAAATCTCAAAACAATTCACAACACATTCAATATCAGTAACCATTGCTTTTTCACTTATTACATTATTTCACGTGGTGCTTGGTGAATTAATGCCAAAATCTGTGGCGCTTCAATATACAGAAAAAACAGTTCTTCTTATTGCCCGCCCTCTCGCGTGGATTACAAAGTTATTCACTCCATTTATTTGGATTTTAAACGGTTGCGGTAATTTAATGCTTTCACTGTTTAAAATTCCGCCGGCACATGCTGAGCATATGGTGTGTTCTGTTGAAGAAATAGATATGATTATTGATGCTTCACACAAAGAAGGTGTCTTGAATGATACTGAAAAAGAAGTTTTGCAAAATGTCTTTAAATTTTCTGATATTCAAGCAAAACAAGTTATGGTTCCAAGGCCTGACGTGGTTGCAATTCCTGTTGATATAGAATTTGACGAATTAAACAAAATTATTCTTGAAAATCAATACACAAGATATCCTGTCTATGAAGAAGATTTAGACCATGTTTTAGGTATTTTACATGTAAAAGATATTTACCCCCTTGTATTAAACGGTGCGGAAATTAAACTTAAGGATATTATAAGAAAGTCTATGCTCGTGCCTGAAACAGTTACGATGGATAATCTTCTTATTGAATTTAAAGAAAAAAAATCTCAAATGGCAATAATTTTTGATGAATTTGGCGGAACAAGCGGAATTATTACTCTTGAAGATGTTTTTGAGGAAGTATTCGGCGAAGTTCAAGACGAATTTGATGAAGAAGAATCTGAAATTAAACAAATCCAAGAAAACGAATACGTTGCAAATGCAATGTTTAGGCTTGATGAATTTAACGAATATTTTGAAACAGAAGAGTTTGCAGATATTTTAGAAGATGATGATGTCGAAACTCTTGGTGGCGTCGTGATGAAGCATTTAGGCAGGGTTGCAGTTGTTGGCGATGAAGTGACAGTGGGCGATTTTAGCTTTAATGTTTTAGAGGTTGACGGTGCTCGCGTTATCAAAGTTAAAATTACTAAACATCATTCAGAGCACGTTGATTCTCATCAGGAAATTTAGACTTATTTTTCCCCCAAAAGTACGATGTCTTGATTTTTTATCTGTGATACCGTACAAGGAGTAGAGAATAGAGGTTGTGCTATGGAAAGAATTTCCCCGTTGAGAGCAAGTTTAGACGCTTTTAACAAGTTTAAAAATCTAAGAAAAGAAACAAAAATCGGCACCAATGCTGATAAAGTAAATACAAATCCTTTTGGAATCACATTCAAAGGCACTATTCTTCAAATGGATGTTTTTGAATCTGCTAAAAAAATTGCACCAAAAGGTAATATTATCCAAGATAAGATTAAAGATATTTCAAAATTAACTGCAAGTGCTTGGACTGCAACTTTGAATAAAGTTGATAATTTCAAAACAACTGTAAAAGAATTTGCGCACAACATTAAAGAAGGCGCAACTTCATTCATCACAAGAGTTTCTGATACTTTAAACCAAGATGTTAATTTTGAGTACTTTACACACAGTGTTTCAAGACTTCGCAAAAAACCAATCGGCGAACTTGAAGATATGTTTAGAACTGAGTTGAAAGTGATAGGAGCATAGAATTATGAGAAGAATTACAAATGTGATTGAAGCTATCTCTAAACACGAAGATGAACGTGAAGCTCTTAGAATATTGGAAGAATTGGGAACAAATTCTCCTTCAGATGATGTTCGCGAACTCGTTAGCAGATTTCTTGTTAGAAGAAACACAACCGATTTTCTCAAACTTGCAATTGTAAACAAAGGAAAAGGCATTAATGACATGAGTGCACGCGTTGCTATGTCAACAATTAATGAGCTTTTAACTTTGACTGATAAAACTGAAGCAATGCGAATTTTAGATGAAACAATTGCGGAAAATTCAGAAAAAGAAGTTCAAGATACTGCAAGAAGCGTAAAAGCTCTTATGTGCTTTGGTGCTTAATTAAATTATATATTTTAAAAAATGACCTCATTTAGAGGTCATTTTTTTATTCGCCTTTGTAAACTACAACTTTGTTTCTGCCTGTTTCTTTTGCTATATACAGTGCTTTGTCTGCGTTTTTATACAAGATAGAAGGGTCTTCTTCTGCTTTATCAAATTCATTTACGCCAAGAGAGATTGTGACTGAAATTTCATCAACCCCTTCAATGTTGAAATCCGAAATATCAATTTTTTTCTTTTCAACCGCAGCTCTAAGTCTTTGAGCTACTTTTGCTGCCTCTTCTTTTTCTGTATAAGGAAGGATTATGCTAAATTCTTCTCCACCGTATCTTGATGCGATATCATATTCACGGATTTCTTTTTGTATTATTTTTGACACATTTTTAAGAACTAAATCACCCACCGCATGTCCGTAAGTATCGTTTACGCTTTTAAAATGGTCGATATCCATCATAATGGCGCAAAGTGAAGAATTTTGCCTTTTTGCTGTTGCAATTTCTTGTTTCAAGCGAATTTCAAATTGCCTACGGTTGTTTATTCCGGTAAGCGCGTCTAGCGTTGCATCTTTCAAGATTTTGCCGTTTTTCATTGCGGTTGAAATCGTCAAGCTTACTTGTTTTGAAATTTCAAGAAGCATAAGTTCTTCTTGTTTATTTAATTTTTCAAAGTGGTTATGCGCAACAATAGCACCGAGCACTTTTTCGTCGCACATAAGCGGGAAAACACCTGTTTTATCGTCAATTACAGGCTTTCCTTTAGATGTAATTTTTAATAAATTGTTTTGAATTTCTCCCGAAATGCACCTTGTTGGCCAGGCAAGTTTATATTCTTTTTTGTGTGCATTCTTTAAGAAAATATAGACCAAATGGTCTTCAATGAGCCCGTCTATCATCTCGCCAATAATCGGGAGAATATATTTTAGCTCGTATTGTGTTTCTACAATTTTTGCTATGTTTTTCATTGTTTGATAGTATTTTATGCTTTTGAGTAAAGATTTTCTTTCCTTCAAGTTGGTTATTGCAAGATTTACAATTTTTTGCGCAACTTCAAGTGTGCTTTTATCTTTGCAATTTTTTTCTAAATTCAAAAATTTATCAAACAGAACATTCTCGTCTTTTGATTGCTTTATTAGTTCAAACAAATTTCCTAAAAATTCGGTATTCAGCTTTTATTTTTTTCTTTCTTTTCTTTTTTCTTGTTTTGATGATATTCTTTGAGCGCGCATTTTCTGAAATTTTCAATCATTGCTTTGTCTAATTCATCAGAAACCACAAGGACACCATTAACATAAGTCACTTCGCTTGTAAGTGCATCAGATTCTTCTTGAATGTGTTGTACAAGGTAATTATAATCGTTTTTAGCTACAATTTTTACCATTGTATTATTCAGCATATCGTAGATGTATTTTGTTTTGTCGCCATCACCGTTGGCGTCCATAATTAAGCCTGCTTTTCTGAATTCGTCGTAAGATTCCGTATATTTCTTAACGGTTCTAAGCATAAGTGCGAGATTGTAATGTGCTTGATAATTTAGCGGAGCGATTTCAATTGCCTTACAGTAGTTTTCTCCAGCGCTAATATAGTTGCCGAGCAAATGCTCAACAAGGGCTAAATTATAGTATGTTTCGTAGTCTTTCTTGATTTCAAGAGCTTTGTTGTATGCTTCCGCTGAATTTTCAAGACAAGCCCTTACTTCTCTTGGGCTCTGGCTTGCGAGAAGCGACTTTTTGCGCCAAGCAATTCCGAGGTTATAGTATGCAACACCTGTGTTGTGCTTGAATGTTGATTTGTTATCTATAATAAACGGAATATAAGACCATTTTTTTGGCTTTTTTTCAACTGCCTTGCTATATTCTTCGATTGCTTTGTCATAATCTAAAAGAGCGTTTGCAAGCACGATTGCATAATTTATTCTTGCAACTTGATAATATGGGTTTATCTCAAGGGCTTTCACATACTCTTCTGTTGCAGAGAGATAATCTTCATACATTACATAAATGTTTGCAAGGTTATATTTTGCTCTGTAGTGTGTTGGGTGAAGCCTTATGCCATATTTATAAGAAACGATTGCTTTATGAATTTCTCTGTTTTTGTAGTGTTTATCTCCTTGCCAAATCCAGTAATACCCTTGGGCTCTATCAAGCAGCACCTTGTAAAAATCTTTGTAAAAATAAACACTTAGCGCGAAAGCGCACACTAAGAATAAAAGCAGAAAATTAAAATATCTTTTTCTAAAAAGCTTCATTCGCTCCCCTTCTTTATCTATTATAACCGCAAAGTGCGATTTAGTGAAGGACTAATTCAATTTGCAAGTGAACATTTTTTGCTTTTTTATTATAAAATAGTGTTTAAGATATATTTTAAAAAGAAAAGAGGAAAATTTTGTTAAAGTGTGGAATAGTGGGGCTCCCAAACGTTGGAAAATCAACCCTTTTTAATGCGCTTACGTCTTCAAAAAATGCGCAGAGTGCTAATTATCCGTTCTGTACAATTGACCCAAATGTCGGCGTTGTAACGGTTCCTGATGAAAGATTGGATACTTTGGCAAAACTTGTTAAAACAACGGTAACCGTGCCAACAAGCATTGAATTTGTCGATATTGCAGGTCTTGTTAAGGGTGCAAGTAAAGGTGAAGGGCTTGGTAATCAATTTTTGGCAAACATTAGAGAATGTGACGCTATAATTCAAGTTGTAAGATGTTTTGAAGACGAAAACACAATTCACGTTGAAGGCAAAATTGACCCACTTGATGACATTGAAGTTATCAATACCGAACTTGCGCTTGCGGATATGACATCTCTTGAAAACAGGCAAAAAAGAGTTTTAAAGCAATATAAGGCAGGCGAAAAGGATGCAGTTGTTGAATATGAAGCAATTGAAAAAGTTTTAAAACTACTTCAAGATGTTTCTTTTATAACACTTGATGATTTTACGGAAGATGAGAAAAAAGCCCTAAAATCAATGAATTTGCTCATGACAAAGCCTGTTATATATTGTGCAAATGTGTCAGAAGACGATATTGTGTCAGGTAATGAATATACCCAAAGAGTTCAAAAATATGCAGACGAGCACAACGCTCAAATGGTTATAATTTCGGCGCAAATTGAAGCAGAACTCGTTGAGCTTGGAGAGGCCGAAGCGAAAAATTATTTAACAGAGCTTGGTGTCGAATCATCAGGTATTGAAAAAATGATTAAGTCTGCTTACGATTTGTTAAATCTTAGAACTTATATTACAGCTGGAGAAAAAGAAGTTAGAGCTTGGACTATAAGAAAAGGAATGAAAGCTCCTGCTGCTGCAGGTGTTATCCATACGGATTTTGAAAAAGGTTTCATCAGGGCAGAAGTCGTGAGCTATGATGACTTTGTTGCATCAGGCGGTTGGCAAGGCTCAAGAGAAAAAGGACTTGCAAGATTGGAAGGAAAAGAATACGTAGTCCAAGATGGTGATGTAATGTTATTTAGATTTAATAATTAAATCTTGTATAAATTAAAATCCGCTCTCAAAAGAGCGGATTTTTTATTTTTTATCTGCTTTAAGCTTCTTGCGGGATTAAAATATCATACCCGTTTTCCTTCAGGAATTTTTCTCTTTTTGCTTCTTTTAAATCTTCTTCCACCATTTCGGAAATCAAAGCGGCTAAGTCGTATTTTGGCTCCCAGCCGAGTTTCTTTCTTGCTTTTGCGCTATCTCCTAAGAGAAGGTCAACTTCTGTTGGTCTGAAGTATTTTGGGTCAACTTCAATGATTACGCGACCTGTTTCTTTGTCGTATGCTTTTTCATCAATTCCTTCGCCTCTGAATTCAATTTCCATACCGGCTTCTTTGAAGGCTTGCAGACAGAAATCTCTGATTGTTGTTGTAACCCCTGTTGCAAGAACGAAATCTTCAGGTTTTTCTTGTTGTAAAATTCTCCACATACCTTCAACGTAATCTTTTGCGTGACCCCAGTCTCTTTTTGAAGAAAGGTTTCCGAGATATAATTTTTCTTCTAAGCCTAATTTAATTCTTGCAGCTGCGCGAGTAATTTTTCTTGTAACGAAAGTTTCACCTCTTCTTGGTGATTCGTGGTTGAATAAAATACCGTTAGATGCAAAAATGTTATAGCCTTCTCTATAGTTTACGCAAATCCAATATGCGTATAATTTAGCTGCAGCGTATGGTGAGCGCGGATAAAACGGAGTTGTTTCTCTTTGAGGTGTTTCTTGAACAAGACCGAAAAGTTCAGAAGTTGAAGCTTGATAAAATTTAGTTTTCTTTTCAAGCCCTAAAATTCTGATTGCTTCAAGAAGTCTTAATGTTCCTAGTCCGTCTGCGTTTGCTGTATATTCAGGACAATCAAAAGAAACTTTTACGTGAGATTGCGCCGCAAGGTTATAAATTTCATCGGGTTGAATTTCTTGAATTAATCTGATGAGGTTGGTTGAATCTGTTAAATCGCCGTAATGAAGTTTGAGACGAGCCTCTTTGTTGTGTATATCTTGATAAAGGTGGTCAATTCTTGTGGTATTGAAAGAGCTTGATCTTCTTTTCATACCGTGAACCATATAGCCTTTTTCAAGCAATAATTCTGCAAGATAACTTCCGTCTTGACCTGTAATACCGGTTATAAGTGCGACTTTTCCCATAAAATCTCCCTTTTGCTTTTATTCTATTGTATAATAAACACAAGATTTAGAGCAAATTTTTTTATTTTCGCGTTTTCAAATTGCATAATATAAATAAGGTCAAACCGTATGATTAACAAAATTCAAGCTTCAAATATTTCTTTTGGTGCAGCACATATGGATGCTGAGCCGGTTTTTCCCCAAAAAGAAAAAGAAGATAAAAGACTTTTGAGCAATATTGATAAATATGTGAAAAATTCTGCTGATATGAACGATACAATAACAGTTCCAAGAACAATATTTAAAGGTTATTTGGGCGTTATGGCCGGCACTTCTTTGATGACTCTTGGCGGTTTGATGAAAAATCCTCAAAACGGATTTGCAAAATTTTTAAAAATAGCTGGAACGGTCGCTTCTCTATATGGCACATACGCTTTTGTAAGACCTTTTTTGATTAAAGATAAACAAGAAGTGCAACAAACGAAAGAGCCGGAGCAAAAACCTCAAGAGTCCACTGGTTTAAATCTTCAAATTTAGATGCGGTTAAGCTCAGTCCTTTATATTTTCATGTTAGAATACTCTTAGATTACAGGAGAGTATATGAAGAATTTTTTGAAATATTTTGGGTATAGTGTCTTAGGTTTACTTGTTGTTGCGTATCTTGCGTTTTTATTTGTGCTTCCAAATGTTGTTCATCTTGAAAATTATACGCAACTTGCAAATGACTTTTTGAAGCAAAATTACGGGATGACTTTTTCTTGGAAAAACCCTAAAATTACGACAAATCCATTGCTTTCTGTTGGTTTAAAAGCTGAGGATATTAAGCTTTTTATGCCTGATAATTCAGTTTTATTTTCGGCTGATGCCATAAAAACAAGAATTGCACTTCCTTCTTTGCTCGCTCTTACGGTAAAAGTTTCTTGCGTGGAACTCGATAAACCCTTTGTTAATATCGAATCAAATATTGAAAAGGGTAAAAAACAATATAAAATCGTGAGATTAATTGAAGAAATTTATAACAATAATACAAAATTCCTTCAAGAAGGTGTTAAAGATAACCAAAAAGAGCAAAATTTCTCTTGGATTAGAATAAAAGTTCCAAATGTGAAATTGAATAATTATGCTTTTCAAATCAAAGATACAAAAACCGGTGAAAAACTTGTGTTTTCGGGAGAAAAATTTAAAGCAGGTTATTTTAACGGGAAAAATGTGAAAGCAAAAACCATAGCTGAGCTAAAATTAAACGACAAAAAAATGATTGGTGTTGATTTGGATATTAATTCGGCACTGCCTGTTTCTGCTCCAAAAGACGAAGAAGACGACAAACTTTATATGTTACAAATTCCTTTTTATGACGTAATCGGGATTTATAAGAACTACAATGTCAAAGCAAATATTGCATCGAAGCTTAAAATTAAAAATTCTCGCCGCGGTTTTGTTTCTCGCGGATATTTAAACATCGATGATTTTGAGTATAATCTTGCATCATACACACTTCCAAAAAGCTATTTCCATACTGAATTTTTAGGCAAAAAATTAAAATTTGATTCTAATATTTATTTATCTAAAAAAGATAAGGCACAAATTTTTGCTTTCGTCAGATACGGCAGATTCAAAGGCTTAGATTTAACAGTTAAAACAGATAAAATCCATATTTCGGATTTAATTAAACTTGCGCATTCTGCATTAAATGCAAGCCAAATCAAAAATAACTTAGACACCTTAAAAACTGCGGGGTATATTCAATCTGATTTTAATTTAAGGGCAAGCAAAAGAAGAGTGAAATCTCAAGGTTATTTTAAAATTAATAACGGTTGGGCAAAATTCAAATCCTCTCCGCTTAAAATTGCAGATTTAAATTCAGATGTATTATTTAATGGCGATGAACTTAAAATTGCGAACACAAACATTTTGATAAATGATACAAGATTTAATTTAAAGGGGACAATTGATTCCAAAACAAATACTGACCTTGCTTTTGATTTGGAAAATCTGCCGTTAAGTAAATTGTTTACGGCACTCGCTGAACCTGCGATAAGAAGAAATTATGGTGTAAAATCAGGTTCCTTGTATTTAAAAGGTACTACGATCGGTAAATTTAATAAATTGAACACAAACATCAATCTTGATGTGAAAAATTTAAATATTGCGGATAAATTAAATAATTTGGAAGTAAAAAATTCCCACTTTGCAACAAAATTTGAACAAATTGGAGATAAATACACAGGGCAACTTTCGAATTCTGATTTCCGAGTACTTTTAAAAAATTTCAATTCATATCTTTTAATGCAAAAGTTAAATATTGTATTTGATAAAAATAAAATTCAAATTGAACCATCGCATCTTGAATTTAATAAAAATTCTAAAATAAAATTCGAAGGCAATATTTTGGATTATGCAAAAAAACCGCTCTATGACTTTAATTCTGAAGGTTTAATTTCAACTGCTGACCTTCAAACATTTTTAGGTGAAGATAGCGCAGTGTTTATTGATAAAAAAGGCAACTTGCCGCTTGTGCTTTCTTTTAAAGGCGATGATAAAAAACAAACATTGGATGCGGCCATACTTGCAAATCATGCAAATTATATTACCCCTGTTGATATGGCGACACTTAAGGGAAGGGAATCCGAGTTAAGGTTTCTTGCAGTTTTTAAAGGGGATAGGATAAAAATTAAAGATACAGGCATTTCAATAATTGAAAGAATTCCCTCGGAAAAAGATGAAAATAAAATTGATATAGTAAGAACACCTGTTTTGAAAGTTGCAGGAACACTGCAAGGAGAAGATATCAATTTGCTTCAAATTACTCTTCCGAGCAAACTTTCAGGTTCGCTGGTTGCGTTTAAAGGGTCCGAATTTGATATTGCCGGTAAGCTTTTAATCACAGGTAAAACCACAAATCCGCATTTTAGAGGTGGTTTTAACGTGGCAAAACTCAATATTCCACAGTTGAGAACCAAGCTTGACGAGCTAAATCTGGCATTTTTTGGAACTAAATTAGATTTAGTGCTTCGTGCGTTAGATTTAGATAATTCCAAAATTAATATGTCGCTCAAAATGCCGGTTTTACCTCAAGGGGGCAACATAATTATTGAAAACTTTAATCTTGATTCGAGATTTATTGACACTGATAAAGTTTTGAAAATTTTAGATGACTTTGCAAAAATCACTACACCAAAAAATCCTAAAAAGGTGGCACAAAATGCAGCCCCACAAGATATTCCGGTTGTTTTACAAAAAGGAAGAATCCTTATTTGGGGTTTAAAATCAGGCGATATTCAAATTCGTGCAATTCGTTCAAGATTATCACTCAGAAGAAATATTTTATATTTAAACAATCTGGTCGCAAGAGCATTTAAGGGAAGAATAAATGGAGATATTTCCGTTAATCTTTTAAATTCAAAGCTTGGAATTAAGCTTGCAGGCACAGGGCTCGATATAGAAAAAATGCTATATGATGTAGCCAAAATGAAAGATGCAATTTCAGGTGAGCTAGATTTTGATACCAATATTTCACTTCAAGGTGCAACTTATGAAGAGCAAGTTAAATCTCTTGCAGGGGATGTTAATTTTATAATAAACAAAGGTCAATTCGGTCCGTTTGGGAGATTGGAGAACCTGATTCTTGCAGAAAACATCAGGAATTCGGAATTTTTCCAAACGGCATTGGGTTCTGTCATTAATTCACTTGCCTCAATCGACACATCTCATTTCGAAAAGCTTGTGGGCACAATAAACTTTAATGACGGCGTGGCAAATCTTATAGCAATGGATTCGACGGGTAACACTGTTTCATTTAATATTTTTGGTCATGTCGATATTTTAGCTAACACTGCAGATATTAGATTTAGAGGTCGCCTTGCATCTATGGTCTCAGACGCACTCGGCCCGATTGCAGCTGTTAATCCGATAAATCTTATTAAAAATACTCCAGGGTTAAATGTTGCAATGCAAAAAGCATTCTTCTTATTCTGTGAAGAAGTAACACAAGAAGAAATGGATAAAATTCCCAATTTTGCATCAGATGCTAAAGACTATAATGCAACTAAATTCCAAATTATTTTGCGTGGCGATTTGGCAAAACCATTAACGCTTGTAAAATCATTCAAGTGGTTAGCACTTGCGTCTGAAATTGGGCAAGCTCAAGAATTTGCTTCGCTTTTGATTGATGAAGAAAATGATACACCTGAAGAAATTCGAGCGAAGAAAAAAGCCCTAAAAGAAAAAGAGAAAAATAGCAAAAAATAATCTTCACAAGATTTAAAACCGTATAGGTTTTAGAGATGAAGATAACAAAAATACAAAACAATTTTAAAATAAGAAATCAAGTTAAATCTTGCCCAATGCCTTTGGTAAATAATCAAAGCGCGAGAGGCAAGATTTCTTTTGGTGAAAATCTGAATAGCTCATATTTTATCTCAGGCGTTGGCAAACCTTTATTTATGGCTGTTGTGGCAAATATTGAGCCGGATAATGATGCAAGGAATGATTATCTATCTCTTGCAAGTGTTGAGGATGAATATTCTCCTGAGCGCGGTTTGGCATTTTTAAATATTTATGGCATGCACAAAAATGTAAACGAAAAGGCACTGCATTCAACCCCAAAATATCAAAATGCAGATAAAGAAACAAAGGACAAGTATGATAAAAAATCAGCTCAAAACGCCCTTATGCTTGCCTCAAGAACGGTAGATTTGTGCTCAAAAAAGGGTGTTGCCAAGGTGGACACTTCGAATTTATCTGTTGCAATGAATGTTGCTATGGCGGCTTCAAAATATCCCGACATGCCATTTTTTGAGTTTTCAATGATGTGCCGTGATTTAGACGGAGATTTAAATCCGCATATGGCGGCAGGAATTTTCGCATTAACTGATAAAACAAAAAATTATGACCCGATTGTAACGGGTAATATTGTTGAAGATTATTGCCTCACCCCAGAATATACTCTGGACAAAAACGCGCTTAATATTGCGGCGGATATCTATAATGCTTGGGGTGAATATAATGCAGATGAAGTTATTGATCTTGCGCTTAATTTGACCAAGGATGAAATGGATGCAAAACTTGCAAAAATAACAATTGATATGATTAAGTTTTTCGATTCTTGCGATTGCGATTTAGCTCAAGCCGCAGAAGAATTTGGCATTGATGAAGATGACGATGAGCTCGAAGAAGAATTTATGAGCGAGCCTGAGTTTCGAAGCGGTACTACATCTGACGATGATTTTGAAACGCGCGAGCTTGGTGGGTATGAATCAGACGATTATCTTGATGATGAAGAATGCGAAGATGGGGATGAAGAGGCGTTATCTGATTTAGATTTTGAAAATATAAAGCTCGATACCGGTTATGTGAAAATGGTTTATAAAACCATTCAAAAAATGATAAATTTGGTAACTGATGAAGAAACCGGCGAAGCGGATCTGGAAAAATTTGAAAAAATATTCGCACAAATTAAACAAAAATCAGGAACTAATTTGAATAGTTTTGTAAGAATCATAAAAAACGATTATTAATTTCGGTGAACACTTAAATAAACACAAAAAGCAATGCCGATTAATTCGGCATTAGCTTTGCGACGCGTATTTAATTTATGAAATTCAACATTAAAAAAGGAGCCTTTATGGCTCCTGTCTTTATATGGTACCCCCAAGCGAATTCGAATCGCTGTCTACACCGTGAAAGGTATTAGTCAGGGGGTTTGACGAATTTAACATATTGTATGATGTAGATGTAGTGCCTGTTTTCATCGTCTTGTCAATTTTATAAATTTAATAAATTTAACTCTTGAAATATGTTTCGTTACCACGCCGTTACCAAATTGATATATTTCGTGTGTCGCATAGGTAAAGCTGGAGAGAAGTTAGAAAAGTTCTATGAGCTTCCTATTTCCATAAGTATTATTCAAAATACCCCCTCTCTATCGAACATATTTTGTTTAGCCTTGTCAAGTGTTAGCTATGAACTGTTAAGAAGTGCTGCTGAATGCTGCTAAATGTTACGAGTTTAACTCGTTGAGCTGCATTGGCTCGGAAAATGACATATCATGAAAGAGTAAGCAACGGCCGCTGCTTCTTAAGTAGATACATAACATAAGGAGCAACAATTATGACAACAGTTATTACAACTAATGTGAACATTGAAAATGAAATTAAAGCCATTAAACAGCTTGAGGCTGAAATTAAATCTTTATCAGATATCAAGAAAGATAAAGAGAATACTATTAAGGCTATTATGGAGCAAGCTGGGCTTGAGACTATGGACATCGCTGGTTATGTGGTTAGATACACCAAATATCTCAAAAACCAATTAGATACAGTGCTACTAAAGAAACTTGGACTTTATAGCAAGTACATTAAACAAGTGCAAAGTACTAAGTTTTCAATAAGCTAATGGGGAGAAATCCCCACCCCTTTTGGGGTTAGTAGAAGTATTTAATTTAAAGGAGATATTAAAATGACAGCTACATATTATGATGTAAAACAAGTTTATGATAGAAACTACGGCTCAGATAGATTGTATAAGAGAAACTATTGCAACAATCTTTATTACACTACTGGAATAATGGATTTTGCTGAGACTCTGAATGCTCATTGGTTGATTGATACAGTCATATCATATATGCCTA
>JAFVOZ010000024.1 GCA_017505585.1 bacterium
CCGGTTATAAGTCCTGATTTGGCATCTATTGCAATTGTTCCGATTTGTCCTCATACATTAAATGCTCGCCCGATTGTGGTTGGTGCAGATGAGAAAATAAAAATAAAATGCGCGGATTGTGCTCATGCTGAATATAAACTCACTGCAGACGGGCAAGAAGAAGCAACTGCGGATTCCGAAATTGAAATTTCAAGAAGTAAAACAAATGCAAAAATGCTTTTGCTTTCAGAAAGTGAAAATAATTTCTATACAATTTTGAGAGAAAAATTTGGCTGGGGAGTTGCTCCAAAAAAATGATAAGTTCAATTTTTATAAAAAACTTTATTTTAATTGATGAGTTAAATATTGTATTTGATTCAGGTTTCAACGCAATTTGCGGTGAAACAGGGGCTGGCAAAAGCATTATTTTGCGTGCTATTGCAACCGTTCTTGGCGAAAAAGCAACAAAAGATGTGATAAAATTCGGCGCAGATAAAAGTTTGATTGAAATTACATTTTCTGCTATCGGGAAACTCGAAGTTGAAGAGGGAGAAGAAATTGAAGTCTATGAAGATGAAATAGTTATTTCAAGAGAAATTCTTCAAAGCTCAAGTAAATTCAGGGTTAACGGGGTTTTGGTGAACGCTGATTATGTAAAAAATCTTGCCCAAAAATTGATTGATATTCATTCCCAACATCAAACTTATGCTTTTTTGCAAAAAAAATATCACATAAATTTTTTAGATGAATATATTGCGGGAAACTCGGCTGAATATAAAGCAAAACTTGAAGATTTTTCAGCTTCTTTTGCAGAATATAAAAAAGTTGTTGAAAAAATTGCCTCAATTGAATCTGAAAATGCGGAAAACATCAGAAAAATTGAGTTTTTAAAATTTGAAATAGATGAAATTGAGCGTCTTGCACTTGGCGAGAGCGAGGAAGAAGAATTGAATTCCGAGCTCGAGGTGCTATCCAACATTCAGACTCTTAAAGAAGCAAGTTACGGGGCGTATTATGCATTGAATGGCGAGGATAACTCAATTATCTCGGCTCTTTATAAAATTGAAGATTTGATTTCACAAATAACATCTAAAGATAAATCGGAACTTGAATTTGTTGATAATTTTTATTCTGGCAGAGAGTATTTAAAAACTTGTGCAGATGAGCTTTCTTATTACTCTGAAAGTTTAAAAGATGACCCACAAAGGCTTGATGAAATAAACGAAAGATTATCCGAAATTGAAAAATTGAAAAGAAAATATGGAAATAATTTGTTTGAAGCACTTGAAAATTTCAAAGGTGAACTTGAAACACTGGAAGGTGCTACATTCGAGCTTTCTGAACTTCAAACACGTGAAACATTTTTAAAAGATAAAACACAAGAATTATCTCAATATTTAACAGATAAAAGAACGCTTTGGGCTGAGAATTTATCAGAACAAATTGTTGAAAATTTAAGAAATTTAGAGTTACTGCATGCGCAATTTAAAATTTCTGTAAGCCCTTGTGCGATGAACAAAAACGGAATTGATGATGTTGAGTTTTTGATGAGTGCAAACGCCAATGTTCCGCTTTCTCCAATTCAAAAAACGGCATCAGGTGGTGAATTATCGAGAATTATGCTTGCAATTAAAACCGTATTTTCAGGTGCGGGCAATCTTCAAACCATGATTTTTGATGAAATTGATACGGGAATTTCGGGCAAAACTTCGCAAGCGGTTGCAGCAACAATTGAAAAGCTTTCAGATTCAGTGCAAATTTTGGCAATTACACACCAGCCAATAATTGCCTCACGTGCAGGCAATATTTACTGGGTGGAAAAAACTCAAAACGAAACAGGTGCCCGTGTTTCAGTTGTTAAAACTCCAAAAGAAAATTCAGAAAAACTTCTTGCGCAGTTGGCTTCGGGAATTGTTACTCAAACTTCGATAGATTTTGCAAAAGATTTACTAAATAATTAAGCGAAAATTTTTTCAATAAATTCTTTGGAGTCGAAATCTCTGATGTCGTCTATTTTTTCGCCAACGCCAATTAGTTTTGTCGGAATGTGGTAATCGTGTGCGATTGCAAAAATGATACCGCCTTTGGCAGAACCGTCTAATTTTGTAACGGCACAACATGTTACATCAACTGCTTCCGTGAACACTTTTGCTTGCGAAAGTCCATTTTGACCAAGGTTGGCATCAAGCACTAAAATGTTTTCATTGATACAATCAGGTGCAAGCTTTGCTATAACAGATTTATTCTTTTTTAGTTCTTCAATCAAGTTAAATTTATTTTGAAGTCTTCCTGCGGTATCTATTAAAAGGACATTATATCCTTCCTTTTGTGCTTTTTCGAGTCCTTCGTAAATAACGGCAGATGAATCAATTCTATCTTTACGTACAATATCGACTCCTGCTCTTTGTGCCCAAATATCAAGTTGTTCTTCTGCAGCTGCTCTAAATGTATCACCTGCTGCAATTAAAACTTTTTTACCTTCATTTTTTAGTTTGTTTGCAAGTTTTCCGATAAGAGTTGTTTTTCCTGCGCCGTTTATGCCAACTATAAAATAAACATTTAATTTATTTGCGTCATATTTTAACTGCGCTTCCGCACTATCTTTCAAAGTGTTTTCAAATTCATTCTTGAGGAAATCAACCAATTTCGATGAAGTGATTTTATTTTTTCTTATTTTTTCAACAATATCAACTGCAAGCTCAACCCCAATATCAGCCCGAATAAGGTTAGATTCAATATCTTCAAGCTCAAATTCATCAAAGGGTTTGTCTTGATTCAAAAAATTAGCAAAACCGGCTAATATTGCATTGCCTGTGTTTTGAAAAATATTTGTTTTTTGAGTATTTTCTTCGTTGTTTTTTTTGAAAAAATTAAACATTTTGCATTCCGACAATTTTTGCCAAAATTCCGTTTATGAAAGATGAAGAATCATCTGTTGAATATTTTTTCGCAAGTTCGAGTGCTTCATCTATCACAACTTTGTGTGGTGCGTCTTTAATGAACAAAAGCTCCGTGATTGCAATTCTTAATATGTTTTTGTCGATTTTAAATATTCTTTCAAATTCCCAACCAATTGCGTATTTTTTAATTAAATCATCAACCGCTTCGGAATTCACTTTATATCTGTGCGCAATTTTCAAGATATATTCTTTTACGTCTTCTCTTGAGCTAAGTGTTGCAATTTCTGCGATTTCAAGTGCGCTTGTAGTTTTTTCAATGGCAGATAGAATTGTATCGATTCTGCCTTGCATAACATCCGTCATATCAAATTTTACTGGGATATTCTTCGCATCAATTGGTCTTTCAAGATTGTCTGGGTGATTTTTTTCATAAGTTTCCAAATAATCTTTTATTTCCAAAAATTCACTTGTAACAATTGAAAGTTCTTCGGTTGCATTATTTGTGAGTGTTCTAACCGATTTTAAAACAACTTCTTCGAAATCTTCATTAGTGTATTCTTTAATTTGTTTGTCTAATTGCGAAAGTAATATAAGAGCTAATTCTCTTGCTGCACGTCTTGCCTGCATTTTAATTCCTTTTTTGTCTACAAAAATATTATATGCTAAAAATAATTTTATGGCATAATAGGAATATGAAAAAAAATGAAAAAAGAATTAAAGTTGCATTTCCACACATGGGAAATATTTATGTAGCTTGGGCTTCAGCCCTTAGAATGATTGGCGTTGAGCCGTTTATTCCGCCTTACACAAGCAAAAAAACTTTGTCGCTTGGTGCAAAAAATTCGCCTGAAGCAATTTGTCTTCCATACAAATTAATTCTTGGTAATTTTATCGAAGCAATTGAGGGTGGGGCAGATTATGTTGCAATGATCACATCCCCTGGTTGTTGCAGATTGGGCGAATACGGCAAAAGCATAAACAATGCTCTTAAAGACTTAGGTTTAGGAAGCAAATATATTGAACTTGCCCTATATGACGGCATTAAAGGAATGTATAATTTCCTTAAAATTTTGCATCCATCAAAAAATCCTATTCCAAAAATTAAAGCGATTTATATGGGGATAAGAAAAGTTTTTGCAATGGATGAACTTGCGGATTTTCTCTCATATCACAGAGCTCGCGAAGTTCACTTTGGGGATAGCGAAAGAGCATTCAAAAGAGGACGCAGATTAATTACAGAAGCAAGAACACTTAAGGAATTAAGAAAAGCTTTAAAACAAGCTTTAAGATACATAAGTGCGGTTGAGATTGATAAAAACAGAGATGTGCTTCATGTTGATTTAACCGGCGAAATTTATATGGTGCTCGATGAGTTTTCAAACCAAAATATTGAAAGAGAATTGGGAAGAATGGGCGTTCAAACAAGAAGAAGCTTAACTGTCAGCGGTTTTTTGAAAGATGCAATCATTCCTAAAATATTTAAAAAGGGCGAAACCCACCTTCAGCGTGCATACAGACTTGCAAAACCTTATCTTATGAGAGATATTGGTGGTGATTCTTTAGAATGCGTGAGTGATGTTTTATATGCGCAAGAAAAAGGTAAAGACGGCATTATCCACATTTCTCCATTTACATGCATGCCAGAGATTATGTCGCAAAATATTTTCCCGAAAATGAGGGAGGATGTTGAACTTCCGATTTTGGCACTCATTATGGATGAGCAAACTGGAAAAGCCGGTTATATTACAAGAATTGAAGCTTTTGTTGATTTAATGCGTCGCAAAAAAATGAAAAGAGCAATGAAGGAAGCTGAACTTCAAGCAAAATAAGTTTTTGTTTCGCGTGTTATTATAAAAGGTACTAAAAAAGGGGCTGTTGCCCCTATTTTTTAGAATTGTTCGAATTAATTTTTACATTAAACCGAGCATTTTTTTGTACCAACTGAAAGTCTCAAGTTCTAAACCGTTAAAAGTAGTTTTTAGACATTGTTTTTTGAGGTAATTTTGAAATTCATCATTGAATTTGGATTTAACGGGTTTAACTTTGATTTTTTCTGCTAAAGTAGACATTTTTTGCCTCCAATTCGCTTTTCCTTCACCTAAGGAGTTTAACCATCGTATGATTATAATAGCATAACTCACAATAATATAAAACCCCAAAAGGATAAATTTTTACTTAAATTTGTTGTTTTTTTGTAAATTTTTGTAACGATTTCAAGTGCTACTATTGTGTGTAGTTGGAAAAATCTAAAACATTCCTTTTTTTGCAAAAACTATTGTAAGGAACACGGCAGAAATCAGCGAAATTAGCATAACAATTATAAAACCAAACGGTTCTGCTGCAAATGGCACTTTCACATTCATACCCCAAAAACTTGCAAGCATAGTTGGAATTGCAAGGATGATTGTAATAGATGTTAAGAATTTCATACGAACGTTAAGGTTGTTTGAGATGATTGAAGCAAACGCGTCCATCATATTTTCTAAGATGTTTCTGTGCATTTCAACCATCTCAAGTGCTTGTTTATTTTCAATAATTACGTCTTCGAGTAAATCAAAATCATCTTCGGTAAATTTCAAAAGACCGCCTGCTTGGCCGGAGCGCGCAAGGCGCATAATTTTTTGTAGCACCATATAATTATCTCGAAGAGCTGTTGTAAAATAAACCAATGATTTTTGCACTTCGAAGAGTTTGAATAGTGCTTTGTTTTTCATTGTTTTTCTGAGGTCTTCTTCAATTGAATCCGTTTGTTTGTTAATGTAATCTAAATATCTCAAATACATTCTTGTTGCGCGGAATAATATTTGCAACATAAAGCAAGTTTTATTTTCAGTGTTGAAATATTTTGAAGTTTCTTTGTTAAAACTTTGGATTACAGTGTTTTTATGTGAACAAACAGTAAGGATACTTGTTGGCGTAAAAATTATACCTAAAGGTAACGTATCAAAAACACCTTCATCTTCCATAGTTGGTACATTTGTGATGACAAGCAAATGCCCGTCTTCAAATTCAATACGGGAACGCTCATCCAAGTCGAGAGAATTTCTTAAAAAGCTTTCGTCTAAATCTAAAACAAGGGAAACTTGTTGAATTTCATCGTAAGTAGGATTAATTAAATTAAACCAAGAACCACTCAGGGCCTCGTTTATATTTAATTCAACCAATTCTTCGTTACTTGCTGTTTTTAAAATCTCTATCATAGTTTTAATTAAACTATTAATTTTAGATTTTTACAAGCATGAATTTTTTATATTTTCGGATTATTTAATAAGACCGTATCCTAAAAGAAGGGTGGTTAAAATAAAAATTCCGCCAACAATGTATGTTACTTTGTTTAAGCCGTCTTCAGCACTTTTTTGAGAAGTAAAAATTTGGCTGATAGAGCCGATTGATGCAATTCCGTCACCTTTTGGAGAGTGCAATAAAACTAGAATGATTAAAAGTATTCCTGAAATTATTTGTACGCCAAAAACGAAATTTACCACTTTTTACCTCACTTATTTTATGTTTTTAAACTAACACAAAAAAATATCTTAAGCAAATTTTGTGGATAAATAAAATTATGGCTTAAAAAATTATTGTTTATGCACCGCCGATTTCAAGTGCTCTTTGGGCCATTGTTTTTGCCATACTCATAACGGTAATACTTGCTTCATAGGCTCTTTGTGCCATTTTTGCATCTGCAATATCGACAAGTGGGTCAACGTTAGACATTTTGACAAAACCGTCTTCGTCGGCGTCAGGGTGCCCCGGCATATAAACTTTTTCTTGTGGTGTCGGGTCTTGAACGGTGCCCGTGAAGCTTACTCCGCCGACGATTGAATTATCTCCGGGGATTGATGTGTTTGTATTCAAAAAAGTTGAAAACGGGTTATCTTCTTCTGCTTTAAGTACGGAGATTTTACGTACGTAATTTGGTGTATCAAGGTTTGCTATGTTTTTTGCGCTAATTTCAATTCTTCTGCCGTGAGCATTTAGACCTTGAAGTCCTATTTGCATTGAATTCATTACGCCCATTTATTTTCTCCTTAAGCTTGTCCTACGTTGATTACGGTTTTAAGTTTTGTAATTGTACTGTTCATTTCTTTACTTGCAATCGAATAAAGAATATAGTTTTGTTGCATATCGGCAATTTCTTCGGCAGCGTTTACTGCTTCTCCTGTTTCCGTTGAATATGGAATCGGGCCGAATTTTTCATTAATTTTTGATTCGAGTGGCGAAGCGTTTGTTCCCAGATATTCAGAAAAACTCATTGTTTTTCGGACATAACCAGGGGTGTCCATATTCGCAATGTTGCTTGCAATTAATTGTTGCTTATGGGATAGCATATCCATTACTTTTGCGGAGCTATCCAATACTCCAAATGCTTTAAGTGTCATCTATCTAACTCCCGATTTGTATTGATTTTTCGTATAGTGAATCTATTGCTTGTATTAATTTTGTTTGCGCTGTCATTTGAGCATTAACGCGCAAAACGTCGGTTACTTCTCTGAACATATCAACGTTGGAGCGTTCAGTTCCGTATTGAGCAATTTTTTTAGTATCTTTTTCAAGCATTGCTTCGCCGGATTCTTCAGTTGTTGTATATCTATTACCGCCAACTTCTTTTAAACCTTCTGGGTTGTTGAATGTGACAAGCGGAATTGTGCCTTGATATTCAGGTGTGGATGTTTTTGTTTTGTATGTGTAAACATCGCCATTGTTTTTGATTTCAATTCTCGCGCTGTTTGGGTCAATTTTTATGCCGCCGCCAACCAAATCACCTGAAAGGGTTTTGATGTAACCTTCTTTATCTGTCGTGAAGTGTCCGTCACGTGTGTAATAAATATTCCCTTCAACGCTTGTGATTGGAATATAGCCTGCGCCGTTTACCGCAACATCCAGCGGATTTTGAGTTCTTTGAATGCCGCCTTGAGCTGTGTTTGTTCTGAGTGCGCCTCTTGTGTAGCCTTCAACAGTCATAATTTCTTCAAAAGATACGCTTTTGTATGCTGTTGTGTTCATATTTGCAAAGTTTTGGGAATGATAACCCAATTTTTCAAATTGAGTCAGAGCATTTGATGTGGATTTTCTTATAATGCCTTGAAAATTAGCCATATTTCACCTAACTTCCTAATTGTTGTATTACTCTTGATAAATTGTTGCTTTGCAGATTATACATTTGCAAATTTGCTTCGAAGTTTCTTCTGTAAGGAAGAATTGCCATAATTTCTCTTGGCAGGTCAACGTTTGAGGCTTCTAAGTGTTGTTGAACAACATGAACTTCTGCTGCCCTTTCGCCTGTTTTCGAAACAATTCCGAATGTTGCAACGGGCACCATTTTATTTATTGACCTATCCAACATGGTGATATCACCCGCTTTGTTAACTTTGATATCGCTAAGTTTCTCGGGGAAAAATGGGAGTGTTATTTTAAGCCCGTTGTCTGAAATCACGTCTTCTCCAAGCAAGTTTTGAAGTTCGCCATTTTTTCCGATTTGAAATCTGCCGTCGCGAGTGAGCTTAATTGAGCCATCAGCTGCTTGAACTTGAAAATACCCTTTTTCACGAAGCGCAAAATCAAGCGGGTTATCTGTGTTTGCAATACGACCCACTGTATCATCTGTAGTTTTTGAAAGTGCTTGCGAACCAAGATACTCTGCAAAAGATGATATAACTGCTTCTTTTCTTTGGTAGCCAATTTTATCAAAACCTTGCAAGTTTTCGCCCGCAATAGCATAAACATTCGCCGCAAGATGCATTGCACGAATTGAATCTACAAGACCGCCTTTGTTGTAACTTACATTACCTTTTATATTCATATTTACCTTTTAAGATTATAGTAATCCTCAATATCGGTCGACATATAAGTCAAACTCTTAATGGAGAGTGGAAAAATATAGGCTAATTGGTTGAGTTTGCTTTATCCATTTCGAATATTAATCTTATTAATGAATAAATTGCAAAAAGCAAATATGAATTAATGTTGTCTTCGGTTGAAATTTGAACGGAAGTTTTTTCAGTTTTTTCAGGGCTTTGTTTGATATCTTCTTTGAGAATAGTGTTCGTCATATTCAGCTTTTTGGTTTTTTCAGCAAACAATTTTTCAAACTCACTTAAAGGGAAGGAATTGTTGGCATAAATTAGTGTTGTAAGCGAAGATGATGTATATTCAAGAATTGCTCTGATTGCGCCCCAAGTTTTTGTGGTGATTGTAATTGTTGCGGATTGCGTTTCAGAATCTTCTCCTCTGCCTGCTTCTTTTTTCTTTTCAAAATCAATTTCGAAATTCAAATTTTCGCCTGTTTTTGTGTTGAGAGGCAACCAAGGAAGGTAATAAATTACAAAAGTTTTTAAAATTTGATTTGTATCCGCTGAAAAATTAGCATTAAGAGTTGTAATTATATTTAAAATATCTTTTAATTCTTTTTGGGAAGATAAGTTGCCGTCGCGAGCGAAACTTGTCATTAAATCCATTATTTTTTTGGTTGCAAGGGAGGTGTTTTCATTCAAAAGTTTCAAAATTTCCGCTATTTGAACGGATGTTTGGCTGTTTATATTTTTCCCTGCTTTTTCTGCTGTGCCTGTTTTTGCAAGTATTTCCATATTCAAAAATTCTTCCAACTCGCTTGGAAGATATAAAAATTCTCTTAGCATTTTCATTTTGTCGCCTTCGCCCATATAAGGTGCATCTGATAACACGTAAAAAGGCATTGCGCCATATTGGGCAACATTTGGCACGGGGCGGGGCGAGGCAAAATTTGCTCCTTGGGGATTAACGGAGCTTTCTTTTGCGGCTTGTGTGCTTGCTGCCTGAGTGTTCATCATCTGTCTTGCTGCAAAATTATTTAAAAAATTGAGCGGGTTAAAATTCATATTAAAATTATAATATTTAATATCGAGTTTTCAACTAAATTTGCGCTTGTATAACTCTTGCGATTCCTGCAAGGTCAATAGTTATTTCGATATTTTTATATCCGTTCATTTTAAATAATTCTTCAACATCTTTGCTTTGGTTTATTCCGAGCTCAAAAAGCATAAAACCGCCTTTTTTAAGGTAATTTTTGCCTTCTGTTATTATTTTTTCATAAAATTCAATGCCTTTATCGTCATTTGTGAAAAGTGCGGTTTCAGGTTCAAACATAACAACTTCAGACTGCATTTCGCTTTTCATTTTTTTTGGAATATAAGGCGGATTCGAGATAATAATATCGAATTTTTCTTTGATATTTGAAAACAAGTCGGATTTTCTAAATATTGCAATATTTGATTCTAAATATTTTTGAGCGTTTTCAATTGCAGTGGTAAGTGCTTTAGTTGAAATATCCACCCCTAAAATCTCAACTTTTTTTTGAAATTTATGTGCTAAAACGATTGGGATAATTCCTGTGCCCGTGCCTATATCCAGAATTTTTGTTTTTTCTTGTGTATTTAATTTTTCTATGATTTTTTCTGCTTCCAAAACAAGTAATTCCGTTTCATCTCTTGGAATTAAAGTGTTTTCATTAACATTAAAAACAAGATTCATAAATTCGCATTTGCCAATAATATATTGAATTGGAGCTTTGGTTTCAGCTCTTTTTCGGGCAAGCAAGATAAGTTCTTTGGCATTATCTTCTTCAAGCTCTTTGTCAAGTGCTATATCTTCTGTGGTAATGCCCGCGCTAAGGCGCAAAATAAGCTTTGCTTCTGCTTCGAATTCTTCAATTTGAGCTTCGTTTAATATGTTTTTGATTTCTTTAAACAGATTTATTATCTTCATTTTTACCTTCAATAATTTCCATAATTATATTTCTTAAATCCCACCTTGATAAGCCCTCGAGAGATTTTTCTTCAAGCTTATGGGCGCGAACAAGCCCTTTATAATATTTGATTTGTTTTGGAGTGGGTTTAGAGTTTTGCATTTTTTTAATTTGCGCTTTTTTTCTTTGTTCTTTTGCAAATTCTTTTTGTTTGTCAATGTAAGGTTGTTGTTTTTCTATAAAATCAAGATGATATTTAACCCTATCAATAAATTTTTCAATATCTTTTAAAAATTTTTCATCATTAATATTTTCAATCACAAAATGAAAATGTGTTTGAGAGATTTTATCGTAGTACATTTCATCATCTAAAAAATCAGCCAAAATTTTTGCCGTATCTTCTTCTTTTTTCTTTTTGGTGAGTGCTTGAAGATGTGAATAAGAGAAGACTTTTGCCTTGGTGTTAAATTTTGGAATAATATTTTTTTTAGATTATACATTTACCTTCTTTAATTTTTTGTCTATTAAAAGCATTATAACAGTAATTAAAATAACAAATGGCACGAGAATTTCAAGGCTTATTTTCTCCATTAAAATTCCGATAAGTGCAGGGAATGTGCAAACGCCGACTCCTGCAAAACCAATTTGCACGCCACAGAGTGTGTCAAAAATGTTTTCTCCAAACCTTTTGGCTGTTGCATTCATCATACAAGGAAATATTCCTGCAATTCCGAAGCCATATATGATAAGTGCTGCTGCATTTAGATAAAAATTATGTGGGATAAGAAGGAGCAACGAACAAAGGGCAATCAGCAGGCTTCCTGTGATAATTTTTTCTGCTTGTATTTTTGCACTCACAAAGCCCATTAAAAATCTGCCAATTGCGAATGAACTCCAGTAAATTGAAACAAGGAGTCCAGAAGTTGTAAGGTCATAATTTCTTGAATTTACAAAAACGCTTGCAATCCAAAGCCCAATTCCAACTTCAAGTGCCGCATATAAAAAGAAAAACAAAACATTTAAGATGGGGCGAAGCGTTAAAAGCTCTTTAAATTTTGCGGTATGGTTTGAACTTGTTTTTGCGTCTTCGTTTCGATTTTCGCAAAGTAGTTTTTTTGTAAATATAAAAATAATAAAAAGTAAGAGCAACAAGCTTGCTACGGCCATATAACCTACGCGCCAATTTGATGTCAGATTATTTGCACATGTAACAATATACGCCCCTGCTGCTGCGCCCAACCCCCAACTTGCATGAAGCCAATTAAGATGTTTTGCGCTAAAGTTTTTAGAAGCAAAATTATTAAGAGAAGCATCTACGCAACCTGCGCCCAAGCCCATAGGTAAGCAGAAAAATAATATCATATTCCAGCTTTTTGCAAACCCAAAACCAAAGAGAGCAATTGCAATTAAGGCGGTTGAGAATATTAAAATAGTGTTTGTTGTAAATTTTCTTATAAAAAATGGGCTTAAAAAACTCGAGATGATTGTGCAGGTTGTGACAAACATCATAATGGTGCCTGCTTGCGAGAGCCCTTTATCAAATGTTTCCCGCATTGAAACCCAAGATATTCCAAGAATTTGGTCCGGCAGACCAATTGATATAAAACCCAAATATAAAACAAGCAAAGTTAAGTTTAAAAGTTTGTTTTTCATAAAATTCATCATAACCTTAAATGTAATTATTTCAAAATGTAACAAAATTTGTTAAGTAAATTGTAAAGTTTTTGTATTTTTCTTAACACTCGGTTATCATTTAAATCATGAGTGGTGTTAGTGAATTGGAAAAGATTTTTAGTTTTTTGGAATTAGAGTTAAGTTCCGATGGACTTCGTTTCTTTTTCAATATAAAGAAGTGCTATGAGCGCGATTTAACACTATTTCGTGATTTTATAATTGACTATCTTAACTTGCAAACAGATAATGTAATTTCGACAAATGACGATTTATACAAATGTTTTGTAAAATATTATTCTCAAATTTCACTTTTTCAGGATGAAGATGAATTTTTGGAACAATTTGCACGTTACGCAAAATATTATATTATGCTAAGCTATGAATATATCAAAAACGATGATTTCAAACATTGGATTTCGATAATTAATGCTTACCGCGGTAAAGTTGCATATCCTTTCTTAATGGAACTTCTTGATGATTTTGAAAACGGAAGAATAACAAAAGAAGATTTGAACCAAATGGCACTTATGGTAGTTAACTTACTCAGAAATTCAAAGCTTGAAGAATCGGAGCTTAGAAAAGAATTTGCACATCTTGGCTTAAGGGTAAATAAAATGCTAAGCTCAAAGGACAGAGAAGGGCAAATAGAAAAGGTCAGTTAATTGGTACAATTCATAGATAGCGCGAAGATTAAGGTTCAGTCAGGAAGAGGCGGCAACGGCGCAGTTGCTTGGAGAAGGGAAAAATATGTAGACAAAGGCGGCCCTGCAGGCGGTGACGGTGGACGCGGCGGTGATGTCTATTTTATTGGTGATGAAGGTCTTTCAACTCTTTTAGACTTCAAATTTCAATCTGTTTTCAAGGCAGAAAACGGAGAAAACGGAAGAAGCAAGAATTGCCATGGCGCACTTGGCGAAGATTTAATTATTAAGGTTCCTGTTGGTGTAATTGTAAAAGATTTAAAAACAGGAAAAATAATTGCAGATATCAAAGAGCATGAACAAAAAGTTTTAATCGCAAAAGGTGGCAGAGGTGGTCGTGGAAATGCCAGATTTGCCACACCTCAAAAAAGAGCACCACAGTTTTGCGAACCAGGGGAGCCTCCTGTTATTCGCGAATTATTGCTCGAATTAAAACTTATTGCGGACATTGGGCTTCTTGGCATGCCAAACGCAGGAAAATCTACTTTTATAAGTGTTGTGTCTCAAGCAAGGCCAAAAGTTGCGGATTATCCATTCACAACCCTTGTCCCAAATCTCGGTACAGTGAAAAAACCGACAGGCGACGCTTTTGTGCTTGCTGATATTCCTGGACTTATTGAGGGAGCATCAGAGGGCGTTGGCCTTGGATTTGAATTTTTAAGGCATGTTCAAAGATGTAAGTTTTTATTGCATATTTTAGATATCACAGATGAAAAATATGAAGAAAACTATATAAAAATAAATAATGAACTTAAAAAATATGATGAAGAGCTTGCAGGCAGATATCAGGTTCTTGTTTTAAACAAAGCTGACGCCATGCCTGATGAGCAAATCGAAGAAGCAAAAGAAAAAATGAGAAAATACAATTCGGATATTTTTGTAATATCTGCTATTGCAAAAAGTGGCATTCAAGAGCTTCTGAATCATATTTACATAAAAATTGATGAAATACCTTCTCCTATTGTAGAGGTGGAACTGGATGAAGATACAGGCGTTGCGGACAATGATGATAGCGATTATACAATTATGCAAGTTTCAAAAAATTGCTATGCAATTGATGGCGGCAAAATAAGAAGGCTTGCAGGAGTCACCGATATCAGAAATTCCGCACAAGTTATCAGGCTTAAAAATATCCTTGATGCTATGGGTGTTTTTACAAAACTTAAAAAAATGGGAATTGAAGACGGGGACACGATAATCTGCTCCCATTTGGAATTTGAATACATGAGCGATTACTACTAATGCATTATTTTGATGTTTTTTTATACATTAAATGCTGTATTTGTAAGTTTTTTGCTAATTGAAATTTATATTGTATAATAGAATTAATATATGGGGCTCTTATTACGTAATAAATGGAATTAGTCAATGTTTTTTGAGGAAGAAACTAAAGATACACACGGGAATATGGACGATTACGACTTGGATATAGAACAAGGCGAATCTGTTAGCTGGGATAAACTTCTTGATGATAAAGATGATCTTGATGAACCTGCTGATTTGGAAACCAAAAAAAATCCCGATGATGAAGATATCACGGATAAACTTTTGAACATGGATGATGATTCTTTCGATGCTTTTGTTGTGAAACAGCAGCAAGCTGCAGCAGATAATCCCGAAGGGGCTTCAAGAGTTGCAAATGAAGTGGATTTTGATGAATTTTTGTTAGACGATCTTGAAGAAGAAACCGAAGACGCTCTTAAAAAAGCGGTTAAGCATGATTTAGCTTCGGATAACACCTATGCCCCAGAAGTTGTTCAAGAAGAAGATTTTGAAGAAGATGAAGATACGTTTGATTTCATCCAAGAAGAAGATGATGTCCAACCTGCTGCGCCTGCGGTGCAAACTGAATCTCAAAATATTCAACAAGAAATAGCGCAAATTAATGATTTAGATGAGGAAGAGGAGCCTGCTCTTCAATATGTTCAAGCTGAAGAAAAAGGATATGAAGTAGAAACCGCGGAAGCTTTTGTTGACGAAGAAGAAGATTTTAATCCTGATCAATTCGCAGAAGCAACACCTGATGTTCCTGCTTTAGCCGGCAAACCTCAAGCTCAAACGGATGTAAATTATAATCGTCCTGAAACGCCTCGAGCTGCAAATGGAAACTTCACACAAAGACAACAAGAAAACGTGCCCAAAAAACAGAATTCTTCTATGATGACAATTTTGCTCGCTCTTGCATTGCTTGCAGGGGGCGGCTATTATGCATATACAACTTATGGTGATCAATTGAATCTTGGTGGCACAAGTGAAGAAGCAACGATGGAAGTTGCGCAAGATGAATCACTGGCTGGGGCACCTCAGGGTGATACTTCAGCCGTTCCTGCGCCACCTGCGGACGCAAGCGATGTGCCAATGCCACCTGCAGAAGTTGGTGATGTCCCTGCACCACCTGTTGAAGCTGGTGCACCGAGTGCTGAGGGTAAGCCAAATGCAGATGTTAAACCGCCTGCGGATACTCAAGCAACTAAAAGCGTTTCTAAAGCAATCGAGCAAGGAAGAACAAAAATTTCAAAAGATAAAACTGAAGATAAAACTAAAACAAGTATTCAAGTTGTCACAACAGGCAGGTTAAATCCATTTGTTCCTGTGGGTAATTTGAATAACATCGGTTTTATAACATCTCCAAAAATTGATATTTTGCCACCATCAGAAACTTTGGCTGAACCTGATCCATTGCTTGATAAACTTATGAGTATTAAAGTTTCAGGAATTTTGTATGACGGAGTAAATTCTTCTGCTGTAATCAACCTTGGCGGCGTGGATTACTTTGTTCAAAAAGGCGACAAAATTGACAGTTTCACGGTTGTTGATATTACAAAAACAACAGTTGCGATTAAAGAAAAGAACAATATTTTCTCTGCTTCAATCGGTCAAACTTTTACAGGAACTGAAATTATTAAAGGTCAAACACAAATTCAAAGACAAAACAATACGGTTGTAAGGCAATATACGACCGCGTCAGATATTAACATCAATACAAACAACAATAATAATAACAACAATCGATAAATTGAAATCAGGAGTTTAATATGTTTTCGTTAACAAAAAATACTACTTTAAGAAAAATAATGGCATCAGGGATATTGGTTGCGTTTACATCCCTATCAGCAAGTGCCATTAATAATGTTAAACTGAAAGACAGTGTTCCGACAAGTTTATCAGGTTCTGCAAAAGTAGAAACTATGAGAATTAACTCAAGTGCATATATCACCCAATCTAATCAAAAGATTAGTCTTTCTTTGAGAGATAGTGATGTTAAACAAGTGCTTAGAATGTTTGCGACAAAAGCGCAAATGAACATAATCTTCCATGATTCTGTTAACGGTAAAATCACTCTTGATTTGGTTGAAATTCCGATTAATGAGGCGTTTGAGCTTGTATTAGATACAATGGGGCTCACATACTTTAAAGACGGTAAGACAATTGTTGTTGCAAAAAATGACTCGAACGCTGAAATCTCAGTTGCAAAAAGAAACTTAACAACAATTCCAGTGAAATACGTAAATGCAATCGATGTTGCAAACTTTTTGAACAAAAACGTGTTTGGTGCAAAAATGATGGGCCTTTCAACAGGCGAAATTGTTACTGTGAATAGCATTTCAAACGAATTAATTATTTTTGGTTCAGAAGCTGATATAGATGCTGCTAATAAAATTATAGAAAAATTTGATAAAAAACAGCCAATGACAACATTTGTTGTTAACCACACAACTCCAAAAGAAATGGCTGAGTTGATATGCAGTGCGTTTTACTCTCAAGGAACAAGCGGTGGCGGTTCAGGCTCAGGCGGAGGTTCTTTAGGAGGCTTTGGAGGCGGTCTGGGTTCAGGCTCTGGTTCATCTGGTAGCTTAGGTTCGCCATCCGGTAGTACAGGTTCTCCATTAGGTGGTAGTGCAACGGGCTTTGCAGGGTCAGCAGGTAGCAGCTCAGGCTCAGGCGGCGGCGCAGGTTCTTCTGTAACTGATGTTCAATTGGGCGGTGGTACAGTTGCTTGTACGGTAGAAAACTCTAATGTTACCTCTGAACATGTTGCTTTCGGTGCGTTTAAAACAAGAGTTGTGTATTTCCCTCAATTAGGTACTATAAGTATTTATGGTGCATCTGATGAGCAAATTGCTGTGATTTCAGATTTCATCAAAGATAATGATAAAAAACAATTAATGGCTTATCTTGAAATGAGCATTTTAGAACTCAATGAAGCAGGCTCTAAGCAATTTAATACAGCTTGGCAAGCGACAACTCCATTTACAAGTTTCGCATTTGATGGTGAAAAGTTTCAAATGGGTACACAAGCCACAGCAGCAACTTCTGTTTTGATAAATGGTGGAACTGCTGCAGCAAGTTGGGTTGACGATATAAAGCCGATTTTCGGTGTTGATAAAGGTTCTTATGTTTATAAAAACGGAAAGATATTACCAACAGAAAATTCTTATTACCCGGGTTTACAATTGATGCTTACGGCAATACTTCAAAACGGGAACGGAAGATCACTTGCAAATCCAAAGATGATGATTACCAATGGGCAAAAAACGGTTCTTGATATGACATCTGATTATATTGAATCAGTTGATGCAGAATTACAAGATAACCAAATGTCAAGTGGCGGTGCTTTGGTTGAAAGAACTCTTAATATTGAAAGTGATTTGGGCTTAAAGGTTGAGCTTATGCCTTTTATTACGCCTGACGGATATGTTAACTTCAATATTCGCCCGTCATATTCAACAATTAAAGAGCAACCGGAATATGATTTAACAGGAACAAATAAGCTTGAAATTGCTGCTACTCTTTTGCAAAGAAGAAATATTGAACTTAATAACTTAAGGGTAAAAGATGGTGAAACTCTTGTTATTGCAGGTCTTATTAATGAAACTGAAGCCCAAAAGGTAAACAAAGTTCCTTTCTTTGGTGATTTACCTATTATAGGTTTTATGTTTAGAAATTCTAGTAATACAAAGACTAAATCAGAACTAGTTATTATGCTCACGCCACATATTGTATATGATGACGATGATGTTCCCGCTAATCTATAATCACAATTTATATGTCGAATGAATCACTCCAAAAATTAATAAAAAATGTAAATTTTGATTATGCTTCAAAGTTTGACAAAAAGACAATGGCTGCATTGTCTTTTTTGCCTGTCAAAATGAAGGGTGATACACTATATCTTGCAATTGCTGAAAATTCAAATAAAAAAGAGATAACAAATTATGCTGCACCTTTAGTAAATGCAAAAATAGGTTTTGTTGTTCTTCCTGATTTTGAGGATTTTGCAAAACTCTACAATGAACATTTGGCTGAACTTAACCCTGTTCAGGAATCTGACAAAACGCATGATACAGCACAAGTTGTAATTCCTGAGCAAAGTGAGGATGATGAAATATCTCTTGAAGGTGACGATGATTTGATTGACCTTGATGAGGATACTGTTGTTGAGCTTAATCAAGAAGAACATTTTCAAGTGGTTGAAAAGAAAGAAATAAAAAAGGAGCAAGCTGAGCCAATAGTTCAGCAAGAACCAGAGCAAAGTTTTGCCGAAACTAAACCTCAAGTTCCTGCTCTTCAAAATAAACCTAAAGCAGCATCAGGTCATGTTAACAAAATTGCTGGTTCTGTTAAAAATGCAGGTGGAAAAAAACTCGGTGAAATTTTAATCGAAAGCGGTTTAATTACAGAAACTCAGCTTTCAATGGCACTTGTTGAAGCAAAAGCCTTAGATGTTCCTTTGGGTTCTGCACTTGTTAAATTAAATTATGTATCAATTGAGGATTTGAAAGATGCTTTGAGCATACAACAAGGTGTTCAAATGGCAACTTCAGAAGAAATTAAAGCGGAAGGTGATAATTCTTCTGCAATTTTGCCTGAAGTATTTATCAAAACAAACAAAGTTATACCAATTTCTTCAAAAAATAATAAACTTGTTATTGGTATGGTGAACCCAGGTGATACAGCGACAATTAATGAAGTTGTGTATTTGACCGGTATGGCACCTACCGTTATGATGATTACTCACTTTGAGTTTGAAAAATATATTGAACAATTTTATGGCTCAAGCTCAAAGAATGCGGCATCTGAAATTTTGGCGCAAATTAACACTGCTGAAGAAGAAATTGAACCAGAAGATAACCTTTTTGATCAAGTTAGCAAAGATATTGAAGACGCAACGGGTGTTGTTCCAAAAATTGTAAATAAAATTGTAACAATGGGTATTGATCAAAAAGCGAGCGATATTCACATTGAGCCGCGCTTTGATGGTTATGTTGTCAGATTCCGTTGTGACGGTATCTTAAAAGAAGTTATGAGAATTCCTGAGCAAATCAGAAAAAGTCTTGTTTCTCGTTTCAAAGTTATGTCCAGAATGAATATTGCAGAGCACAGGCGTCCTCAAGACGGTAACTTTGGTATTAAGTATAATAATAAAAAATATGATTTCCGTATCAACACTTTGCCTGTTGACGGCAAAGAAAAAGTTGTAATAAGAATTTTGGCTCCGGCCGCTTCATTGTCTGCAACAAAAACAGAAATTAATATTCCGGGGATGCTCCCTCAGCAGCTTCAACTTGTAAAGGATATGGTGACAGCTCCAAACGGAATTATTTTGACATCAGGTCCTACGGGTTCAGGTAAAACAACAACCCTTTATTCATTGATTAAAGCACTAAACGATGTAACCGTTAATATTACAACGATTGAAGACCCTGTCGAAATCAGACTTGAAGGTATTAACCAATCTGCAACAAACGCAAAGGCTGGTATCACATTTGCGGCTTGTATGAGAGCTATATTGAGACAAGACCCTGATATTATCCTTGTCGGCGAAATCCGTGACTTTGAAACATTGGAAACGGCAATTTCAGCCGCTCTTACTGGTCACTTAGTGTTAAGTACAGTCCACACAAACTCCGCAGCTGCAACAGTTACAAGGCTTATTGAAATGGGCGCTAAAGATTATCTCGTTTCTTCAACATTAACAGGTGTGCTTGCACAAAGGCTTGTAAGAAAACTTTGTCCACACTGTAAAGTACCATATAAACCAACGTTGGAAGAGGCTAAAAAGATTTTGCGCGATCCTAAAAGAGCAGAAGAGTTTACGCAAAACACAATCTATGGCCCAGGCGGATGCGATCAATGTCAAAATTCAGGATATGCAGGCAGGCTTGGCTTATATGAAGTTATGGCAATTAATAAACAAATTCGTAAGTTAATTGCACAAAAAGCTCATGATATTGAAATTGAAGAATACGCAGTTAATGAAAACGGAATGTTAACTCTTCAAGAAAGTTGTATTTCGCACATTAAAAGCGGCTTAACTTCAATAGATGAATTTGTCCGTGTTCTTGGTCTTGCAACAGATTAGAGGTAAAAATGCCAATATACGAATATACAGCGTTTAAAAATAAAACACAGCTTGTTCAAGATAAAATTGAGGCTGATAACTTGCAACACGCAAGAGCTCTTTTGATGAGGCAAGGGCTTGTGGCTTCAAAAATCAAAGAATACGGTCTTGATGAATCAAGAAAAGCGGCGCCTAAAAAAGCAAGAGTTGGGCATATGCCGGCACTTTCTTTGAAAGATAAAATCGATTTTACAACAAGTTTGCAGATGTTATCTGCAACAGGTATTCCGATTATTGAAACACTTGCGTTCGTTGAAAACAATGCTGATTCAAACTCTGTTCGAAAATGCGCAATGGAGCTCAGGAAGCAAATCATTGGGGGTTCTTCCTTTGCAGAAACACTTTCAAAACACGTAAACGTTTTCGGTCGTGTATATGTCGGTCTTGTTGCAGCCGGCGAAGATTCAGGTGAAATGGATAAAACTTTATTCAGAATGCTCGAACTTTTGAAAAAACAAGATGCTATCAAAAGTAAAATTTCAGGTGCAATGGTTTATCCTTGTGTAATTTTATCTTTTGCGTTTATTGTAAGTTGTGTCCTCCTTGGTTTTGTATTCCCTGCATTTGAAGAAATGTTTATAAACCTTGGTAAACCACTTCCGTTAATTACTCAAATGTGTATTAACGCAGGTAAATTTATTAAGAATTATTGGTATGTTGTAATACTTGGCACAATCGCCTTTGTTATTGCTTTTATTGCAATTATGAGGAACACTGTTACTCGTTCTTATGTTGATATGTTCTTGCTCAAAATTCCTGTAATTAATACAATGCTTAAGTTTTCGAACTTTTCAAACTTTTTGTCCGTAATGCAGGTTGCATACGATGCAGGTATTCCGATTGTTGACTGTTTATATCTTGCAAACTTAACAATTGAAATTCTTGTTTTAAGAAGGTCACTGGATACAGCATCTGATTCAATCAGACAAGGTGCACAATTATCAACAGCCCTCAAAAAGACAGGTGAAGTTCCGAACATGATTGTATTTATGATTCAAACAGGTGAACAATCAGGTCGTTTGGGCGATTTGTTGACGCACGCTATCTACTTTATCGATAAACGCCTTGATGACACTATTGATAAATTCACCAAACTTATCGAACCTGTGATGATGCTTGTGATTGGTGGTTTGGTAATGGTCATGGCACTTGCTCTTTACTTACCGTTATTTGGCGCATATTTGGATTAATCTTTGTTACGTGCAAACAAAAACAGGGTATAACAATCAAAAGAGGTGCTTTATGTTTAATAAAAAATCAGCTTTCACGCTTGCAGAAGTTCTTTTAGTGCTTGCAATAATAGGCGTCATTGCAGCGGTCACAATTCCTGCAATTATGCAGCAATCAAGCGAAAAGAAATTTGCAGCGTTAGCCAAAAAGACAATGTCTACTCTTCAAAATGCAATTGATCTTAAAATGGCAACCGTACCAGTTGGTCCTGGGGATTTGCAAATGGGTCTTCTGGAATGGCTTCTTGACGGCGAAGATGATGGAACAAACACACTAAAAGGTGTTAAGGTAAATAACAATTCTTCAACAATTCAGTTTCCTGACGGCGTGATTGTGTATTGGGGAAATGCTTTAAAGTGTACTAATCCCACAACTCCGACTGATAGACTTGGTTGTAACGGTACGACCTGTGGGTACGAAACAAGTTGTGCCGGTTGGTTTAGAATAGATTTAAATGGTGCAGATCCTCCAACGAAAACAACTTTACAAAATGCAAATGCTATTGTTTCCGCGCAAGGCACTAAAGGTTATGACCAAATATGGTTGAACGTTAGCAAGGATGGCAAATTACGTATTTATAGCCAAAATCCTGGTTCGCAGGAAGACATTCGTGCCAAAAAATATCTTGGTTTATAATTTTTCTTAACAAAAAAGATAGTAAAAATAGCTAAAATTTAAAATCGTACATAATGAGTATATACTCTTTATGTACGATTTTTACATTTCTTCAATTTTTAAATCAAATAGGCAATTTCTGAAAAGAAAAATTTTTTATTAAAGAGTAAGGAACATCAAACAAAACAAACTAAAGAAGAATCAAAAAATTCATAAAAAGGAAGAAAAGGAAAAGTTTTAAAATACTCTTAGTAATACAAAATTAGTTTACTCTCTCTTAATATCCTCGTGTTTATTTAATGTTTATCGTAAGGTAAACATTTTTTTTGCTTTGAAATATGGGCCTTTTAAGAAACTAGGGAAAATAAAAGAAAATGAAATTTTGCTCATTTGTGCCAATTCTGTTCCGCTAAAATAATAAATCTTTTTTCTGATGTGTAGGTCGGGTATTGTTCAACAGCATTAAATTAACACAAGTAAAAGATTTGTTTACTTACTAAATTCTTTAATAGATTGAAGTATTTCTGAATAAAGTTTCAATTCCGCTTCATTTAGTGAGTATATTTCTCTTGCCAAATTTTCTTTCAAAGGGTTTTCGTAGTTTGGAAGATTGCAGCCGAGTTCACTAAATGGGATTTTTAATACTTCAATTAATTTGAAAAATGTTTCAAGGCTTGGCGTAAAAGAACCTCTTTCGAGTTTTCCGTAGTGTTTTTCTGCAATGCCAATTTTTTCTGCCAATGTTTCTTGTGTTAAATTTGCATTTTTTAACCTGCCTTTGTTCACTTTTTCTTTTTGTTCAAGCGCCGATGCAAAAAGAAAAAGTGAACCGAAAAAGAAAAACACGGCTTCCGTGGGGTGACCTTGGATTTTAGTGTTAACTTTGTTTGGCATATTATTTAAAAAGTGGTAAAAGAAAAATAAAAAGATATAAAGATAACCTGTAACTAAACTAATATCCAGCTTGTAAGTTCTGTTCATTAGTTGCGTAAACTTTTTACTCAAACTTATTTCTACAAACAAAAACACGAGGATTTAATATCCTCGTGTTTTTTGAAGTCTTTTTTAAAAGAACTATATTCCTTTCATTGAAAGACCGATTCTGTGTTCAGCAGGAGTGAATTTTTTGATTTGAACTTTCACTTCTTGACCAAGGGTAAACATTTCATTTACGTTAACTTGTTCATCTGAAATTTCAGCTGATGGAAGTAATGCTTCAACGCCTGGGAAGATGTTGATGAATATACCGAATGAAGTGATTTTGTTTACTGTACCTTCAATGATATCGCCTTCTTGGAATTTAGAAGCAATTTCATCCCATGGGTTTGCGCCCATTCTTTTTAATGAAAGTGAAATTCTCTTTAATTGTTCGTCAATTTTAATAACTTTAACTTCGATTTTTTGACCGAGTGAAACAACGTCGGATGGGTGTTTAATTCTATCCCAAGAAATTTCTGAGATTGGAAGTAAGCCGTCTACGCCATTGATGTCAATGAATGCGCCGAAGTCAGCAATTCTAACAACTTCACCTTCGATAGTTTGGTCAACAGCAAGTTTAGAGATAACTTCGTCTGCAACCATTTCTCTTTGTTGAGCATAAACTTGTCTTTGAGAAAGGATAAGTTTATTTCTTTTTGGATCAGCTTCAAGAATTTTAACTTCTAATTCTGAATCAATTTGAGTATCGCCTGCAAGGCCAGCTCTTAATTGTGAAGAAGGAATGAAACCGCGAAGACCGAATACTTCAGCAATTAAGCCACCTTTGACAGATTGAACGATAAGAGCCATAACGCTTTCGTTAGCAGCTTTTGCTTCAGAAAGTTTTTGCCAAGCTTGAGCAAACGCAAGTTTTTTAAGTGATAATTCGATAACTTCGTTTTCTTCTTCGTCTTTTGTGATGTAGAATTCTTTTTCATCCCAAAGTTTGATGAAATCATCAGGATTTTGGTCTTTTGAATTAACTACTTCAGAGTTAGGCAAGAAAGCTTCTGTTTTTGCGCCGATGTCAACAAGGAAGCCATCTTTTTCACGTTTTACAACAACACCTTTAACGATGTCTGCTACGTTGAGTTTGTAAGTGTAAGAATTTTCGAGCAACGCTTCGAATTCTTCTTGAGTCATTGTGTTTGTCATGTTTTTTTCTCCTTTATTTAACACTGTCTATTACTTCATTGATTATATAGTCAGGAGTTGAAGCTCCTGCTGTAATTCCGATGGTTTGCGCATTTTGAATTTCATTTTTAAAGTTTTTTAATTCGCTTGCGTTTTCAATATGGATTGTTTTTGTGATATCTACTAAAATTTCAGCTAAATGCGTTGTGTTTGCGCTTTTTTTAGAGCCCACCACAATCATCAAATCGCTTTTTTGGGCAACTTCTCGAGCTTCATTTTGTCTGAGAGTTGTAGAACGGCAAATTGTGTTCGCAATTTTGAGCTCTTTAACAATTGGCGCAAGATATGCCACAATTTCTTGCAAAAACTCTGCTCTTTGTGTTGTTTGAACAACAATTCCTACTTTTGATTTTTTCTTAATGGTGTTTTCAATTTCTTTTAATTCTTCAAGATTTTGTGCAACAAAAACGTTGTCATCACAAGTGTGGCGTGCGGCATTTGCCCTTATTGCCATAACTTCAGGGTGCGCGCCTTTTCCAAGGATAACAAGAAAATAACCCTCTTGAACAAGCTCGATTGCTTTATCTTGAACTTTTTTCACATCAGGACATGTGAGATCAACAAGCTCAAAACCCTTGTTTTTAATTTCTTCAAAAACATCAAAACTCGCACCATGGCTTCGAACCACGCAATATCCGCAACCTTTTTCAGGTAAGGTTTCAACGGTTTTAATGCCCAAGTCATTAAGTTCTTTAATTACTTGAGAATTATGAATAAGCTCGCCCAAAACGCAAATTTCTTTGTCAGGATTTTCCGCTTTTAGTTTTTTTGTTGTTTCAACTGCTCGTTTTACGCCATAGCAAAACCCGGCATTTGAGGCAAGTATGATATTTTTTGTTTGATGAGTTATATAGCTCACACCCTTTGTATGAAGTCACAAATGAAAATTTGTGCTATATTAATTAAATCATAAAAAAAATAAGGCGCAAGGCAAAGAATTATGAATAAAAAAGAGGAATTAATTTACTGGGCAAAAAGATTATATTATAGAGGTATGAGTCCTGCCACAAGCGGAAATATAAGCGTTTTGGACGAAGACAACAAAATCCTTATCTCGTCTTCCGGTTCTTGCCTTGGTGATTTAGCGGAAACAGATATTGTAACTATTGATTTTGAAGGTAATCAATTGTCCAAGGGTAAAAAGCCTTCTGGAGAAAAATATTTGCACAGTGCAATTTATGAAGCGCGAGCAGATGTTGAAGCCGTTATCCATTCTCACTGTCCGTATATTACTGCGTTTGCAGTTGCGGGTGTTCCAATTAAAGATGCTATTTTGCCTGAATTTGTATATCAATTCGGAGAAATTCCGGTCGCAAAATATGCAACACCTTCAAGTTTCGAACTTGTCGATAATTGCCTTGCATATTTTAAAAAAGGGCACAATATTGTTCTTATGAAAAACCATGGAGTAGTGATTGCAGGTGCTGACCTTAGAACTTGTTTTATGGGCCTGGAATCAGTGAGGGCTTATGCTGAAACATATTTTGGCGCAATGGTTTTGGGTGGCGTGCAAAAATTAAATGCAAAACAAATTTCGGGAAATAAACAAACTTAAGGGGTAAATTCGTGACAACACAAATTATTGAAGCACAACAAAACATAATTACGCCCGAGATGGCAAAAGTTGCCGAACTTGAAGGAATTAATTCTAATGTTTTAAGGCAAAGAGTTGCACAAGGCAAGGTTGTTATTTTTAAAAATAAACTTAAAAATGTTTTACCAACAGCACTTGGTTGTGGCTTGAGTCCTAAAATTTGCGCTTGCGTTAACAATAATTTTGAGGGTTTTAGTGTAATTGAAGAAACGGATAAAATAAAAATTTCTAAAATAGCCGGTGCAAAGATTGCTCTTGATGTTTTGGCAAGTTCTGAATATGGCGAAATGCGAGAAAAAATCACATCCGAATTTGATATGTTATACGGCGTTAATCAACTTGCGGAATGTGTTTGTGAAACTTCTGAAGCTCTTGAATTGACGACTTCAAAAATCACTGAAAGCATTGAGAGATTTTGCGAGCAAGGTGCAGATTTTATAACTCTTTATCCGACAATCACGCAAGAGATTATAAAGCTCTATAAAACAGAGGTTAAAAAGCCAAATTTTATTTCAAAACCTGTTTCGATTTTTGCAGAATACATTGAAAAAGAAAGCGCAAAAAACCCATACTATGAAGCATTTGATGAAATTTTAGATATTGCAAGAACTTATGATGTTGTATTGTCTTTAGCAAGCGTCTTTTCTTTTAATTCACTTTCTGAATTTCCGACAAGAACAAGTTACGCAGAACTTTTAATTTTGAGCGAACTTGTGCAAAGGGCGCGCGAGGCTGGTGTTCAAATAATGGTTGAAGCAGGAGGCTTTATGCAGCTTGCAGAAATTGAAAAACATATTGAGCTTATCAAAAAATTAACTTTTAATTCTCCGCTTGCACTTTCAGGCCCGAAAGTGGCGGAAGATATGCCGGAAATTGAGTTTGTAAATTCTGCAATAGGAGCAGCTGTTGCTACAAATGCGGGTTGCGATATGCTTTTTGCGCACGCTTTTGAAGATAATTCCAAAAAGCTGAATGCAAGACAATTAAGAGAAAATGTTTTATCTTTAAAACTCGCGTGTGAAACTTGTATTCCGCGAGCTGATTTGTAAAATATTTCTTTAATATTGCTTAAAAAATTTGTACTTATAATTTTTTGAAGTTATAATTTTATTAACTTTAAATATGGAATTATTGGGAAAAAAGGTATATAGGTTTTTATTAATTTTCGCTTTGTTAATGTTTCAAATTAACGGAGCATATTCTATTGAAGAAAATTTTGTTGAGCCGCAAGAAAACGCACAAACACACCTGGATGAAGTGCAATCAGCGGAAGAAATACAAGCGGAATTTGATAAAATTCAATCCCAATTAGAAGGTGCTAAAGAGGAAGAAGCAAATCCTTTCGACACTGCAGTGCAAGAGGAAAATCAAGAACTTCAAGCACAAGAAACGGCCCAAGAACAAGTCCAAACGAAAGAGCCTAAAGCAGTACAAGAAACTCAAGCACAAGAAACCCAAGAAGAACCTAAAGAAGAAAAAAGACCTTTGCTTGCAGGGGAATATTATATTAAAGAAATCGAAATTTTAGGCAACAATTTGGTTGAAGTAAATTTTCTTAAAAGCCAAATGGAGCTTAAAGAAGGGTATATTTACAACAAAAAAGAAATAGGCAAAGACCTAAATAATATCTATAAAACAGGCTATTTTACTCAAAAAATTAAAGCTCTCCCAATAAAAATCGATAATGAAAATTTAAAGTTAAGAATTATTGTTGAAGAAAACCCGCCTGTAACGGGTATCACAATTACTGGCGCAGAAGTGGTTCCTGAGTATGAAGTTCATAGCATTATGAATGAAATTGTGGGGCATCCGCAAAACATTGAGCTTTTAAACGCCTCTATTGCAAGAGTGCAAGAACTTTATGCGACCAGAGGTTACATTTTAGCGCGTGTCGTTGATGTTTATGATGATCCGGACGGTGTTGTAAATATTACGATTGATGAAGGTAAAATTGAAGACGTTGTAATTGACGGGTTATCAAAAACAAAAGATTATGTTGTCGCAAGAAATGTGATGATGCGCCCTGGCACAGTCTACAATGAAAACATAGCAAGGGCTGACATTGCGCGTTTGCTTGGAACACAAGCTTTTGGCGATGTTCAAAGAGATATCGCCCTCAACCCTGAAACGGGTCAATATGTTGTGACGGTGAACGTTGAGGAGCAAAGAACAGGCAGAATTTCTTTGGGCGTTGGTATTGATTCGGCTTCAGGATTTTTTGGTTCAGTTGGTTTCGGTGAAAATAATTTCAGAGGACTTGGACAAAAACTTAATCTGAATGTTATGGCAGGGACAGGTATTTTAATGTCTGACGACAGTGTTATTGACGAGCCAAATATTCAAGCAGAATTAAGCTTTTTAGAACCCCATTTTAAAAATAAAAATAATGCTCTTGGTGTAAGAGCATACATAAGGCATTTCGGAAGTTACCAAGTTCCGCTTGCAATTGAGCAAAAAATTGGTGCAGAAGTAAATCTTGCTCACCGATTTGTTGCATATAAAAATCTTTCAGGTTCAATTTCATTTGGCGTTGAAAATGTGAAAATGAAAGAAGGCGATGAAGCTGGAATTAGATATTTATACAATTTACACAGAATACCATGGGTGCACCGTGAAAGTCAGTTGGATGACGGTTTTTATGTAAAACTTACTCCTGGGCTCACATACGACACAAGGGATAACAAAACAAATGCCAGACGTGGTGTTTATGCAAACGTAACTCTTGAAGAAGCAATAAACGTGAGTGGTTTCCATAATTCATACGGCAAATTAACGGGTGGAATTAAAAAGTTCATTCCTGCAGGAAGGAAATCAAGTGTAGTTCTATCTGCAAGAGGTGGCGGAAAAATCAATGGAAATATGCCTGAATTTGCAGCATATTCTCTTGGTGGTCCTTATTCCCTCAGGGGTTTCAATATATCTGAAGTCGGGACAGGTAAAGGCTTTATGACGGGTAGCGTTGAATTTAGAACGCCAATTCCCTTTATTGACAGACTTACAACAAATTCATTCTTAAATAATATCAGACTTGCAGCCTTTGTTGACGCGGGTAAAGTCTTTGGCGGAACACTATCAAATACATTATATGACAAACCAGAATATGCAATTTCTGCTGGCGTTGGCCTCAGAGTCTTTATTCCTGGAATTGGACCAATTAGCTTAGATTACGGCGTTCCGTTCACCAACACGAGTGGCATAGACAGGAAAAAAGGCTTCTTTACATTTGGTATGGGTGATATGTACTAAAACTTAACGGTTTTAGTGAATTGACTTGCGTAAAATACCCATGCAATGCTAAAATCTTTATGTAAGGAAGGTTTTTATGCAAATTATAGATAAACTAAATTCATTGGAAGATTTAAAGGGTTTTACTTGCGAAGAATTAGAAATTTTAGCTGGTGAAATGCGCTCGTTAATTATCAAAAAAGTAAACACAATAGGCGGGCACTTAGCTCCTAATTTAGGTTTTGTTGAGCCAACAATTGCGCTTCATAAAGTTTTCAATTCGCCTGTTGATAAATTTGTTTTCGATGTTTCTCATCAATGTTATCCGCACAAAATTTTAACAGGCAGAAAAGAATATTATCTAAACCCAGAAAAATATCTTGAGATTTCAGGTTACACTAATCCTGAAGAATCCCCTCATGACACTTTTGTTATAGGTCACACTTCAACTTCGGTAAGTCTTGCATGCGGAATTGCAAAAGCTAGAGATTTGAAGGGCGAAAATTTCAATGTTGTGGCAATTATCGGCGACGGTTCACTATCAGGTGGCGAAGCTTATGAAGGTTTAAATAATGCCGCAGTTTTGGGCACAAATTTCATTGTTATTGTAAACGATAATGAAATGTCAATTGCGGAAAACCAAGGCGGTTTATATGAAAACCTGAGATTGCTTAGAGAAACAGAAGGAAAAGCCGAGCTTAATTTCTTTAAGAGTTTGGGTTTTGAATATTACTATGTCTCTGACGGCAATAATTTATCTCAAATGATTGAAGCACTGGAAAAGGTAAAGGATACAAATTGTCCGACTGTTGTGCATATTAAAACACAAAAAGGAAAAGGCTTGAAAGCGGCAGAAAATAATAAAGAACTTTGTCATTGGATTGTGCCAAATTTATTGGATGAAAATAACGAGATAGCCCAAGTGCAAAACACTTCTTGCCCTGAAACTTATACAACAATCACAAACGATTTTCTTCTTAAAAAAATTAACCAAGATAAAACGGTTCTTGCAATTAACCCTGCAACTCCTGGGGCTGTTGGACTTACTCCCGATATCAGAGAAAAGTTCGGAGTAAATTTTGTGGATACGGGAATTGCCGAAGAACACGCCGTTGCTTATGCTTCAGCGATTGCAAAAAATGGCGGGAACCCATATTTGCTTATCATAAGTTCGTTTTTACAAAGAACTTATGACCAACTTTCGCAAGATTTAGCATTAAATAATTCACCTATGACAATTCTTGTAAATTGGGGTGCAATTCAGGCAAACGACATGACTCACCTTGGCTGTTTTGATATCCCAATTATCTCGAATATTCCAAATATTGTTTATTTGGCACCTGCGACTAAAGAAGAATATTTGAAAATGCTTGAATTTTCTTATACTAATAAAAAATTTCCACTTGCAATCAGAGTTCCTTTTATGAACCCTGTGACCTCGGGCAAATCTGATGACACGGATTATTCAATTTTGAATAAATTTAAAGTAACTCAAAAAGGTTCTGATGTGGCACTTATTGGTGTTGGTAGTTTTTACCATTTGGCACTTGATGTGGCAAATGCTCTTAAGGCCGAAGGAATAAATGCAACTGTTATCAATCCGTTATTTATCTCGGGGCTTGATGAAGAACTTCTAAACTCCCTAAAAGAAAACCATAAGCTTGTTGTAACTTTAGAAGACGGCGTGCTTGACGGCGGGTTCGGGCAAAAAGTGGCAAGTTTCTTTGGAAACTCTGATGTAAAAGTTCTAAACTACGGGGCTGAAAAAGAGTTTCCGGACAGGGTTCCGCTTGCCAAGCTATATGAAAAATATCGCTTAAAACAAGAAATGATATTGTCAGATATTAAAGAAATTTTATAAAATGAGGACGACTATGAAAATTAATGCTATTAGAAATTTAAGTTTTCAAAAAAGAGTTCAGGGCTCTGAAACAAATCCTATCCAGCCGTCTAAAATAAAAATGGCAGAAGCAATCAATGAAGAAAATGCACTTCTTCCTAAAGTTGAATTAGCAAAAGAAATCGACGGATTATTTGGAACCGTAAAAAACATGCGAGTAACATCCGAAGGCATTGTTGATGGTGTTCAGGGTGAAATTGAAGATATCACAAGAACTTACAAATCTGAAGTAAGAGAAGCACTAAAGCTGTTCAGGGAAGCAGGCGACAGAGCAGAAGTTGATAAATACGGCACAAAAACAATTAAAGAATTCAACGAAAATAACGAACCAAAACGTACTTTATCGCTTCAAGCAAATGGTAATTTAACGATTGAAGATTTTGAAAATAACGTTGTGGTTAAAGCACAAAACCACGAACTTTTATCTGTTGCAAAAAATGAAGAAAATACGGAAGAAGGTAAAAAATATTCATTTTTTATTGAGTATGAAAACGGAGCACCACATTCTTATGTGACAAATTATTCAGAAACTTCTGACGGAAAAATAACTGCAGATAAGAAATTTGAATTTACTCGCGGGATAACTTCTCCTTTAAGATACAGGGAAAATTTCCAATCCGAAGGAGATACTTCAAGTGCGGATAAGCAAGTTCAATTTAAATATGGCGGAATGAACACCCATGATTTTTTAACCAGAGGTATTTTGTTCAGGTGGGCTGATTTAATTCGTGAATATGACGAAAATATAAATTATGGCAAAGATTTTTGGACAATAGACAAAGCAGTTACATTTGTTGACGGCGATTTGGAAAAATATGCCGAAAATACAATGCATGTTATGGGTGGTGGAGAAAAAGCCGATAGGCAAATTCTCTTTAAAGATAACAAGCCTGCTTTGTATTTTGATACGGTTGCAAAACCACCACAAGGGTTGCGAACTGTCGAAAAAACATATGCCTTGGAAGATGGCGAGTGGGTTCCTTCTAAAAAATGGCACACATAGTTTAAGAATTAAAAAAGCGGGTTTAAAAAACCCGCTTTAATTTTTCAATTTGTGTAATTATATATTTGCTTGAACTTTATGAAATTCAGTTTCTCTTTCGAAGTTGTATGCTGTTCTGAATAAAAGTTCTTCTTGCATTTGGTTTGTGATTAATTGTCCACCGATTGGCATATTATCTTCATCGTAACCAATTGGCATACTAAGTGCCGGTGCACCAATTAAGTTAGCGCAAATTGTGCCGATGTCAGTTAAATACATTGCAAGCGGGTCTTCGTTTCTTGAGCCTAAATCAAATGCAGTTGTTGGGCAAGTTGGTCCGAATAATGCATCAACTTCTTTGAATGCTTCTGCAAAATCTTGAGCAACAAGCCTTCTCATTTGTTGGGCTTTTTTATAATATGCATCGTAATAACCGCTTGATAATGCATAAGTTCCGAGCATTATACGTCTCTTAACTTCATCGCCAAAACCTTCAGCTCTTGATTTTGAATACATTTCTAAAAGATTTTTAGCGTTTGCCGTTCTGTGACCATATCTAACGCCGTCAAATCTTGCTAAGTTTGAACTACATTCAGCAGTTGCCAAAATGTAATAAATTCCAATCGAATGTTTAAGGTTTGGAAGTGAAATTTCTTTAATTTCAGCTCCTGCATTTTCGTAAACCTTGATTGCATCTTCAATTGATTTTTTAACTGAATCGGCAATACCTTCACCCATAAGCTCTTTGATGACGCCGATTTTTGTGCCTTTAATATCGTTTTTTAATGTTTTGGTTGGTGAGCCTACTTCTGCTTTAATTGAAGTGGAATCGTGCATGTCCCAACCTGCTATGATTTCATATAATGAAGCACAGTCTTCAACGCATCTTCCAAAAGGACCGATTTGATCAAGGGATGATGCAAAGGCAATTAGGCCATAGCGAGAAACCCTTCCGTATGTTGGTTTCATTCCCACGATGCCACAGAAACTTGCTGGAAGTCTGATACTTCCGCCTGTGTCTGAACCTAATGCCAAGCTTGATTCAAAAGCCGCAACACTTGCAGCTGAACCGCCTGATGAGCCACCAGGAACTTTGTTTAAGTTGTGTGGATTGTGGACAATTTTAAATGCAGAGTTTTCATTACTTGAACCCATTGCAAATTCGTCCATATTTGCTTTCCCTGTGATTGGGATTAAGTTTTCATTTATTTTATCAACAACTGTTGCGTTATATGGTGAAACAAAGTTTTCTAAAATTTTAGAAGAAGCAGTTGTTTTTGAACCTTTTAAGTTCATATTGTCTTTTAGTGCGAGCGGAATGCCTGCAAAAAGCGGCAACTCTTCGCCTTTAGATACTTTTTCGTCAACTTTTTTTGCTGTTTCGTAAGCGAAATCTTCTGTTAATGAATTAAATGCGCCAATTTTTTCATCAACTTTTTTGATTTGTTCATAAGTTAAATCTAAAAGTTCAACCGCTGAAACCTCTTTATTTTTGATAGCTTCAAATTGTTCTGTTGCTGTTTTTCTTAAGATACTCATTATATCCCCTCAATATGTGTTATGATTATTATATGCAAAACAATCTAAAAGGTAAACAAGGAGAAAAAATAGCTGCAGGCTATCTGCAATCAAAAGGATATGAAATTTTGGAAACTAATTTCAGGTATTCCCGAATTGCAGAAATTGATATTATTGCAAAACAAGGAAAAACCCTTGTGTTTGTTGAGGTTAAAACAAGAACAAGTGAATTTTTTGGCTCTGGCGCTGAAGCAGTTGACAGCAGAAAATTGGCGAATATTTATGCAGCTCTTCAGTATTATATTCATAAGAAAAAAATGCAAAACTTAAAACCAAGAATTGATGTCGTTTCAATTCTTTTGGATAAAAATTCGTTTTCAATAAACCATATAGAAAATGTTGAAATTTAATTAGATTTCGTAGTTTTGGATAAAACCGTATCTGCTTTCGTTTGTGAAATGCACGGATGTTTTTCTTACTTTTAAATCTGCTTTTTGTGCGGCTTTGAACGAGGCGTTAATTTCGCCTTTTTTGGTAAATTTGTTTAAACAGTTTTGGCAAACAAAGCTTGGTTTTTGGTCGCATTCAAATTCTGTGCCGCAAAAACTGCATTTAATGGTGATTTGATCCATAACACCAAATAATCTGCCGATTTCAAAAAGGTGTTTAACTTCATCTTCGGGCAAATTTGTTCCTTTGACAATTTCATCAAAACCGACTTTTGATTTACCGGTGCCGTGAATATAACTTTTGATTTTATCTGTTTCTTTGACCTCTTCTTTATAGCAGTTATCGCAAATATCTCTGTTGCCGCTCTTAACAAAGAGCGCGCCGCATTTTTTACAATTTACAAGTTGTGCTTGTTGTTGGGACATATTTGATTTTACCTATTTTGAATTATAAAACACCTTTAGTGGAAGGAATTTCGTCTTTTTTGTTTTCATCAATTGAACAGGCTTCTTTAAGACTCCTTGCGAATGCCTTGAACACGGCTTCAATTAAATGGTGCGGGTCGTAGCCTGCAAGTTTTTTAATATGAAGTGTAATTTTTGCTGCATGCGCAAAGCTTTCAAAGAAGTGATAAAGCAAAACTGTTTCAAAATCACTTGTTTTTTCTTGAACAATGTCAATATCAAAGTTAAGATAAGCCCTTCCTGAAATATCGAGCGCGCAAAGCACCATGGCGTCATCCATCGGAAGAATTGTACTTGCATATCTTTTTATTCCTCTTTTGTCACCCAGTGCTTCACAAAGTGCTTCACCGAGCGTAATTGCAGTGTCTTCAATCAAGTGATGTTCGTCACCATCCAGAGAATTTGCATCAAGCTTAATTTTGAAGCCGCTATGTTTTGCAAGTTGCTCTAACATATGTGAAAAGAATTTATTAGAGCAAGAAATTGAACTTTCGTTACTTTCGTCTAAATTAATTTCAACATTAATTGAAGTTTCTTTTGTTTCTCTTTTTTTTGAAATTTCTCTCATGAAAACCTACTGATATTTCTAATAACTTTTGTAGCACCTTCTTTTTTCAAATCTCTTTTTAAAATCCAAGATTTATCTTGTGGCGGAAGAACGCCAATTCCTTTTGCACCTGCAAGACGAGCACAAATCATATCATCTTTGGTGTCACCAAAATAAATTATTTCATTGCAGAGCGAATTTGCTCTAATTTTTTGCAAACCTAAAGGATTTGGCTTTTGCTTGTCATCAGGAAGCGAATTTTTTGTGATTATAATATTGAAAAAGTCGATGATACCATACTTTTTAAGCGAATAAAGAGCTTCTTCTTCAGGACGCCCTGTAAAAACACATAAATCATATTTTTGGCTTAATTTTTCAATAAATTCTTTTGTGCATAAAATTTCTTCATTATCTATTAAGCCCATTGAACCATCAGGTTGTGGTGAGAAGAAGTTTTCTTGAAAGCATCTTACAATTTCTTCAAAATCAACATTTAAACCTTCTTGTTTGAGTAAAAATTGAGTAAGAGCCCAATCGCAATTTAGACCGCCATAATTTTTTGCATCTTGAATATCTTTTTCAGATATAGTTTTTCCTGAAAAATGCTTAAATGTGGCTTGAATTGCCGCTCTATATGAGTTTCTAACATCAAATAGTACCCCGTCCATATCAAAAACAAGCATATCTCTTGGAGAGAGCACTTTGAGCAGGGTTTTCAAATCGCGTGAATTTGGAATTGTAATTCTAAAGCAGTTTTTGAGGCGCAAATCATTAAACTTTTTAATTTTGATTTTATTTGCATAAAGCTTCTTATACATAAAATCAGCCTTATCGCCCATATCACAAAGAATAAAATTACCTTCGCTCCTGTAAACCTTAAAGCCTGCATTTTCAAGTGCCAAAGTTAAAATTCTTTTATTTTTAATTGTTTCGGTTTTGATTTTCTTTAAATGTTTTTTATCATCAAGCGCTGCAAGACCAGCAAGCACCGCCATTGTGTTTACTGAATATGGCGAGATGATTTTCTTCAAATTTAAAATATTTTCTTGTTTGGTTAAGATATAGCCAAGTCTGAGCCCAGCAAGCGCATAGTCTTTAGAAA
>JAFVOZ010000001.1 GCA_017505585.1 bacterium
CTTATAAGGAGAACGGCTTCGTTCTGTCAGCCAATGCTCAACGCATTGCCATCACGAACTCGCACACTTTAGCCTCGCTCGCTCTCGCTAAGCGCAGTCGCGCTAGAACTCGAGCTTCGCTCGGTTACTTGCCAATACAAAAACTCTCAAAAATATTGTTTAAAAGCTCATCAGTTACAACTTCGCCTGTAATTTCTCCAAGCACGAGAAGTGCGGTTTTAATATCTATTGAAATTAAATCTTGCAACTCTTCGACTTTAACTGCCTCAAGCGCGCGATTAATATTCTCGAGCGACTTTTTCAGACATTCTTGTTGTCTTTGGTTTGTAATAAATTCTGTTTCAAGCGCATTGAACGCTGAAATTTTATTTTTTATTTCTTGCTTAAGCTCATTAATTCCAGACATGTCTTTTGTGCTTATTTGAATTGCGCCTGCAATATTTTCACAAGTTCCCAAATCAGCTTTTGTTGAAACATAAATCATTGGCTTTTCTTTATCTATAAGCTCAAAAATTTCATTATCCGCTTCCGTTATTCCGATATGCCCTTCATATAAAAGCAAATTAATATCTGCATTTTGCGCGATGTTTATTGAATGTTCGATACCTATTTTTTCAACTTTGTCAATGCTTTCATCTTGGCGAATGCCAGCTGTATCAATTAAAGTAGCACAAATTCCATCAAGCTCAACTGTTTCTTGAATGCTATCTCTTGTTGTGCCTGCAATATCTGTTACAATTGCTCTATCAAGCGATAAAAGTGCATTAAATAAAGAGCTTTTGCCAACATTTGGACGCCCCGTAATTGCAATTTTAATTCCTTCTCTCAAAATATTATGAGATGACGCAGATGCCAATATGTTTTCAATTTTTTCTTTTGCTGATATCAGCGCACTTTCAATGTCTGAATATTCAACTTCTGCAACATCTTCGGGAAAATCTAAAGAAGCTATGATTCTTGCTAAAATTTCTTTTAAGATTTCTCTGATTTTTTCAATCTCTGCCCTTAGTGCTCCTTCTAAATTATTCAAGGATTTTTCAGCCGTTTTTGCAGTTTTGGAACAAATCAAATCCATAACAGCTTCCGCTTCCGTTAAATCTATCTTGTGGTTTAAAAAAGCGCGTTTTGTAAATTCGCCACGCTCTGCCATCCTTGCGCCTAAAGACATCACAAGATTTAAAATTTCTTTAATTATAATTGGAGAACCATGTGTTTGAATTTCAATAGTGTCTTCGCCTGTGTAGCTTTTTGGGTTTTGGAACGGAAGCAAAATAACTTCGTCCAGTTTTTTATCGTCACGCATTATCCAACCATGGTTAATACGCCCTATTTCAAACTTTCTAGAGAAAATTTTTTCTGCAATTTCAAAACTTTTATCACCGCTAATTCTTATAATTCCAACTCCGCTATAAGTTAGAGGAGTCACAGGAGCAACAATTGTATCGAATAAATTTTTCATGTTTTCATTCTACCATGTTTTATGTATCATAGAAATAAATTATAAACGGAGAGATGACAAATGGGAATTGATTTTGTAACAATCACAATAAATATACTTAAAATGCTTGCAGATAGCTTGCATTCTTGGGGACTTGCAATTATTGCACTCACAATTGTAATTCGTGTACTTATGTGGCCTTCAAGCGTCACTCAACAACGCTCTATGCGCGACATGCAAACTCTTCAGCCAAAAATGAAAGCTATTCAGGAAAGATATAAATCTAACCCTGAGATGATGCAAAGAAAAATGATGGAATTTTATAAAGAGCATAAATTCAACCCAATGGCTGGTTGTTTGCCCATGCTTATCCAATTGCCTGTTTTTATTTTATTATACACAGCTCTTATGAGCCCGCAATTTATTGAACTTGCAGGAAAAACTAATTTCTTGTTCATCAACAGACTTGATGCAACAATGAAAAGCAACGCAGGGGTAAGTTTTGATAACCAATTCTCTGCAACAAAAAATTCTCAATTCCAAACAGCAAAAAATATTGTTGTTTATTTTGGTGATGAAAAAAGTGAAGAAAAAGTTGATAATCAACAAAAAGCAATTGAAGTTCAAGGCGAAATTGTTCCTGGGCAAAATATTGATTTCAAAATGCACTTAGATAGCATTAAACTTCGCTTTGAACAATTAGACAAAATCACAAAAGCGGAAGTTGATGTACAAAACATTCAAACAAGAGAAACCGAGAAATTAACTTTTGTGCGTGACGGAAGCATTCTGAAATCTTCAATTCCGACTCTTGTTGTGAAAGAAGAAATGCACTATGACGTCTTGTTTTTGGTGGCACTTTTTATTCTCACAATGTGGTTTAGCCAAAAAGTTATGATGGCGCAAAATAAAAATGTTCCACAAGACCCGCAACAAGCTGCAATGCAAAAATCTATGGGAACATTTATGCCGATTATGGTTGGTATGATGTTTGTGTTCATTCCGATTCCAGCAGGCGTTTTATTATACCTTGTAACAAGTAACTTATTCCAAATAGCGCAAACGGTTGTCATCAACAAACAACTTGATGAAGAAAAGAAATTAAAAACAGAAACAACAGACGAAACGGGCGCAAAAGTTGTTAAAGCAAAAGAAGTAAAAGATGTTAAAGAGGAAAAATAATTGAATTATTTATAAACTAAAAGCGGTCTGAATTGACCGCTTTTTTATTTTCTTTATTAATACCCGTGTCGAAAATTAAAGAAGAGTTGCCCTTAATTCTTCATTTGTTTTCGGGCTAAGATATGCAGGTGCTATATCAAACACCGTTTTGCATCCGCTTACACGTTCTTTATTTAACTTATAAGCAGCTCTTGCATATGCAACAAGCACACTTGCGGTGAATTCAGGGTTAGAGTCAAGCTTCAGAGAGTATTCAACAATGTGATTTACTCCGTCACTTGTTTTCCCGCTTCTTAAAACAAAACCGCCATGAGGAATACCTGAATGGTTTTTATCCAATTCTTCTTTTGTTATAAAGTGGACTGTTGTGTCATAATCTGCAAAATAGTTTGGCATTGTTTTAATTTCTTGCTCAATTTTTGCTTTATCAGCACCATCTGCCGCCACTACAAAACATTCTCTTGTGTGCTTTTCGCGAGTTGCAAGTTCAGGGTTTTTGCCGGCACGAACTGCATCAAGCGCAGAGTCTACAGGGATTGTGTATTGTTTTGCGTCCACTACGCCTTCAATTCTTCTAATCGCGTCGCTATGTCCTTGGCTTACACCTTTGCCCCAGAAAGTATAATCTTTTCCGTTTGGCAAAATTGCGTTCCCGTAAAGTCTGTTTAGAGAAAACATTCCGGGGTCCCAACCAACAGAGATTATGCCGACTTTTCCTGATTTTTTTGCCATTTCATCAACTGAAGCAAAGTGCTCAGGAATTTTTGCGTGAGTGTCAAAACTATCCACAACGTTAAATGTTTGGACATATTTTGGCGTTTGCTCAGGTAAATCCGTTGCACTTCCACCACATATAATCAAAACATCAATATCGTTTTTATAATTTTCTATTCCATCTACTGATAAAACTTTTGCTGTTTCAGATTTTATTTTAAGCGAGTCAGGATTTCTTCTGGTAAAAACTGCAAATAATTCCATATCATCGTTCATATTAATTGCTTGTTCAACACCGCGCCCAAGATTGCCATAGCCCAATATTCCTACTTTTATCATTTTTTATTTCCTTATTTTTCCGCAAACAATATTACAACTAAAATTTTTGCAATTCAATATTTTTGCATTGGGATTATAATTCTCGTCTGCCTTCAAGTGCTTTAGTGAGCGTAAGCTCGTCTGCGTATTCAAGCTCTGAGCCAAGAGGCAAGCCAAATGCAATTCTTGACACTTTTACCCCAAAAGGTTTCAAGAGTTTTGTAAGATACAAGCTCGTAGCTTCACCTTCAACGGTTGGGTTAATTGCAAGAATAACTTCTTTAATATCCGCACTGTGTACTCGCTCTAAAAGCTCACGCACCCTGATATCATCAGGTCCGATTCCGTCCATTGGAGAAATTAAGCCACCAAGCACATGATACACCCCTTTGTATTCATTTGTGCGCTCGATTGCCATCAAGTCTTTGGTTTCAGAAACAACACAAATCAGCTCTTTGTTTCTGTTTGCACTTGAGCATATCTCGCATGGGCTATCAGATGACATATTGAAGCATACTTCGCAATATTTTATTGTTCTTTTAGCTTCAAGCATTGCTGATGCAAAATTTTCAACTTCGTAATCAGGCATTTTAAGCATATAAAGAGCAAGCCTTTGAGCTGTTTTCGGACCAATTGAAGGTAATTTTTGAAAATATTCTATTAATTTTGCTAAAGGTTTTGTATATTCCACTAGAATAACCCTGGAATTGAAATGCCACCTGTTAAAGTTTTCATTTTAGCTTCCATTTCACTTGTTGCTCTTTGAGTACCGTTCATAAGGGCTTCAGTAATTAAATCTTCAAGCATTTCAATTGTTTCTGTGTCAACTGAGTCAGGATTTTCAGGGTTGATTGCCTCAGGTTTTATTTTAATTCTTTTGAATTTTGCTTGACCTGTATACACAACTTCAACCGCACCACCTGCTGATTGAGCTGTAATTTCAGCACTTTCAAGCTCTTTTTGTGCTTCAACTAAACGTTTTTGCATTTTTTGCACGTTTTGCATCATGTTCATTATATTCATAGAAAAAACTCCTCATTTTTGATAAAATATATTATATGCAAAATTCAACATATCTTCAAGAATGTTTCAATAAAAATAAATTATCAAGATGGCAACAAGGGCTAATGCCATTAAAATTTTTCATTGCGCCATTTTCTTTTTATTCAAAACAAAGCGATTCTGAAAAATATAAATACAGGGAAATGGTTATCCGTGCACTTAACACTTGGGAATCTTTAAGCAACGGTGTGGTTTCATTTGAAATTGTAACCAACCTAAACGATTCGCAAGTTAATTTAGAGTGGAAAAGGGTGGATAGAAAATCTCTTGGAATGTGCCATTTTAACTTCGATAAATTTGGAAGATACTATTCTGCAGAAGTTCAAATTGGAATTTCTGACGGCATTTTGCACAGCAAATATATGGATGACAATGAAGTTTATCACACAATTTTGCATGAAATAGGGCATGCCGTGGGGCTTGGGCACTCGCCTTACACGGATGACATTATGTACACGCCTCATCAATACGGAAGAATTAATGTCACAAAAAGAGATATTAAAACTCTCAAATGGCTTTATAAATTTGAAATCGGAAAAACCGAAAGCGAAATTTTGGCACTTCATCCAAATATCGGTGCTAAAAATATTGACGAGCTTGTCGGAAAATTATCAGGCGAAAAAAGTCAATTTGAGCAAGTTAAAGACTCTCTTTTAAGCGCACCGAAAAGAAATCTCATTGAAGAAAATCAAAATATTGGCGACCTTAAAAGATATTTAATGCAAATTCACAACCAAAATTTTAATTTGAGTGGCAAAGCCAAAGAAAAAGAAGAATAAAATATTACATTTCTTAACAAAAAATCTTCAAATGCTAACTACATGCAGAAAAAATTGATATAATAAATTTGTTAGGTATGTGGAGATAATGTATGCCACCAATTCATATTTCAGATGAAGAGTTTGCTGAACTTTTAAAAGGCTACGATTACAATTTTAAAAAAGGCGATTTAGTTAAAGGCACTGTTATTAATTTTGATTCGGAAGGTGCGTTAATTGATATCGGCTCTAAAACGAGTGCGCTTTGCCCAAATCATGAAATAAAAAACAATAAAGATGATGTTGTTGAGCAAATTTTAGAAAAAAATAATGAATATGAATTTTTAATTACGGATGATGAAGACGAAAACGGCAAATTCACAGTTTCTTATAAACGTGTAGCAGCGGCATACAACATCAAAAAATTAGAAGAAATTAAAGCAAAAGACGAAATCGTAACAGGCACTATCGTACAATCCGTTAAAGGCGGGTTGCTTGTTGATGTTTTAGGTGTTCGCGGTTTTGTACCGTCAAGCCACTTGAGGCTCAAAGAAGATGAAAATAATGTTGTCGGCAAAGAAATTGAACTTAAAATTTTAACTCTTGATAGCGTGCAAAATAACTTTATTTTATCCAACAGAAAAGTTTACACAGATAGCCTCGAAGAAATAAGAAAAGATATTTTCTCTCAACTTGAAGAAGGTCAGGTTGTTAAAGGCGAAGTTGTGAGAATTGCTGATTTTGGGGCATTTGTTGATATCGGCGGAGTTGATGCGCTGCTTCCTCTAAGCCAAATTTCATGGCGTTGGGTTGAACATCCTTCTGATATTTTAAAAATCGGTGAAAAAATTAATGTTGAAATTTTAAGTATTGATTTTAACAAACACAGAGTTTCTCTCAGCTTGAAAAATTTAGAGCCCGACCCTTGGGTTGAAGCTAAAGGCAAAATCGCGGAAGGCGCAAAACTCAAAGGTAAAATCATCCGCATTAAACACTTCGGCGCATTTGTTGAAGTTTATCCTGCAGTTGAAGCACTGCTTCCTCAAGCAGATGTTATTGAATATCAAAACAAGGCAAACACAATCCTTGCAGAAAACGATGAAATTGATGTAATCGTTACAAAATTCAACCCTGAAGACAGGCGTATTGCACTCAGCATTGCTGAATAATTATTTGAATACGATTTCGTAGATTAAATCTGCTTCCGAATGTTTGAATGACGGAGTGTCTTGCCATAATTTAAAACGCAGTGCCGCAGGTAATTCAGTAATTCTTATCTCAAATCTTGTATCACGCGGTGAATAATTATTGCAACCTTCGGGAAGCCCGCACGCATAGCCTTTATGCCAGAAGCCACGAGGTTCGGCAATATCTAAAGACACATTATTGTCTGCATTTTCAAATTTAATATTGTAATACCCTGAAGCGAATATCGAATTATAGCCCAAATCTCTTGGATTTGCTGTTTCAAGAAAATAAGGATATGGGATATAGCCTAATTTTGATTTGGCCGAAGAAATATCGATATATGTAGTAATTGTTTTGATTCCGCTATGATAAACAACTCTTTCGGGAATAAAATAGAATGATTCATCGCACTCATTGGGCGAATTTTTTAATATGGTCGGTATCAAAGGATGTAACAATAATTCAGGGTTCAATATCATCAAAGATTCTCTTGAATTTCCTTCGCTTATTTGATAATTAGGCCCGTCTACGCCGACACACGCCACTTGAAATGCGCTAATCCATGGAATATTGTCTTCTATATCAAAAACTTCTCTTGAAGGAGTGTAATCTAAATCTCCAAAGATAGGCGATTCCTTAACCATGAATTCTCTTAAATCAAGAATATCCTTGGAACTTAAATCAGATAAAACAATCATATCTTCAATATCAATATTTTCTCCGCCTGTTCTCCCGATTATTTCATAATATAAGTTTTTGTCAGAATAATTAACGGTTTCGTGTTTTTTATTGATATTTTTTTCTTGTTTGACTATTTTTTTCTCTGTGGTGTCTTTTTTATTTTCTTGAATAGAACTAAGAATTGTCGTAAAAAGAAAAAGAATTACAAAAATAACACTAATAACGGTTTTCATTTGGGAAAACATATCTAATTTCGGCGTTGATAATCTAAGCGTAAAACCGCACTCAGGACAAGTTATTTCATCATCTCCAACCGTTGCATTACAAATAGGGCATTGAACATATCTTTTTGTTCCGCACACAGGACAAAAAGTATCAAAAAAACTGAGCCTGCGCCCACATGTAACACAATTATTAATTAATCTTTTTTTCATAAAAACCTAATTTACTACACACAAAGTATAACATTTATTGCAATAGTTCGCCAAGAGTTGTAAAATTTTTCTATGGAAAATAATAAAAAACTTTTATATTTAGGCCCTTGTGGTTCATATTCGCAAATTGCAATGGAAAAAGTTAATAAAAAAATCTTAAAAGATTACGAGCCTAAAAGCATTTCGACAATTAAAAAAATTCTTGACATTCTGCCTGAAAACCCTTCGTATTATGGCGTTTTGCCGATAGAAAATTCTCTTGAAGGAATAGTTCGCGAAACAATAGATAATTTGGCATCATCCGAACTTAAAATTATGGCGGAAATCTTGGTACAAGTTCAACATTCGCTAATTTCAAATGACAAAATAGAAAATATCACCCATATTGTTTCACATCCACAAGCGCTTGCGCAATGCCAAAACTATATTTCAAAAAATTTCGGCTCAGAAATTGAGCTTATAAGCGCTTCTTCAACTTCAAATTCTGCAAAAATTGTAAGCGAAAAAGGAGCAGGCTATGCTTCAATTGCAAATGAATATTGCGCCGAATTATATAATTTAAACATATTGGCAAAAAAAATAAATGACAACCCTGCAAATTTCACTCGCTTTGTGCTTGTAGGAAAAGAAAATTTGAATTTACCATGCAACAGAACCTCTCTTGCATTTACGACAAAAAACGAATCAGGTGCACTTTTGCGTGTTCTTGAAGTATTTAAAAAATATGATTTAAATTTAATTTACATAGAAAGCAGACCGTCTAAAAAAGTGCTCGGAGAATATATTTTCTTCGCAGACGTCGACAAAGGCTTCCATATGATAGAGCCTGCAATAAATGAAATTTCTTCAATTTGCAATTTCTCAAGAGTGCTTGGCGCATATTCCGCTATTCAAGATTAATTTTTTGCATTTGTTTGTATTTTTTATCCAAGAAAAATAACGGGTGTTTCAAAAAAAGATTAAAGAAGCCCCAATGTTTTGAAGCTTTATCTTCCCTTTGCCAAGCTGCGTAAGACTCCAATCTGAATTCCGTAAGCTTGTGCGCTCTTAGATAATCTTCCTGCTTTGGTTGATAGCAGCCAAAGCCTTTGCGCCAAGGTTTATAAACGCCTGTGTAGTGTATTATTGCAGGATTTTTGATTGCTTTTGCGTATTCTTGCGAGTCTTCGTATTCCGCCCAAATATTAATCGGGCAATATTGCAAATTCCACCTTAAATCAAGAAATTTTACCTTTTGAACAAATAATTTATTTAATGCAATTTTGTCATATCGTACGTGCTTTTTCGAATTTTTAAGAGCCATATAAACGGCACGTTCAGGAATATTATTTTCATTCCATTTTTTACAATTAATAACCATTAAACCGGTGTTAAAAAATTTACTTCTTTTATCTAAATATTTTTTTGAATATTTTTTACCTTTAGCGTCTTCAACCGCAAGCACAAAATTATCTTCAAAATCCATTTCCCACAAAGGCTTCAGACTTTCTTTTGCAACAATATCAGCCTCAAGATAGATTACTCTTTCAAGTTCGCTTATTTCTTTTACCTGTGGCACAAGAACCGACCAAAAAGTGCGCTCAGGATAGCCGGATAATTTATATTTTTTTAATATGCTGTCATCTATTCTGTTAAATTCAATTTTTGCATTTTTATAACTTTGCGAAATTTGGATAAGGCTTCTTTTGGAATTTTCACTCAATCCGCCGTCCAAAATATGAAAAACAAGGTTTTCACTCCTTGTTGTTTCGCAAACACTTGTGAGCGCAACAACGGCATATTCAGTGTAGTTATCGTTATGAGCAATAGCTATATGTATTTCGTCTTTTTTTTGCATGCTGTTTAATTTTAACATATAATTTCCCTATGGAACAACTCGCAATTTTAACAATTTGCACCATTTCGGGAATTTTCACGGGGCTTTTAGGCATCGGCGGCGGGCTTATTATCATCCCTGCTTTTATGATAATTTTGCCGTTTTTTGGAATCTCGCATTTCACTCCGCATCAAATAATTGCCATCAGCTCCACTTGTGTTCTTTTGAACAGCTCTTTTGGGCTTTTTTACAGAAGAAAAGAAAAATTTTTAGATAAAAAATTTGTATTCAGTGCTTCAACTGCTGTCATTATCGGCACTTTAATCAGTGCATATACAACATCTTATGCACCCATTAAACCTATTTTTGCAATTTACATTTTAGTTTGTTTAATATCAATTTATTTGATGAAACACGAAGTACATTTTCAATTCAAAAACAACGGATTTTTATATCTTCTCTTCGGATTTATCGGCGCAATCAGTGCCGCAATAGGAATAGGAGGAGCTGTTCTTTTCGCAACGGTTTTGAAATGCTTCAGAAAAGAAACAACAAAGGAATTGCTTCCGACAATTACGCTAATTGTTGCGCTTCATGCAGTATTTGCATTCCTTGGGAAAATGTGCGCTGGGGCAATTGTATATTCGGTAATCCCTGCAGCTCTTCTTGCAAGCATAATCGGCGCAAAGATAGGTGTTAAAATTTCTAAAAAATTAAGCACGAAAATCATTGAGAATTTAATGGTTTTAATTCTTTTAATTGCAATTATTCGTGTCGGGTTCGAATTTTTTAATTAAAAACTAAATTATGAAGCAAACATACTAAATTCAGTGCTAGCATTTTGTTGAACAACTTCTCTTGTGCCATCAATGTCGGCTTCTATTGCTTCAACTTCTGTTTGCACTTGTTCTTGAAGTCTTTCGTATGGGTCTTCTTTTCTTTTCCATTCTTCTTCAAGTCTTTGAGTTTCTTTTGCTTGTTGTTGAGTTAATTTTTGTTGTTCTGTTAAAAGTTCTTGATATTGTTGCGTATAATCTGAAGTGTTCGGGTCCAAATTATCAAGTTGAACTTCTATACGTTGATTTTCAATTTCTTGTTGGTTATGCAAGAGTTCAAGAGCATTTGACGCAGCTTGTTGCATACGTTGAAGAGTTTGGCTTATATCCATCAACAAGCTATTTTTAGAATTCCTTTGGGCGATTAATGTTATTAAATTTAGGAAACCTGATGCAATCATTTTCGACCTCAAATGTTTACTCTTAAATAAATAAAAACAAAATATATACAATTCATGCTAACAGTATATACTTTTTTTACAAAACTTAACATTTCAATAAAGTTTATTTTACTCGTGCAAGCAAGAAAAATCTTATGATTTTATTTAATAAAGTTTGAGGTATAAATCTTGTTAATCGGGCAATTTTGGCATCGCGGCCGATAACATAAGAAGAGGAAGGGTTTTTAGCCTTAAGTGCTTTTAAAATAACTTTTGCAACAACTTTAGGCTCAAGTCCTGTGGCTTCATTTTTTTTAGAATTTTCAATTAAAAACTCGCCTATTTTTTCATATTCTTCAACAAAATTTTTGAAATTATTTTCATTTAACTTTATCGAACTGCTCCAGAATGGGGTTTTTATGACCCCAGGTTTAATTGAAACCGTTTTAATGCCCGTTTCAACTGAAAATAAATTTAAGATGACATCACCTGCAGCTTTTGAAGAACAATAAGGCGATATAAAAGGAAAAATTCCAAATGATGCCATTGAGCTGATATTTATTATTCTTCCGCACTTTGGTATAATTTTTCGAGCAAAATTTTTCAATATTTTAAATAACCCAAAAAAGTTCGTGTCAAATTGCAAACGAAGCGCAGCCTCATCCATATATTCAATGGGGCTTGAAACTGCAATCCCCGCAAAATTCACAAGCGCATACAATTCATTAAAATTAGAAGAAAGATTTATTACTGATTGCTCATCAGAAACGTCAAGAAAATAGTGTTCTAAATCTGAATTTTCTTCTGCAATTTCACTTCGGGCTGCAAGGCAGATTTCAAAATCATCTTCGCGCCTAAGCAATTTTATCAACTCTTTTGCAATACCTGAATTAGCACCTGTTATAAGTATTTTCTTTTTCATAAAATAATTATACTCTAAAATCCTAAAATTGGCGTTTTTCAATTAAATATGGTACTATTTTGGATATGGAAAAGAAGTTGGACATAATAACCATCGGTGAAAGTTTAGTGGAGCTTAGCTCCAATAGTTCACTTGTTATCAGTGAAAATTTTACAAAATTTTTTGGCGGGGATACTCTCTGCACTGCGGTATCAGCGCTCAGGTCCGGTAACACGGTAGGCTATATTACAAAAATCGGCAACGATCCTTTTGGAGAATATCTGCTTGATGCACTTCAACTGGAAGGTTTGGACACTTCTCAAATCAAACTTGAAAACGGTCAAAATGGTGTTTATTTTATTGGCCGTACAAAAGAAAAAAACACTCTGCAATATTACAGAAAAAAAACTGCTGCCTCAAAATTAAGCTTGGAAGATATTAATTTTGATTACATAAATTCCGCAAAATTATTTTACGCAACAGGTTTTGTCCAATCACTTTCTCTTAATTGCTTTGAAGCAATCAAAGAAATCTATTCGTTTGCAAAAGAAAATAAGATAATTACCGCGTATGATCCGAATTATTCTCCGTATGTTTGGGATGTAAACGAAGCAAGGGAGGCATTTGAAGCGGTTGCAGATAATATTGATATTTTGTTTTTAAGAACAGACACAGATGCATGTGCAATATTTGAAACAGATTCAATAGACGAAATAATTAAAAAAGTCAGCGATTTGGCAATTTCCACAATTGTTGTCAAAGAATATAAAAAAGGAATTCACATAGTTCATGCCGGAAACCGTGAATTTATAGAATACATTCCAACGGAAATTATTGATGCAACAGGATGCGATGCAGCATTTAACGGGGCTTTTTTATCTGCAATGCTAAACGGTTTAACACCTTATGCCGCAGGTAAATATGCAAACGCTCTTTCTATGTTGCAAATACAAAAAGTCGGCGCGGTGAAATCAATACCAAACAAAAAAGCAGTACAAAAATTATATGAGGAAATTTATGGCTAAACCTTTAAACGTTTTAATTTCAGGATACATCGGCTTTGAAAATTTTGGCGATGATGCCGTGTTTTCACTCCTTGTCGGATATTTGCAAAAAAAAGGACTAAGAGTTGCAGCCCTTTCATCAAATCCCCAAAAAACAGTAAAAGCATATATGGTTGATGCTTATGAATATAAAAATTTCAGTGAAATAATTAATGCAATAAAAAACACCGACATCTTAATTTCAGGTGGCGGCAGCTTACTCCAAAACAAAACAAGCACAAAAAGTCTTTTATATTACCTTTCAATCATATTTCTTGCAAAACTCTTCGGCAAGAAAGTAATAATTTTTGCTCAAGGTATAGGTCCAATTAAAGGAAGCTTCTGGCAATTCCTTACGCGTTCAATATTAAAGATAACAGACTTAGTTACGGTAAGAGACAGAGATTCTCAAAACCTGCTTGCAAGCTGGGGTGTAAGGTCAAAAACAGTTGTTGACCCTGTGTGGTCAATCCCAATGCCAAAACACAATCCGCAAAATGCAATAGGCGTACAGGTAAGAGATTGCAAAGCTGCGCTTAAACACTCGCCTCTTGAATTTTTATACTCCGTGGGCGATTTTTATCCTGACAAAGAAATTAAAATTTTCTGCTTACAAAATTCGCAAGATTTTGTTTTCTCAAGACAATTCTATACTCTTCTTAAACAAAAATATCCGAACATCAATGCAAAAATTATAACTTACACAAAACCCGAAAAACTTCTTGAAGAATTTGCCACTTTAGAAAGACTTATCGCAATGCGTTTCCACGCTTGCCTTGTAGGGCTTAAAATGGGCGTTAAAGTTCTTCCTCTTTCATACGATGACAAAGTAACAAGTTTTGCACGTGAAATGCAATTGCCTTATGTTGATTTATATCAAAGAAATGATTACTATCAACAATTAAACGATTTTTATACATACAAAGAACCTGAAATTGTCGAAAGAAAAAGAAAAATTAAATTTGATTGGGAATACTTCGACAAAATTTTAGACGAGGAGATTAAATAATGATTATACCAAGCATTGACATAATGAATGGCAAAGCAGTTCAGTTAAAACAAGGAAGCGAAAAAGTTTTAGAAAAAGAAAACGTGCTTGAACTTGCGCAATATTTTTCAAGATTTGGCGAAATTGCCGTAATCGACCTTGATGCCGCTATGGGAAAAGGTGACAACGAAGAACTTATCGCCAAAATTTGCAAAGTCGCAAAATGCAGAGTAGGCGGCGGCATAAGAGATGTTGAAAAAGCAAAAAGAATGCTCTCTTTAGGTGCTCATAAAATAATCATCGGAACAGCAGCAGATGAAAATTTCTTGGCAAAACTTCCTAAAGAAAGAGTGCTTGTTGCAATTGATTCAAGAAACGGCAAAATCACAATCAATGGTTGGCAATCGGATACCGAGTATCCAACCGAAAGTTATGTAAAAAGATTTGCAAATTTCTGCTCCGGTTTTTTATATACAATTGTTGAAAAAGAAGGAATGTTGCAAGGAACAAATATTGAAGCCTACAAAAAAATTCAAGAAGTTACAAACCTTCCAATCACGGCGGCTGGCGGTATTACAACACTGGACGAAATTAAAGAACTCGATAAATTAAATATTTCATCTCAGCTCGGAATGTCAATCTACACAGGCAAAATTAAATTAGAAGATGCTTTTTGCTCTTGTTTGGATTTTGAAAAACAAAACAATTTAATCCCGACGGTTGTGCAAGATATAGACACAAAACAAGTTTTAATGCTCGCTTATTCAAATGAAGAAGCAGTTAAAAAATCTTTAACCACAGGACGAGCAACATATTTCAGCCGTTCGAGAAATGAACTTTGGACAAAAGGCGAAACATCTGGAAATACTCAAGAATTAATCAGCGCAAAATTTGACTGCGACGGTGACACAATCCTATATAAAGTGAAGCAAAAGGGTAACGCTTGCCATCTGGGAAGATACAGCTGTTTTGAAGACAAAGATTTCACCATAAATGCGCTTTACGATGTGATTATGGACAGAATGGCAACTTTAGATGAAAAAAGCTACACTGCAAAGCTTATTAAAAATGATTTTTATCTAAAAAGAAAAATTATGGAAGAAGCTTTTGAAACGGTAAATTTCGAGGAAGGCGACGGACTTGGCTGGGAAGCAGCAGATCTTATCTATCATTTAATGGTTTTCCTTGCAAAAAATGAAACAAAATGGCAAGATATAATAAATAATCTATCATCGAGGGTAAAATAATATGAAAATTTTAAACAAGTACAACACGGAAGAATTCTTACAAGACATTGAATATGAAAATATTCAAACAGTTCAAGAAATAATTGAAGAAGTCAAAAAAGACGGCGATAAGGCAATTATCAAATATTCTAAGATGTATGATAAAGAGCCCGTTGAAAACATAAATGCTTTTGAAGTTTCAAAAGAAGAAATAGAAGAAATAGTAAATAATTTAGACAAAGATCTTTACGACGCAATTACTTACACGGTAAGAAGCGTGGAAAAATTTGCCAGAGCGCAAATGAGAACCATTCAACAAATGGAATTAAAAATCGGAGAATCTTCTGTTTTAGGTCAAAAAGTTGCACCTATCGAAAAAGTTTTATGCTACGCACCGGGCGGCAATTATCCGCTCCCGTCATCGGCTTGTATGACAATTATCCCGGCTCGCGTTGCAGGAACAAGAGAGGTTATTTTAACTTCGCCAAATATTAAACCAGAAACAATTGCTGCAGCACATCTTGCAGGCGCAGATAGAATTTTTAGACTTGGCGGCGCGCAAGCTATCAGTGCTTTTGCTTACGGTACAAAAACAGTGCCCGCTGTTGATAAAATCGTTGGCCCCGGAAATAAATACGTAACAGCAGCAAAAAAATATGTGTACGGCAAAGTTGACATTGACTTCCTTGCAGGTCCATCTGAAGTTTTAATTATTGCAGACGAAAGTGCAAATCCAAAACTTATCGCAGCAGATATTTTAGCGCAAGCAGAACACGATAAAGATGCACGTGCATACCTTATCTCAACATCAAGAACGCTTGTGGATAATGTTCGAGATGAAGCTGAAAAAATTCTTGAAACGCTTGAAACCAAAGAAGTTGCAGAATATGCTTACAGCCAATCAATTGCAATTGTTGTAGATGACATCAGAGAAGCAATTCAACTTGCAAATAGAAGAGCACCTGAACATGTTGAACTGCAATTTGAAGGCGCAGAAGAATATAAAAACAAATTCAGAAACTTTGGCACATTGTTTATTGGTAAAAATTGCGCAGAAGTTTTTGGAGATTATTGCTCAGGCACAAACCACGTGCTTCCGACAAACAAAGCTTCAAGATATAGAGGCGGTCTATCTGTTTTTGATTTCATCAGAATTCAAACTTATCAAACAATTGACGAAAAATTCGCAAAAGAATTATCAAAATATTCTTCCATTTTGGCAAATGCAGAAGGGCTTATGGCGCATAAACTTGCAAGCGATTTAAGAGGACAAGATGGCGTTTAGAATAAAATTTATCTCAAAAGACACTCAAACAAAAATATTGTCCGCCTTGCTTAGCAGTCTTTATCGCTTTAAAAAACATTTTTTCAAATGCAAAAACATTAATTTTCCAAAAGATATGCCCGTAATTGTGGCGCTTTGGCACGAGCACCAATGCGGGTTATATGGCTTTATAAAAGAAGGCGAACTTGCCGTTATGGTTTCAAAATCAAGAGATGGCGATATGATAGCATCTGCAAGTGAAGCCGTTGGACTCAAGCCAATCAGAGGCTCATACGCAAGAGGCGGGGCAGGTGCGGCATTGAAATTTATTGAAACATTGAACGAAGGAATAAGCGCCGCAATCACAATTGACGGACCTCGCGGACCAAGAAGAGTTGTTAAAAAAGGTGCAATTGAAATTGCAAAACTTTCAGGTCGTCCTATCGTTCCTTATGTTTGGTACAGCGATTCAATAGGAATGTTGAAATTCAATTCTTGGGACAAAATGCGCTTCCCGCTCACAGGAATTGATACGGTTGGTCTTTATGGCGACCCGATTTATGTTGATAAAGACGCAAACCCTGAAGAAATTGAGCTCGTTCGCCAAAAAGTTGAAACTGAACTCAAATTGCTTTATGAAAAAGCGAAAAGAGATTATAAGAAATTATTAAAATCTTAATTTAATTTTAATCAAAATGAGGTTGAACATTTCTTAGACGTGGAGTTTCTGCTTTGTTGCGACTAGTTTTTAACCCTGTTTTACCAGCCAATGCAAGTTGAGCTTTTTCAATATTGCGTCTTGCCTTGCTATGGTTTGGGTTTAATTCCAACGTTTTATTGTAATCTTGGATTGCGCCCTCGTAATCGTTTAATGCATATCTTGCAAGACCTCTGCGGAAATAAGCCGAAATATACCTCGGATTTAGTTCAATTGCCACATTCAAATTGCTGATTGCTGAATTATAATCGTTCAAGAGATATTTTGCATAGCCTTTGTTGCAATAAGCTTTGTCGTGTTTTGGGTCTATCTCTATCGCTCTATTATAGTCACTTATTGCACCATGATAATCGCCCAAATCAAGTTTTGCGTTTCCTCTATTATTAAATGCGCAAACATATCGTGGATTAAGACTAATCGCCTTATTATAATCCTCAATAGCTTCTCTATCATTTTCCAATTTGCGCTTTGCATTCCCTCTATTGTAATAAGCTTTTGAGTATGCTGAATCCAATTTTATTGCTTTCGTGTAGTCTTCAATAGCGCCATAATAATCACCCGCATCTGACTTTTTAATTCCACTACTATTGTACTCGCTTGCGCTCTTATAGCTAAACTCATCAGCATGTGCCTGAATGAAAAAATTAAACATAAACGCAATCAAAATATTTATCATCAAAAATATTGCCGTAAATATTTTTTTACTTTTATTTATTGAAATTAGAAACATAATAAAACCAAATGTAGATATTCAAACCACTTTAAATTTTAACATTTTTTATAAAAAAAATAAATTTTTATTTCATTATTAAATTAATTTTATTAGTATTTTCATTAATCGTTTTGTTTCTGTTTATATTCTTAATAAATTTTATTATGGTAAAATTTCTAGATATTTACAGTCGCACTAAATTCGAGCTTCGTGGGGTACGGCTTCAGCTCTGCGGCAAAGCTCCTCGCTTTCCCGCTTTCGCTTCGCACACCTAAGACTCGCTCGCTCTCATTAAGTGCAGTCGCACTAAATTCGAGCTTCGCTCGTATAAAGATTGTATAAGGATTTCTTAATTTCGTTTTTTTTTAGTTTATAATCTCAACAAATAGTCAAAATGGAAGAAAAAATGCAAGCAGTTATTAATGAAAAAATTAATTTAAATGTAATCGATGGTGTTGGAACTCTTATCAAAAGATTAGAAGAAGCAGACAATTCAGAAAAAAACACTATTGAAAACAAAATCGTTGCAATGGGCGAAAGAGTTGTTGAATATTTAGCAGATATTCTCCCGACACTTGAAGGCGTTAAAAGAGGCGTTGTTGCAATGAGCCTTATCAGAATTGGCGAAGATGCATTATCCGCACTTCAACAAAGAGCTGAAGAAAACAAAGAAACAGCTTGGATTTACAACTATTTAATTTCAGAAATCAGATAATTCTAAATACATTCTATAAAAGACTGTATCTTTTGATACAGTCTTTTATATTACCAAATTTCGCTGTTAATTATTAAAAAAACCAACCAAAGATGTAGCCCTTGCCAACCTTTGTACAATTGTTCCAAAACACACAAAAAGATATAATTAAAACACAACGAAGGAATGACATTTAATAAAGGTGGCAATTTTGAATATTCTTATCAGACAAGAAGATAATTTGCGTATTTTTGGTTTCACAAATGATGAAATCACAGAAGAAAATGTTGAATATATGGAAAATTATATTGAAACTATGCCAAAAATGTTCAATCTTCGCTATGCAATTAATTTTGCAAACATAAAAAAAGTTTGTGCCAAGTTTTATGAATTTCTTAAAAAATTCCGCACAATGATATGCTCTTTAAATGCAGATTTACTTACATATTTTATGCTTTCTGGAATCGTAAACCATGTTCCTGTCTATCTTTCCGAAGGCGACTTAATTGACAACAGAAGACAAGTTGTTAAAAGAAATTTTTATATAGTATAAACAAAAAAACTAACGTAGGATAACACAAAATTAATTCTCCGCTCCCGTAAAATCAAGCAGGGGCGGTTATTTTATTCTGAACAAAACATAAAAAAATTCGCTTTACTCGCTTAATTTTTGTAATAAAATTATTAATGTAGATTTACACATAAAAGGAGTAAAAAATGGTAAATGTAGCAATCAACGGTTTTGGTAGAATTGGCCGTAACACTCTTCGTGCCGCTATCAAAGAAGGTATTTATGACAAAATTAATTACGTTGCAATCAACGACCCAGGCTTAACACCTGCAAATGCTGCTCATGTTTTCAAATATGACTCAGTTATGGGCAAATTCGATGGTACAGTTGAAGTTGCTGAAGACGGTCTTGTAATCAACGGCAAAAAAATTAAATTCTATGCTGAAAAAGACCCAGCAAATCTTCCTTGGAAAGAATTAAATGTAGATGTAGTTGTTGAATCAACTGGTTTCTACACAGATGCAACTAAAGCAGCTGCTCATATCACAGCTGGTGCTAAAAAAGTTATCATTTCTGCTCCAGCAAAAAATGAAGATATTACAATCGTTTTAGGCGTAAACGAAAAAGAATACGACACAACAAAACATCACGTAATTTCTATGGCATCTTGCACAACAAACTGCTTAGCTCCAGTAGCTAAAG
>JAFVOZ010000025.1 GCA_017505585.1 bacterium
CCAAAAGATTTAATTACAGACGATGAAATTGAACATGAGGATTTTGATTTCGTTTGCGATGACATCATCTTCAACGATTAAATTTGGTGTAAAGAATTATTAAAATCGTATATAAAACGATTTGTCTTGCAAAAAACTTATTGCTACAATCGTCAAAAGAGGTGCAATATGTTAGTGAGAAAAGTTCAAGCAATAAAAAATTACTCGAATTATTTTAAACATAATTCTAAGCCAACAAATTATAGTTATGCTTCGCGCCCGCTTGAATATGACACTGTTTCATTTACAGGTTTCTTTTCGCAACCAACATATGATAAAAAAACAAACTATAGAGCGCTAAACAAAGAAACTGGCTACATGACAGACCTTGTTATGAAGCCACATATTGATTTTGATAATTATGGGACAGAAGATAAATTGTTCCCAAGAATGATATCAAGATATTCTAATGGTTCTTATGGCAACTTCAGAAATGTTTATATGAAAAATTCTGACTTTGCAAATTCAACTTTTATTAAAACAGATTTCAGCAACGCAAAAATTCATAACAGCGATTTATCTAATTGCGATTTCACAAACGCTATTGCTCGCAATGCAAGATTTGCAAATTCAAATTTCACAAATTCAACTTGCAGAGGAACTAATTTCAGCTACGCAAATCTTCAAGAAGCAAACTTCGAAAATGCTGATTTACAAAATTCAAATTTAAGCTTTGCAAACGTAATTGGCACCGATTTCAGCAAAACAAAAAACCTGCCACAAAAAATGGCTAACGCAGTTTATAACAAAACTACAAAATTTCCTGCAGGGTTTTCTCCAGAATATGCCTTTATGCGTGAACTCAAATCAGGAGGCGACTTGCACGGAGTTCATCTAAATTCAATGCACCTCAAATCGTCTGATGAAGTTGATTTCGATGAATATACAAACTTAGACCTTGCATCATCAAATTTGGACAAATCTTATTTCAAGCAGCTTGATATGAAAGAATCCACTTTTGACAACAGCAGTATGAAAAAAGTTGTTTTTGATTTTTGCGTATTAAACAATTCTTCTTTCAAAAATGTTGATTTGGAGCGCGCTTGCTTTAAAAATTCAGACCTCGGAGAATCAGAATTTTACGGTCCCAAAACAAATCTTCAATATGTGAACTTTATTGGAACAAATTTAGCAGGCACAGATATTAAAAGCCTTGGAGCAGACCAGTTAAGAAATGCTCTTTTCTCGCCTTCAACAATACTTCCTGAAGATATGACGATTGAGGATGCAAAAGCACGTGGAATGATATATGTTGTTAACGAAGTTGATTTCACAGACAAAAACTTGTATGGAATGAATTTCAAAAACTTTAAATTCTCAGAATATGGAATAAACGATTTCCAAGGCGCAAGTTTTAAAAGAGCAAATCTGCACCACACAAATTTTGAAGACACAAAACTTACTGGCTGCAGTTTCGACAAAGCAAGTTTAAAATATTCTTCTCTTGAAAATGCTGATTGCGAAAACGCAAGTTTTGAAGGCGCAAATATGATTTGTACAAACATTAAAGGTTGTAATTTAAAAAATGCTAATTTGTGCGGAGCTAACCTAAAAGGCACAATTATGGACGAAAAAACAAACTTCGCCAATGCAAGATATGACGAAAATACTATTTTCCCCGAAGGGTTTAACCCAATAAAATACAATATGAAACTCACACCAAACACCCAAGGAGCATTAGTATAATGAAAATTTCCGCAATTCAAAATGCGAATACAAGAAACACAAAACCTTTGTTCAGGGCAGGAAAAACGGATTTCTTTTCTGATTTTGATGGTACATTTATGCCAGATAAATATAGGCACGATGTTTTCTGCAATGATTTACCAGCAAGCCCAAGAAAAGATTTTTTAGAGAGCGGAAAGAAAGAATTTCAAGAATATTTTGATGGGTTTGGCGAATTTTTGGATAAATTAAGGGGAAGTGGCGAAAAGAAAAAATTAAATTTCACAATCACCTCAGGTAGAAACCGCCCAGAATATAATTATTTTATTAGAAGAATTAGAGAGGACGGGCTCACTGTACCTCTTCCTGACCAATTAATTATAAGAAACGGTGGAGATGTTTACTCAAAAAGAACAGATATTGGGGATTTTTTCGCGACAGACGAAAAAGAAGTGTTCTTAAAGTCTGATTTTTCTCAAGGCAAAAGAGATTTGGTGAAAACTTTATCTAACGGCTGGGACGGAGATGAAGCTAGAGAAATAATAACAAATTATTTTAAAAGCGCATCAGGTATGGACTATTTTGAAAAATCATCTGAGGCTGCAAGGCTTTGGGGAATTATTGCACCCGCCGTTGATACGGGTGGTGATGTTTTAGAGATGCTACTTGGTGAATATGACAAATTGCTCGCGTCAGATATGAAAGAATCTGAAATTATTGACTATATTCAAAATTTAGCAAAGCAATACAAAGAAGAACAAACCGCAGGGCTAAAAGAAGCAGAAAAAGCTGGAAGGCTTAAAGAAATTGACGAAGAAATAGAAGATATTGCATATATAATTGCGAAAGCTAAACAAAAAACTTTCACTGTATTTGAAGCAGACACAGAC
>JAFVOZ010000026.1 GCA_017505585.1 bacterium
GCTATTGTGTATTCTGTGCTTGACTTATCTTCTGCAAAAAATATCTTACACGATTTTGAGCAGAAGGAAGAATATAATAAGTACCTGAAAGCTAATAACTGCAAGCAGCATGAAGATGTTATATCTGAATATATCGACAAGGGAATAAATCCAGATACTGAAGATGAGATAATAGAGAAAGAAAATAAATTAATAAATACAGAAATTGATTTATGTGAAGAATTTATAAAATCTAATCCAAAAAATCTTTATGCAAGAGAACGAATAGCGTCTTTGTATAACTCTTCAAAAGATTACGAGTCGGCGATAAATAATTATGCTTATTTGATGAAAATAGCGCCAAGTAATTTCGATTATGTCCAAAGCTGTGCTGAAGCTTATGCTCATTGGAATAATTTGAATTATGCACTTATGTTAATAAACAATTTTTATAAAAATAAAAAACAAGATGACAAGTATTTCAATGCTCTGGGCTCTATATTTGAGGCAGCTAAAGATTATGAGTTGGCAATTAAAAATTATTCAGAAGCAATTAAACTGAAGCCTTATTGGCTCTATTATTCACATAGAGCCACGCTATACCTTCAAAATGGTGAAATGGCTAAATATCGTGCAGACCGTGAAAAGAGAGATGAGTTATTTGATGAAGAAAAAGATAACATAGCTATAGACTCAGGTATTAAGTCGAACTACGGCTCGCACAATAAAATTCTTGCAGCATGCAAGATAGGGTTAATATTATTGCTTTTAATTATAAGCTTTTATTATCATCCCACAAAAGAAACTATGACTTGCGGTTATGATATGACTTGCGAAATCGAGAAGATGTATTTTGGGGTGCTCAAATTCAATAAAAAAATAAAATTAAATTCTGCTTCAAATTTATATTGCAGAGTAAGCCCATATGCGATAACTAAGCGCAGCGTTCTTCATGGTTTGTATCTCAAAGTAGATGACACAGCCCCATTTGTTTTTTATGTTTCTATGGGTGATGAGGACGAAAAAGAATTATATGATATATGCAACCAGCATCAGAGAGAATTTAGAAGGTATTTGGAAAATTATGGAGAATTCCCATATAAAATTAAATCAAGCGCCAATGTGTTTATGCTTGTTTTTATGACAATTTTTATATTTGGCTTGGCTTGTTATTTGTTCAGATAGTATACAAAAAAGATGTAATTTCTTAAGTTTTTTAAATGGCTTTTTAAACTATCCAAGATTTAAACTTTTCATGCTGAGTTATGTAAAGCAACAAGCGAAACAAAGAGTAATCTTTTTAGGCAAATCTGAGGGTGCAATTCTGATAACTTGAGCAAATTGCACACAATGTAACAACTATTGCTTTGCAAAAAGTTTTAATCCTATTACCCCGATTATTATTAGAATAAGAGATGATATTTGCAATACAGTTAATTTCTCATTAAATAACAAAATAGCAAGAATAGTTGTGCCAATTATGCCAAAAGCAACCCACATAGCGTAAGCCATCCCGAGGGGAAGGTATTTCAGGGCATAGGCTAAAAATACTGCACTTAAAATATATGCAACAACTGTAATTATTGAAGGAATAAGCACGCTAAAACCATTCGAATACTTCATTGTAATTGCCCAGATAATTTCAAATATTCCTGCAAGTAATAACATCAACCATTTCATAGAATTATTTTATCATATAAAAAACAGGAAAAAATTTTGCAAAAAGCAGGGTTAAGCCCTGCCTTTTTATAAAAAACCCTCTGAGTTTTGTTAGTTTCTTTTGAGCGAAATGAATTAGAAACTCAAATATACCAGCGAGCTTATAAACACAAAAAAGACCTGATTTCTCAGGTCTTTTTTAAATGGCTCCCCGAGTTGGACAACTTCGGCTTCGCCTACGTATACAGGCTCACACAAATCGCCACAGCTCTTTGGTTCGCTTTGTATCGAACCTTTGGTTCTCGTCCAAAATAAAAATAATTTTAAAAAAGAGGGCATTTGCCCTCTTTTTTAAAAATTCTCCCCGAGTTGGACTCGAACCAACAACCTAACGGTTAACAGCCGTTTGCTCCACCATTGAGCTATCGAGGAATGTGTGAAATAAAATTATTCAATTTTCAGATGTTTCAGTTGCCCTCAACATTTAAATTATAGCAATAAATTTTAATTTAGCAAGCATATTTTAAAATTTTCTAGATTTTGCCCTAATTACCAAGCATTTCGCGCTCTAGCCTGATTTTGTGGATTTTAGATGGCGCATAATTTTCTTTAGAGAAAATCTCAATATAATTCTCGCTAACTCCTTTTTGCATGCCAAATTTGTTAATTTTATCGTCAAAGATAAAATTAAGTTCCAAACCGATATTTCTTTCTAAAAACTCGTTAAGTAATTCATCCGAAACTTTAATTAATTTGCGCGCTCGCACCTTTTTTTCGGATTCAGGCACCTGTCCTTCCATAACCGCTGCCACCGTCCCTTTTCTTTTTGAATAAGGGAAAACATGAAGTTTTGAAAGCCGCGCCTTTTTAATGTTTTCAATTGTTTCTTCAAAATCAACACTGGTTTCCATTGGAAAGCCAACGATAATATCTGCTCCTAAAAACGCATTCGGAAAGAGTTTATGGAGCTTTGAAATTTTATCCAATTCTTCTTGAACTGTGTATTTTCTTTTCATATTTTGAAGTGTTTTATTGCACATAGATTGCAAACTCAGGTGAAAATGCGGACAGAACTTTTCACTTTTGGCAAGAAATTCAAGCAAATTATCATCAAGTTCGTTTACATATAAACTTCCAAGGCGGTATCTTTTAATGTCTGTTTTTTCAATTTCAATAAGTAAATCTTCGAGCTTTTTACCCCATTCAAGTCCCCAAAGCCCAATATGAATGCCTGTTAAAATAACTTCTTCTTTGCCAAGCGACACTAAATGGTTTATTTCTTCAATTATGTTTTCAGTTCTATTCGAGCGAGATTTCCCTCTTGCGCGCGGGATAATGCAATAAGCACAAGAGTTATTGCAGCCTTCTTGAATTTTAATACTTACTCTTGATGATGTCGGGTTTTTCAGGAACACATTTTCAAAAATGTTTTCTGTGTTTTTTTCTGCGTGTTCTGCAATTTTTTCTTCAAGATAATCAGAAATTTTTAATTTTTCGGAATTATCAAGAAGAACGTCTGCCCATTCTTTGACAAGCTCTTTTTGAGCACTTACAATGCAGCCTACAAGCACGGTTGTTGCATTTGGGTTATCTCTTTTTGCTTTATTTAGAAGGTATTTTACTTCGCTATCTGCGCTGCTTGTAACAGTGCAGGAGTTTAGGATAAAAAAATTGGCAACTTTTGAATTTTTAACTTGTTCAAAGCCGTGTTCTTTTAGGTTTTCTGCAATAATTTGCCCTTCAATTTGATTTGTTTTGCAGCCCAAGGATTTTACAAAAAACTTTTTCATTTTTTCTTCCTTATGATTGCAACCGCTTCGATGTGGTGAGTCCAAGGAAACATATCAAAACCTTTAACGGATTCACATTCAAAGCCTTTTTCTTCAAGGATTTTTACATCTCGAGCAAGAGTTTCTGGGTTACAAGACATGTAAATTATTTTATCTGTTATTTTGGTTAAAATCTCAAGCGCACCTTTATCTGAACCTTTTCTTGGCGGGTCAATAATTGCACAGTCGAAAGTTTTTTTCTTGATATAGAAATTATTTAGCTGAACTTTTGCATCACCTTCGTAAACTTCGTAATTTTTGATATTGTTTATTTTAAAGTTTTCTTTTGCCATTTGGACTGCGTCTTTATTCTCTTCAACAAGTGCGATTTTTTTGCTTTCATCTGATACCCAAATGCCAATTGCGCCAACTCCGCCGTAAGCGTCCAGAATGGTTTTGTCGCCTTCAGTGTGTTCTTTGATATAGCTAAAAATTCGCGCAGCACAAGCGGGGTTTGTTTGGAAAAAACTTTCTGCACCAATTTTATATTCTTTTTTGTTGTTTTTATATTCAAGCGTTTCCGTGAGTGTTTTTTCACCGTAAATCAATTCGAATTTTTCGCCTAAAATTCTATTTCCTTCTGTTGGGTTGAAATTCAAATAAAAACTTACAATTTCAGGAAATTCTTTTTGTAATTTTTCTTGGAATTTACTTAAATCTATTTTTTTAGGAAGTGTTTCGCATTTAAGCACAAGTGTTAACATAATTTCATTCTTGCTGTTCGCACGCGCCACAACTTGCCTTAAAAGCCCGTTTTTGTTATATTTGCACCAAGCTCCAAATTCCCAATTTTCTCTTATAAAATTTATTAATTTATCAAAAGCAGGGGGTTGAATCGGGCAGAATTTAATGTTTGTAATTTCGTGAGTTTGCTCTTTGTAATATCCTGCTAAAATCCTCTTAGAGTTTTTTGTTTCACCTATCGGGTATTGTGCTTTTTTTCTGAAATTTTCAGTTTTTGGACTTTTTTCAAACGGCAAAAACTTTTCTTTTGCAAGGTTATCGCGAAACGCCTCAATAAGCATTTGCTCTTTTTGCTCTATTAAAAAGTCGTAATCAATAAATTGCAAATTGCAACTTCCGCAAGCATTTTGAAGCGGGCAGATTGGCTTTGCCCTGTGTTTTGATGGTGTTATAACTTCAATCAGCCGTGCTTCCGCGTAACTTTTTTTAAGCTTCATCACTCTTGCTTGAACAACATCTTCGGGTGCTGTTTTTTTAACAAATACGGCAAGTCCGTCACAAAAACCCAGTCCTGCGCCTGAATACACTATTTTTTCTATTTTTAATTCAATTATGTCGCCGTTTTTCATTAGTAATCAAAAAATCTGTCAAAATCTACATCGTCAAAACAGGTAATTAGCCTGTAAATTTCATTTTCTGTGTCCATTCTTTGAAAATTATACTCATCAAATTTCCAATATTTTGGATTAATTCCGATGACCCGAACTAAGCTGTTTTCCTGCAAAATTTTCAATTTCTTTTTTACGGTGTTCAAGTCCATTTCAAGTACTTTTGCAAGTTCAACAGCAGTAATCCCGTCAGGCGAGGAATACTTATCTTCGGTCATAAACATAAGTTCAAGACCAATTTTTTTAAGCGCGATATCTTCGTCTAAACAATCTGTCATACACTAATTAAAGCACCAAACACCTTTTTTTTCTATACATTTGATGTTCTATTTATCTTAGCTGTATAAAAGCTTCGATTTTTGCTTTAATTGAGGCATTTGCAAGTCCGTCCGCGTTAATATAAAGCCCTGAATACTTATCTGCTAAATATTTCGCTATTTGGTTTTTAGCGCAAAATGTTTGAGCAAAAAATATAATCGGCAAGTTTTCAGGAACGTACAATTCGATATCTAAGCTTGACGGCACGCCAAGTTCAACTCCCCTGAGCCAGCCGAAAACGTGTGTTTCGTTTGGGAAAAGCTCTAAAATTGTAAGGTCATCAGGCGGCACTCCCCAAAAACCAAATTTTGGTGCAATATAAGGATAATCAGGTTTTTCGAGAGTAACGATATTTCGCGTTAACATCTCGATTTTTTCCTTCAAAGGGATTGCGCTTTCACAAATAACTGCGCGTGGCTTTGTTTTAATCAAATTTTTGTCTTCAAATTCGAAAACCTTGAAACCATTTTCTTTTAAAATTTGCGCAATAAGAAGTGCGCTGTCGCATTTATCGTGCCCAACCGGAGCGAGAATTTCGATAATTCTATCTTTTAAGTTGAATGCATTATCTAAAATATTTTTTATAATTCTGCAAGATGCCTCGGGGATAATCGAAAGCTCGGGTGCACCTGTGTTTACATCTAAATCTACCCAAGTTGCGCTCGGGTATTTTTCTTTATAATCAAGCACAATATTTTCCGGCACATAGCCCCAAAAGGCAATAATATCTTTATTAAGCGAGTGAGAAGATTTCATAAATTTCCTCATCAGACAATTCGGTTATTATTTTTTCACCTTCAAAGACGGCGGTTTGCGCCAGTTCTCGTTTATTTTTAATTATTGCATCAATTTTTTCTTCAAAAGTTGAAAGCGTAATAAACCTATGCACCATAACGTTTTTATCTTGCCCAATACGGTAGGTTCTATCTGTTGCTTGGTCTTCAACCGCAGGGTTCCACCAGAGGTCATAATGAATAACATTGGTAGCGCTTGTTAAGTTTAACCCTAAGCCACCTGCTTTGAGTGATAAAATCATTATTTTTTTATCTTCATTGTTTTTGAATTGCTCGAGCATTTCTTCTCTTTGTTTTACATTTAGCGAACCGTGGAAGAACAACGGTTGAATATTGTATTGAGAAGCAAGCATCGGTTCTAAAATTTCGCCCATTTGCTTATATTGTGTGAATATAAGTGCTTTTTCGTTGTTTTCAATAATGTTATCCAAAATCGAAACGAGTTTTTCACTTTTTCCGCTTGCATTAATCGACATGTCGCCTGATTTCAAGTAGTGATATGGGTGGTTGCAAACTTGTTTTAGGGATGTAATGAGTTTAAATATTGCACCGCGTCTATTTATTCCGCCACCAGCTGCTGAAATTTCAGACATAGATTGTGATAAAACTTTTTCATACAAAGTTGCTTGTGCTTTTGTAAGGTAACAAAATTCGTCAAGCACGATTTTATCAGGAAGGTCTGAAATAATTGATTTATCTGTTTTTAGTCTTCTCATCATAAATGGAGAAATTGCAAGCTTGAGTTTTTCACCTCTTGCTGTTTCTTTAAATCTTTCGATTGGAATTGAATAATTTTTGCCAAAATCAACAATTGAGCCAAGATAACCTTTGTTGATAAAGTCAAAAATACTCCAAAGTTCACTTAATTTATTTTCAACAGGTGTACCCGTCATAGCAATTTTCATATCAGCTTTAATTGCTTTAACGGCTTGAGTTTGGGAAGTTGTTGTGTTTTTGATGTTTTGGGCTTCATCAATTATCATTAAATCCCAATTGTGTTTTTTAAATTCTTCACTATCAATTCTTAAAATAGCGTAAGTTGTAAGAATTACATCGCAATTGATATCAAAAACTCTATCCAACCCGTGGTAAATTTTTGCATTTAAGCTCGGCGCAAAGGTTTTAAGTTCCCTGTTCCAGTTCCCAAGCAAAGTTGTTGGGCAAACAACAAGGGCTGGGGTTTTAAGCTTGTTTTCTTCTTTGAGTTTTAGAATCAAACTTATAACCTGAACTGTTTTACCGAGACCCATATCATCTGCAATACAGCAACCGAAGCCCTTTTTCACGTTTGTGTAAAGCCATCTGTATCCAACTTCTTGGTATGGTCTTAGTGTCCCTTGAAGATTTTTTGGAAGCTCAATATCTTCAACCTTGGTGAAATCTGAAATAACTTTTGCAAACGCCATATCGTAGTCGAAATCGTATTCATCAAGCTTGCCAGATAATGCCGCATGAAGCAATTTCATTTTAGACATTTTGAGGTTTGGTGTTTTCTTTAATTTTTCAAGAAGTTTGTCTGTTTCTTCTTTGTCTATCAAAATAAACTTATCTTTATATTTGATAACACCTTGAGAATTTTCTGCGAGTTTTCTAAATTCTTCAACGGAAATTTTGTCTTCGCCAAGTGCCACTTCGATTGAAAAATCCATAATTTCGTCAAGCGATATTGTTGTATTTTTCGTAAAATCAACAACTTCACCTTCTTCGAGTGCGCGCTTTTGTTTTAATTTTGCATTAATTGAAGCCCTTGGAACAATAATATTATTCATACCTTCAGGTAAATTAACTTCCATACCTGCTTGAGAAAGATAGTATGAAATTTGAGTAATTAGTTTGTAAACACCTGCTAAATCAAGCTCAAGCGTTACGTCTTCCAAATCTTCAATATATTTTGTTGCCCAATTTATTTGTTTTTCAATTAACGTTTTTTGGAAGTCATCAAGTTCTTCAAGTTCAATTGTTTCGCCTGTTTCGATGTTTTTGGCTGAAATTACCATTAAGAATTTTTCATCATCTGCTTTTTGAATGTTAAACACGGGCACAATTGTATATGTTCCAAGTGCCATTTCGTCAAGCCAAGTTTGGATATCAAGCCCAAGGTTGGTTTGCTTCAACATTAATTTATTTGCAATATTTTTTGTGAAATATGGTGCAGATTTTATGTCTTTGAACTTGTGATTTTTAATTCCTAAAAATTTGAAAATAAGATAATTCAAATATTTATCGATTAGTTTTCTTGTTGTTTCCATATCTAAAAACTTATTTTCAAGCACTTTTTTATAGCATGCCAAATAATCTTCGTTTTTTAAATATGGTTCGTAAATTATTGAAAATTTATCAGGATAAAATTTGACCGTCGGAATAAAGTTGAGTTTTTCGATGGTCTTTTTAACAAATCTGCATAATGTGTAGAAGAATTGATAATCTTCAGAAGATTCGCTCACATCAAGGTTTTCATCTAGCCCTGTAAAATATTCAAAGAATAAATCAAGCCCGATATTGTAGCCGTATTTGTCCCCTTTGTATTCTGCGCGAAGTCTATATAGTGAGCCTCTTGATTTCAGATAATATTCAAAATCGTATGGCGGGCTAATGAAAATATTTGCATTTTTGCCGTCGAAATCAAAGTCAATTTTGGTTGTTCTCAAAATCGGGTTATTTGAAGAAAAAGTATCCGAAAACTCTTCTTCAATTAGTTCATATATTAAAGATACACAATATTTAAAATCTTTATTTTTTTGCGAGTATGGATTTTGGTCCAAATTTAGTAGTAATTTTTCTATATCATTTTTTTTAAACGTTAAGTTTTGCAATTTTTAGCCCCTTTAAGATTTATTTATTGTATAATAAAACAATGAAATTTGCAGTAAGAATTATAAAAAATACATTTTATCCCGTAACTTATGAGCCCGTGCTTGAAAAATGGGTAGAACACGGAAAAATCGGGCTTGTAATCACTGAAAAAGGCGAAGAAGCATTCAAGATTTTTAAAGTGAATGATGAAATTATGGCACATTGGGAAAAATTTAAGCCTGAACCATTGAAGCTGATTCGTGTTCTTACGGAAGATGACCTCAAAACTCTTGCGGAAAATAAACAACTTGCTCGCGCGGCACTTCTAAAATGCGAAGAATTTGCAAATGCAAGAAAGCTTGATATGTCACTTACGCAAGCAAGATACACATTTGACAGAAAAAAAATAACTTTTTATTACACAGCTCCTCAAAGAGTTGATTTCAGAGAATTACTAAAAGATTTAACCCAAGAATTTAAAAGAGTCAGAATTGACCTTCGCCACATCGGTGCGCGCGATGAAACGGCAGTTTTGGAGGGTTGTGGAATATGTGGACAACAGTTGTGTTGTTGTCGTTTTTTGAGAAAATTTGAAAATGTAAATTCAAAGCTTGCAAAAGACCAAGGAATACCGCTTACTCCAAGCAAAATTACAGGGTGCTGCGGAAGGTTGTTGTGTTGCTTGAATTATGAACATGAGTTTTACAAAGAAGTAACAAAGAAATTAATTCCGGTTGGAACAGCTGTAAAAACTCCTGACGGACTCGGTAAAGTTGTGTCTTTGAATTATTTTGATTTAAAAATAAATGTTAAATTTGAAGACGGTAAAATCAACGAATACAGAAAAGATGTATTGAAACCGGTAAATGAAGTTGTTAATGTTGAAATAACACCGGATGCAACATATGCAGATGACTCAGGAATAGATATTAAATCTTTAGATAATGACAGAAATAGCTCAACAGGAAATGTATAAATGGAAATAAGTTCTAAAAAATTAGCAAGTGCAATTGCGAGAGTTTTGGATGATAAATTAGCGCAAGATATTTTGATTTTAGATATATCAAAAGTAAGCACAATGTCTGATTATTTTGTTATAGCTTCAGCTTCTTCAGCCCCTCAGGTTAAGGGCTTAACCGAATCAACCAGAGAAAAAGTTAAAGAACTTTTCGGGCGCATTCCAAAGGGTGACGAAAACGACAAAAAAAATCGCTGGAATTTGCTTGATTATGGCGATGTCGTAGTTCATATTATGCACCAAGAAGCTCGTGAAATCTATGCGCTTGAAAAATTCTGGAACCATGCACTTAAAATTACTCGCGAAGATTGGGAAGCAGAATCAAAAGAATACGGAATGTATAATTAATGGAAAAATTCGATGTTGCGGTTGTGGGGCTTGGTCCTGCAGGATTGAAATTTGCGCAGTTGGCACTTCAGAGCGGTCTGAAAGTTGTTTGTTTTGAGAAAAAATATGCGGGCGGAACTTGCTTAAATGTTGGCTGTATTCCGACAAAATCAATTCTGCATGATGCGCATTCGGGTGTTGCTTGGGAAGATGCTCGTGCTCGTGCTGAAAAAATAACTAAAACATTTAGAGGTGCAATAGAAAAAAGTTTAGTAGCATCTGGTGCTGAAATTATTTTTCAAGAAGCTGAAATAATTGATAAAAATACGGTTTTGGCTGATAACACACAATACATTGCAGATAAAATAATTGTCGCCACAGGGTCAACTCAAGCGCAAATTAAAGGGTTAGAGTGTGACGGTGAATTTTTGTTGTCATCAGATGATATTTTTAAAATAGACACAGTGCCTGAAAGTGTTTTAATTATCGGCTCAGGTGCAATCGGGATTGAATGGGCAAGAATATTTTCTGACTTTGGCTCATCCGTAACCGTTGTCGAAAAAGCACCAAATTTGCTTCCTGCGCTGGATATTTCCGTTTCAAAAAGAATGGAGCGAATTTTGCGTGCAAGGAAAATTAAGTTTTATACTTCTTGCGGAGTTGAAAAAATCGAAGATAAAAAAGTCACACTTGAAAATGGCGAAATAATAGAACCCAAAAAAGTGCTTGTTGCAATCGGAAGAACTTCGGTTCGCCCCGAGCTTCCTGAAGGAGTATGTGCAATAGGGGATGCAAATCCTGTTTTGATGCTTGCTCATTGCGCTGAAGCACAGGCGGTTTCGCTTTTTAAACATCTGTATTGTGGCAATGAATTAACCGAAATTAAGCCTGTGGATATCCCTTCTGTTATTTACGGTACGCCTGAAATTGCATCAATTGGAATACGTGAGCAAGATATTCAGAATTTAGAAGATTATAAAATATATAATTACCCGCTTTTAAAACTCGCTAAAGCTCATTGTGATAATCAAATTGAAGGTTTTATAAAAATCATCACAACATTGGATGGTGCTATTAAAGGTGCTCATATCGTCTCGCTTGAGGCGTCATCCCTTGTTTCTCAAATTCAAATTGCAATGAAAGGCAAACTCAAGGTTGAAGATATCGGAGAAATAATTTTTGCTCATCCGACACTTTCTGAAGGAATAAAAGAAGCTTTGTTTGAATAGTTATTTCAAATTTATTGTTTTTGTTGTAAAATTTTTCTCGAGGACATTTATTAAGAGGAAAATTAAAAATGAAAAAATCAATCGATGATTTACAAAATGTTCAAGGTAAAACAGCTCTTGTCAGAGTTGATATTAACGCACCTTTGGACGCAGACAAAAATGTAACAGACGATACACGTTTGCTTGCAATTATTCCTACACTTAAAAAATTAAAAGAATTAGGTTTGAAAATCGTTCTTATGGCTCACCTTGGCAGACCAAAAGGCGTTAGAAATTTAGAATTCAGCTTAGAACCTGTTTGTAAAAGATTATCTGAACTTGTTGGTGAAAAAATCACTTTTGTTTCAGATTGCGTAGGTGATGTTGCTGAAGCAGTTGTTAAAACTTTAAAAGACGGCGAAATTGCACTTTTAGAAAACGTTCGTTTCTATGGTGAAGAAACTAAAAATGACCCAGATTTCAGTGCAAAACTTGCTAAAATGGGCGATATTTATGTGAATGATGCATTTGGTGCAGCTCACAGAGCACACTCTTCAACAGCTGGCGTTGCAAAAATTCTTCCTGTTGCAGTTTCAGGTTACTTAATGGAAAAAGAATTGAAAGCACTCGGCGGATTGTTAGAAAACCCACAAAGACCATTTACTGCTATTGTTGGTGGTGCTAAAATTTCTTCAAAAATCGGCGTTTTAGAAAACTTGCTTGATAAAGTTGATAATTTAATTGTTGGCGGCGGTATGGCTTACACTTTTGTTAAAGCTAACGGCGGCAAAATCGGTTCTTCAATTTGTGAAGATGACCAAATGGATGTTGCTCGCGCAATCGAAGCAAAAGCAAAAGAAAAAGGCGTTAACCTTATTATGGCGACTGATGTTTTAGTTGCTGATGATTTCTCAAACGAAGCAAATACAAAAGTTGTTCCGGTTTCTGAAATTGAGGATGGTTTTGAAGGTGTTGATGCTGGTCCTGAAACAGTTAAAGCTTTTGAAGAAGTTATCAAAAATTCAAAAACTATTCTTTGGAATGGCCCTGTTGGTGCATTTGAAATTGAAAAATTCACTTCAGGAACTCGCCAAATTGCAGCTGCAGTTGCAGAAGCAACAAAAAATGGTGCAGTTAGTGTTTTGGGCGGTGGCGATACAGTTGCTGCAGCTAAAAAATACGGCTACACTAAAGATGATTTTTCACACATCTCAACAGGCGGTGGCGCAAGCTTAGAATTTATCGAAGGTAAAGTTCTTCCTGGAGTTGACGCTTTGAATGATAAGTAATTCAAAATAAAGAATTAACTATAAAAAGCTCCGAGAAATCGGGGCTTTTTGTTTGTAAAAATATGCAATAAAAATCCCGACAATGTCGGGATTTAAATTCTTATAATGTTTCTGAAATTTCTTCTTTATGGTTTGTCACGTGTTCTTGAATGTATGGGTCTTGTTTGAACGCTTGCGATTCTTGTTGCACCTTTGTGATAAATCTTTTTGTTTCTTTGAACGGTGGGATTCCGCCATATTTTCTTACATTTCCTGGTCCTGCATTGTATGCCGCAAGTGCCAATTCGGTTGAGCCGAATTTATTGTACATCATTTTGTAGTATGTAAGTGCGCCTTTGATGTTTTGGCTTGGAACGTATGGGTTAACACCTAGAAATTTCGCTGTTCTTGGCATTAATTGGAAAATTCCGACCGCGCCGCTTGGATTTTTCTTTTGTTGGTTAAAGTTTGATTCTAATTTTGCAATGCTTAAAGCGAGATATGGGTCAACACCCAAGTTTAGTGCGGTTTGCACTATATCTTTCTTAACTTGCATTGTTGTTGTATTTGCAAATGTTGCAGGGGCGATAAATACTAGGCATAGGCATACAAGTATTAACTTGATTAGCTTTTTTGTCATAATATCCTCTTTTCTTCTGTTTCGAAACAGGGTAAAAATTTGCTTCCTTTCATTATTTACACTCGAATTAGCAATGCGAAACCCTAATTTCATGGAGTAGATTATCATAAAAATGTTAAAAAATCAAGTTTACCCAACTTGCTATATTTTAAAAGCCTTGTCCTGAGCCATTTTTCGATTACTATAAACATAGTAAAGGTTAAAAAATAATTTTGAAATAACCATAATTCTAAGTATAATAATTATATGAGAAATTTTCTTGCTATTCTTTTCGTATTGATTTTTGTATCGGTACTTCCGAGTGATGCCGCTTGGTTTGGTAAAAAAAATAAGCAAAAAGAAGAAGTTAAAAAAGAAGATATGGGATACAAAGGTGTTCTTCCAAGTGTAAATACCATATTTGAATCAAAAAGACAACAAAACCCGTCTATTGTGCCAACGGATGACACCAAAAAAACCGAAAAAGCCAAGCTGGAAAAAGCTCCTTTTGATGACCCGATTTTTATGGACGAAATTATCAAAAAGAAAAAAAACTCACCTTTTATTGACGATGTTCTCTATATTCGCGAACCTCTCAGAAAATTCAGAGATTTTATTCAAGCAAGTCCTGAAAATCTGAATCTTCAAAAATACATTTCACAAGTTAATCATCTGAGTCTGCTCACAAATGATATAATTTCAAAATATTCTAACACTCCTGATGCTCAATCAATGCAATATATCTGGATATGCTCAATTGTCTACAGGGCAAAGCTTTTAGGAAACATTATGTATGATGCTAAAAGATATTCAACATACATGATGCTTGAAGGTACACAATATTCTAAGCAATACATAAATAGCGAAGTTCAAATCTTGCTTTCTGAACTCGATAAAGCACTTTATAAGCTTGAGGAAATAGATGTCTATTAAAACGACAAAAATTGATTCCTTAATTTTGAAAATGTTTGAAATTGAAAACAAGGATTTTCTTATTGGTTCATATTTGCAAAAAGTTCGTCAACCTTCAAAAAGCGAAATAATTTTAACATTTAGGGCGGGCGGCGTTGTTAAAAATATTTCAATAAATATCGCGCCCGAATTTAACTATATTGCATTTGTACAAGAAGTAAGCCAAATGCCAAAAATTGCGCCAATGTTTTGCATGTTGCTCAGAAAATATCTTCAAAGCTCTCGTCTTGTTGATTTTAGGGTTGTTGATTATGAAAGGATTATTGAATTCCATTTTAACAGTTATGATGAAATAGGCTCGCTTTCGCCGCTTTGCCTCGCAGTTGAGCTTATGGGCAAGCATTCAAACATAATTTTATACAATAAAAAAACAAATCTAATTTTAGGCTGTGCGCATAATATTTCTCAAGAAAAAAGCTCTGTTCGTGAACTCTGGGGCGGAATTAAATATTCTTATCCTCCTCCTCAAAATAAAATTGATATTTTAAACGATAGCTTTGGCGGGTTTGCAAGTTTAATTTACGGTTTGGATGAACCTGAGCTTATTGCAAACGCAATAAGTAAAAAATATTTTTATTTTACGAAAAAAAATTTAGAAGAAATAATTATTTATACAGGTCTTGAAAATGTTTTGGAAGAGCCTGTTATTCTCTTTGAAGTCTTGCAAAAAATTTCTAAAATGTCTGATTTGCCTTTTATTAAAAAAATATATGAAATGCCCGCTTGTGTGAATGATTTTATTTTGGAGAATTTTGTATCTAAATTTACAAATAATGTTTTTTTAAAGAAACAAAATAAGTTAAGGCGCAAAGTTGAAGCCGAAATTGCTAAACGAAACAGGGTGTTATCTGCGCCAACAAGTCTTGAAAAACAAGAGAAATATAAGCTTTGGGGTGATTTGATTTTTGCGAATTTATATAATATTTCGCACACGGATGAATTTCTTATTGTTGATGATGAGAAAATACCGATAGACAAGAAAATAGGCGCAACAGCCACTGCTCAAAAATATTACAAACTCTATCAAAAAGAAAAACAAGGCGCAAAATTTAAAGAAGAATTTTTTAATATTGCAAAATCTGAAAAAGAATATTTCGAAGAGATTCTATTTGATATAGATGAGGCTGAAACCCAAGATGAGCTGGATGAAATCGAAACCTTGTTTGCTCACGATAAAAACAACGTTCAATTAAAACCAAAGGTGCAGGAAATAAATCATAACGGCTGGAGAATATACATAGGCAAAAATGCAAAGCAAAATGATTACCTGCTCTCAAAAATTGCGCGTGGTGAAGATTTTTGGTTTCACGCGCTCAACGCGCCTTCTTGTCATTTAATTTTAAAACAAAGCAATGATAAAAAAATGCCTGATAAAGATATTTTAGAGTATTGTGCGCGTCTTGTTAAAGAAAATTCCAAGTATAAAAATTCCGGCAAGTCTTCAATAATTTACACTAAACGTAAATATTTAAAAAAGCCCACAGCAAAGCAACTTGGGCTTGTAATATATTCTATGGAAACAGAAATTGTGATTTAGACAAGACCTTCCCTGATTGCCTTAACTGCGGCTTGGGTTCTATCATCAACCACAAGCTTTTGGATGATGTTGCATACATGTGCTTTTGATGTGTGTTCTGAGATACTTAAAATTTCGGCGATTTGGCTGTTTGATTTTCCATCAACCAGAAGCTTCAGAACTTCGTACTCGCGCTCTGTAAGGTTTGCGTGTTGTGCCTTAAAACTTGCACGAGACGTGGTTTTTGCGGGCATTATTCCGCAAGATGAGTTTCGAACAATATCCACCACTTTTGGGTCGAGCCACATTGCGCCGTCTTTTACGCTCTTGACGATTGAAACAAGCATTTCGTCCGCAATATCTTTTAAAGTATAGGCGTTAGCCCCATATTTTAAGCATTCTAAAATTTCGTTTTCTCTTGTGTGTGATGTGAGAATTATGGTTTTAACATCTGGCATTTCGTTTGTTATTTCCTTCAGAACCTCAATACCTGAAATATCCGGTAGTCCGATATCAATTATTGCAACA
>JAFVOZ010000027.1 GCA_017505585.1 bacterium
ATAACCATAATCAATCCCATAACCGATACAAACTGTATCAGGGTCAATAATAATATTTTCTTGCTTCAAGCCTCTATCCATTGATAAAATATTCAACTCTTTTGTGAGATTGATATCTATAGGAGTTCTTAAAATTGCTTTATGATTAACATTTGACGCCAAAATTGCCGCAACAATCACTTCGTCGTTATCATCTTGAATTGGTGCAATAATTTGAGGTTTATTAAGAACTTTAATGAGTTCAGGAAGCAATTTTGCATCAAGATTTTTATTTGCTGTGCCTTTAATTATTAACTGAATTTCAGCTGATTTTTCAATTTTTTCTAAAATTTGTGCGCAAGGTAAAATTTCAGATTCATCATCAATATTAAAACTCAGTGCAATGTATTTAACACCAGTTTCAAGTGCCCTCATTTGCGCGGTCAAAAACCAAGAATAAAAGTCAGATACAACATCTTCACCCCAAAAATCTCTTAAGACCTTAGGGAAAGTGTCGTCCACTTTATATTGAATTTCAAGAGCAAATTCTTTTAACATCTTTGCTCTCTTACTTTATTCATAATATCGGTAAATTCGTTTTCATCGAGAGTTTCACGCTCAAGAAGTTCACTTGCAAGAGCATTTAACATATCTCTGTTTTCTGTTAAAAGAGTTTTTGCTCTTTGATATTGCTCATCAACAATTCTTTTAATTTCGGCATCAATTTCAGCGGCAACTGCCTCAGAATAATCTTTCTGATGCCCGAAATCTCTTCCCATAAACACATGTTCTTGAGATTTGCCGTATGCCAAAGTACCCATTTTTTCAGACATTCCCCACTGAGTAACCATTTTTTGAGCAATTGAAGTTACATTTTGAAGGTCTTGAGAAGCACCTGTTCCAATTTTATCAGGACCGTAAACAATTTCTTCAGCCGCCCTGCCACCAAGCGCCATGGTAATTCTTGCAAGAAGTTTTTCTTTACTTACGTGTAATTTTTCAGTTTTGGGGCGAGTCCAAGTGAGTCCTAAAGCCCAACCGCGAGGAATGATTGAAACTTTGTGAAGTTCATTTGCTTCAGGTAATAATTTATCAATTAAAGCATGACCTATTTCATGGTATGAAGTAATTTCCTTATCTTCATCAGTCATAACTTTGTTTTTCTTTTCAATACCCGCAATAACTCTGTCAATCGAATTATCAATATCATCCATTGCGATTTTTTCTTTATTTTGGCGAGCTGCAAGCAATGCCGCTTCGTTTAACAAGCTCTTAAGGTCAGCACCTGTGAAGCCTGAAGTTCTTTTAGCAAGAACTTTAAGATCAACATCAGTTTCAAATTCTTTATTTTTAGCATGTACTTTTAAAATTTCTTCTCTGCCTTTAACATCCGGAAGGCTCACATAGATTTGTCTGTCAAATCTTCCCGGACGAAGAAGCGCACTATCCAAAATATCAGGGCGGTTTGTTGCCGCAAGAATAATAATATTTGTTGTCTCGTCAAAACCATCCATCTCAACGAGCAGCTGGTTTAAGGTTTGCTCACGTTCGTCATGACCGCCGCCCATGCCTGCACCACGTTGCCTGCCTACTGCGTCAATTTCATCAATAAACACTATCGCACTTTTTTGTTTTTTAGCTTGTTCGAATAAATCACGAACACGGCTTGCACCAACGCCCACAAACATTTCAACAAAATCAGAACCTGAAATTGAGAAAAACGGAACACCTGCTTCACCTGCAACAGCTTTAGCCATAAGTGTTTTACCTGTTCCCGGAGGTCCTACTAAAAGAACGCCTTTTGGAATTCTTGCCCCAATTTTTACATATTTTTCACTATTTTTTAAGAAATCAACAATCTCTTCAAGCTCTTGTCTTTCTTCGTCAATGCCTGCAACATCGTCAAACGTTACATTGATTTTATCAACCATCATTTTAGCTTTACTTTTTCCGAATGATAAAGCCTGAGAACCGCCTTGTTGAATTGCTTTGAATATCAAAAGAATTAAAACAAAGAAAAATATCGGAGCAATAAATGAAGATAAAGTTGCAAGTAAGCTTTGGGTTTCGGTTGGCTTCAAATCAACCTCAACATTGTGCTCTTCAAGAACTTGATATAATCTTTCGCTATTTTGCGGAATTGTAACTTTATAATTTTTAACCTCGATTGTTTTTGTACCTAAATTTCCGATTGGCGTTTCTTTCTTTTCGGCATTTACAGGCACTGCAATTAAAATATCTTTATCAATTTGAACCGATTCAATTTGATTTAATTCAACTTTCTTTAAAAATTTAGTATAGGAAATATCGTCAACTTTATTTACAGGACCGTTCAAAGTCGCCATAATAAAAAGAAAGCCGATAATCCCCACTATAATATAAAACCCCGTTAATTGATTTTTATTCATGAAAATAACCTTATAAAACTGATTATTGCTATTATACCAAAAGAATTATAAAATGTTAATAAATAACCGTTGAGGAAAAAATGGCAATCGCATATTTATCACTCGGTTCAAATTTAGGTGATCGAATATCAAACATACAGCAAGCTGTTAGTTTTTTAACAAATGACAGCTCGATAAAAGTGCTAAAATCATCGAGTTTCTATGAAACGGAACCTTGGGGTGGCGTTGCAAAAAACTGGTTTGCAAATGCCGTAATAAGGATTGAAACAAATTTAAAGCCCGTTGAACTTTTAAAAGTTGTGCAAAACATTGAAGCAAAATTAGGGCGCAACAGAGAAAAAGAAATCCATTGGGGCGAAAGACCGCTTGATATTGATATTTTGTTTTATGACAATTTGGTTTTCCAAAATGAAATTTTGGTTATTCCGCACAAAGAACTACATAAGCGCGCATTTGTGCTTGTCCCAATGCTTGAAATCGCAGAAAATTTTGTGCATCCTGTTTCAAATAAAGATATTGCGCAATTATATGAAGAACTTGAAGACCCAGAAGAAATATACCTCTACGGCACGGTTCCAAGAGGGCTAAATGACTAAAATTGCAATAGTGGGCGGCGGAGCGTCAGGATGTTTGTGCGCAATTGAGTTACTTCAAAATTCAACCAATATTGAAGTTACAATTTTTGAAAAAAATAAAATTTTAGCAACAATTCTTCCAACCGGGGGCGGAAGATGTAATTTAAGCAATTTTATTGAAGATAGTATTGAACTATCTAAAAATTATCCAAGAGGTGAAAAATTTTTATACTCAGTTTTCAAAAGATTCAATGTGTCTCAAACCATTGAATACTTTAAAAAACTTGGAATTAAAACCTACAAAGACACATCAGGCAAGGTTTATCCCGTATCAAACAGCTCAAAAGAAGTGCGCGAGAAGCTTTTAGCGGAATTAATAAAACACAAAAACCTCAAGTGTATAAAAAAAGAAATCACAAGTGCTCATGAACTTGCCGAATTTGATTATATCGTTATAGCGGGTGGCTCAAAAGGCGCGTATGAGCTTGCTTTGGACTTCGAGCACACTATAACACCTCTTGCGAGCGCGCTTTGCGGGTATATTACAAAAGAAAAATACCCGAGCGGAGTAGCAATAGACATCAAAGGCGAACCGCTTTTATTTACACACAAAGGAATAAGCGGACCTTATGTGTTCAAATTAAGCTCACTATGGGCATATAAGGAATATCCGTTCGAGCTAAATGTGCCATTATTTGATATTTGTGCCCTTAAAGAGGAAATGCAAAAAAATTCAAAAAAAGAATTTGGCACAATTTTAGGAAATTTTCTTCCAAAATCTTTGGTCAAAGAAATTTTAGACGAAAAAAATTACCACACAAAATGTGCAGAAATTTCAAATAAACTAATAAACGAAATTAAAGAACTAAATTTAACAGTTCTTGAGCCCGATAAAGTTGGAGAAACGGTGAAAGCCGGCGGAGTGAATTTAAAAGAAATTGACAATCATTTTAACTCCAAAATTTGTAACAGATTATATTTCATAGGAGAAATTCTGGACGTAGACGGACTTTGTGGCGGATTTAACTTGCAATTCGCATGGAGCAGTGCAATTCTTGCAGCGAGAGATATCTTGAAAAAAATTTCATAAAAACACAAGAAAACATTAAAAAAGGCGGGTTTTAAACCCGCCTAAAATTTATTAAAAGCAATAATTAAACTGCAACAGCGCAAGCTTCAATGCATTCAATTACTGTTTTTGCAACCGTTTCTTGCTCTTCGCGAGTAAGCTCAGCAAACATAGGAAGAGAAATAACAAGTTCTGTATTTTTTTCTGTTACAGGCAAATCGCCCATTTTGTAGCCAAGATGAGCATGAAGTTTTTGCATGTGGAGCGGAATTGGGTAATAAATCATAGCGCCAATTCCTCTTTCTTGAAGCATTTTGTGCAGATCATCTCTGTTTGGAACTTTAATTGTATATTGGTGGTAAACACAATACGTATCATCAAGTTCAACAGGAGTTTTAACTGCATCACAGCCTGCAAAAAGTTCGTTGTAATAATAAGCATGTTCTCTTCTTGCAGCATTCCATTTGTCGATATGTTTGAGTTTAATTCTTAAAATTGCAGATTGAATTTCATCGAGCCTTGAGTTGATACCAATTTCTTCATGGTGGTAACGGATTGCGCCACCATGGTTGCGAAGAGCCACTAATCTGTTTTTCAAAAATTCAGAGTTAGTAAGTGCAACACCACCATCTCCCATACAACCCAGGTTTTTAGTTGGATAGAAGCTAAGTGCTGAAATGTCTCCGAAAGTACCAACCATTTGACCTTTATATTTTGCACCGACTGCTTGGCAGCAATCTTCAATAACAAATAGATTATGTCTTTTTGCAATATCCATAATCATATCCATATCGCAAGGTTGACCATATAAGTGAACAGGCATGATTGCTTTTGTTTTAGGGGTGATTGCGCCTTCGATTTTGTTTACATCAATATTAAAAGTGTCAGGATCAATGTCCACAAACACAGGTTTGGCACCAACAATTTCAATAGATTCAGTTGTGGCAACAAAAGTAAACGCAACAGTAATTACTTCATCGCCCGCGCCGATATCCAAAGCTCTTAAGGCCAAGTGCAAAGCGTCAGTTCCCGAGTTTAAACCAACAGCATATTTCGCACCAAAGAACTCAGCAATTTCACCTTCAAATGCTTTTGTGTTTGCACCAAGAATGTAGCTTCCGCTTCTCATAACCTCAACAACAGCACGTTCTGCTTCTTCTGCAATTGTTTGGTATTGTCTTTTTGAATCAATAATAGGAATCATATCTACCCCTCTTTTATACTACGTTTATTCAATTCTAACATATAAAACAATGTCTTTATACAATCTTCATATCTCAATTCAAGCGAGTGTTTTCATTGTTTAAAAAGTCATCGTATGCTATTTTCAAGCCTTCTTCAAGTGTTATTTTAGCCTCCCACCCAAGATTTTTAAGCCTTGTTACGTCAACCATTTTTTTCATTGTTCCGTCAGGTTTGGTTGGGTCAAGCTTGATTTCACCTTCCCAACCGACTGTTTTTGCAACCATTTGCGCAAGTTCCATAATAGTAAGGTCAACTCCAGTTCCAACATTCACAAATTTACCAACCTCTTTGGCGGTTTTTGTTTCCATTAAAAAGACGCAAGCGTCAGCAAGGTCATCGCTTATCATAAATTCACGACGAGGAGTTCCTGAACCCCAAATTGTAACTTCTTTTTTACCTTCGAGTTTTGCTTCATGAAATCTTCTGATAAACATTGGGAGAACATGCCCGTTTTCATTGTGATAACTGTCAGAAATTCCATACAAATTACATGGCATAACAGCCATAAAATCCGTTCCGTATTGTCTGTTATATGCGTCACATAAACAAATTCCCGAGATTTTTGCAAGCGCATAAGGTTCGTTTGTCGGTTCTAATTCAGAAGTCAACAAACACTCTTCTTTCATTGGCTGTGGTGCATTTTTTGGGTATATACAACTTGAACCGAGAAACATTAACTTTTTAACGCCAAATTTGTGTGAAGCCTCAATTACATTGTTTTGAATTTTAAGGTTTGTAAGCATAAAATCAACAGGGTATGTACTGTTTGCATGAATTCCGCCGACTTTTGCTGCAGCCAAAAATACCCAGTCCGGTTTTTCGGTTTCAAAAAATTCAAAAACCTTCAAAGTATCTGTTAAATCAAGCTCTGAGCTTGTTTTTTTGATTATATTTTTATAGCCTTTTGATTCTAAATTGCGAACTAAGGCACTTCCAACAAGCCCTCTGTGACCCGCAACGAATATTTTTAAATTCTTATCCATTTCATCCTCCGTTCTCAAATTATAAAACAATATTTCACTCCTTGCAAAACATTAAATAAAAATATAGAATTATTTTATGAATGAAGTTGAAAAAAATTTATCAGGCGAAAGAGCCTTGGATTTTATAAGATTATCTTTTGAGCTCAAAAGTTCAAAATTATACAAAGAAGCGATTGAAATGCTCTATAAGGCACTATCATGCCCGGACATTGGAGATGGCAAATGCGAAATTATGTCACAGATAGCGGATTTGTATTTTAAATTAAAAAATATCGACAGAGCAATTGAGCAATACGAAAAAGCACTGGATATTAATGAACGTCATGAAGCTTCGCTTCTTGGGCTATCGGATATATATTTTTCACTCGCAGATTATGACAAAGCAC
>JAFVOZ010000028.1 GCA_017505585.1 bacterium
AAGCCTATTGATAAATTCTCAATGAAGTTTGTATATAAGAAAATTAAAAATGCTCTTGGTGGCAAATTTATTAAAGGTGTTTCAGGCGGTGGCGCAATTCCGGCTTACGTTGAAGATTTCTTTGAAGCAATCGGAGTAAATCTTTTTGTAGGTTATGGTTTAACTGAAACCGCCCCTGTCCTTACGGTGCGCAAAGAAGAAGATAACAAAATGTATTCGGTAGGTCCTGCGCTTCAAAACACTGAAATTAAAGTTGTTGACCCAAACACATTCGTTGAGCTTAAAAAAGGCAAAAAAGGTTTGGTTATTGCACGTGGTCCTCAAGTTATGCTCGGTTACTATAAAGATGAAGAATCGACTAAAAAAGCAATAACACCAGATGGTTGGTTTATTACTGGTGACCTTGGTTGGTTTACGCAAGATGATTGCCTTGTGATTTCAGGCAGATTGAAAGAAATTATTGTTCTTTCAAACGGTGAAAACATAGGTTCTGAGTCTTTAGAAGATGCTTGTAATGAAATCACATACATCAACCAAATTGTTGTAACAGGTCAAGATATGCCAAGCCTTACTGCGCTCGTTGTTTTAAATAATGACGAAGTTGCGCGCGTATTGGGTGCTAAAAGTAAAGCCGTAACTGACCCTAATAACTTAAAAGACTTTAAAGCTATGTTACTTAACGAAATAAATCAAAAAATTAAAAATAGACCTACATTCCGTCAGTTTGAACGTATTTCAAACATTCATTTCTTAAAAGAACCGTTTACAATTGAAAATGGTATGATGACCCAAACGCTTAAAATTAAGAAAAATGTGGTGTTTGAAAGATATGATGCTGAAATTAAGAAAATGTATAAAAAATAATTATTACGAATTGTAAATAATATCTTCAAAATCCTAAAGTTTTATTCTTTGGCGTCCGATACATCTCATGTATGATATGTTAGAAAGGATGACAGAATGGCTGAGATTAGAATCACATACAATCCGGAAACTATTAAAAATGTTTCTAATTTGAATGGGTTAAAGGGAAAAAATCTCGTCGCAAACCATGTTTTTACAAATGAAAATTGGCTTGATTCAAACGAGCAAGGTAAGAATTCAACAGACCACAAGATAAGTGGTGACGAATTTCTTAATTTTGCAAAGCATATCGATAGGGATGGCGATTGTAAAATTACTGATAAAGAAATGGAAGATTGGCGCAAAGCAAACAAGGAGCAAGGTCTTAAAGTTCATGATTCTTTTTCTGATAAAGAAATCATGGAATTGTTTGGCATGGTCTTCAATGAAGCGAACAGTGCAACAGGTAAAAATAATGCAGGGCAAGTGCACTCCCCTGATAGTTCAAATGGTTCTGGCAACAATAATGGTAGTAATGGCAGAACTGGTTACGATTCAACCGGTGCTACAAGTGACCGTGAAACATTAATGGGACAAAATTACGACATTTGGGCAAATACTTTAGATTTGAGCAGAGTTGTTGATGACGGTACAGCTCAAAACAACAATAACCAAAGAAGTACTACTGATCCAGCTTCTACCGTTACTAAAGCGGAGGATACTACGGCAGATAAAAAAGAAACTGTTTCTTATGACACAACTTCTATGGCTGAAGTAGATAAAAAAGGTGCCGATGCTGTTAAAGAATTTGATAAAAATACATTATTAAAATTAAAAAATACCAACCTTGTTGCTCAAAACATCTACGCACATGAAGAATGGCTAGATAAAGACGAAAAAGACGGAAAAGCAACAAACCAAAATGTCAATGGCGAAATATCAGGCGAAGAGCTTGCAGCCTTTGCAAAACATGTCGATCAAAATAACGACGGCAAAATAGACTATAACGAGTTCACCACTTGGCGAGATGCAAACATTAATGTAGGAAACAAAGCACACGCAAACTTCACATATGCTCAAGTTATGGAAGTACTTAATGTTGCAAACCAATACATTAAAAGCACTCAAGGCAAATAGTTTAATCAAAGCTGTTATCTAATAAAATATCAAAACACAAAAATTGCGCCAAGTGGCGCAATTTTTGTGTTTTGAAGATATAAAAATTATGCCATTTGGCTAAAGCTTTCTCCATTGCTTGAAGTGTTTGATGCCGAACTTGTGCTACCCGAGAAGATAGATGTATCTGAACTGGTGCTTGCAATTTGAGTTTGTGTACTTGTTGGCTGGGTGTTTGTTGCTTGCACTGTTGCTAATGTTGTTTCCATTTTATTTTCCTCCGTATTCCCTTTTTCTTTTTTTGATTTAATTTGTGCTCCGTCGCGCCCTGTTATTTTGTATCCTAATTTTTTGCCAAGTGTTGCGCATAATATTGATGTTCCAACGAATCCTAATTCTGCTGCAATAAATAGAGCTTTCTTTTTGCTGTCAGACATATTTCTTGTTTTGTTTGCTATTCCGGTGAGTGTTTTTTTGACCACACCTTCATTCGATGCGCCTTGCAGTATGCTGCCTGCTTTTTTTGTCATTGCGCCTGATAAGCTGAATTTTGTTTTGCAATCAATTAAATCCTTTGCAATTTCTTCATAACTATTGTTTTTTATGGCACTTTTTGCGACGTTTCTAAATGTTTTATATATTCCTTCACCGATAAACATTGCAGAAAGCCCTGCCGTTTCTTCGATTAAAGCACTCTTGCTGTCTTCATCTCTTAAGACTCTAACACCTGCCGCTCCGCACAAAAGTGGGTTAATTAGTTTTGATGTGGTTTTAAATACTTTTGATGTTGCGTTTTCAATACCTGCTTTTGCACCGAGTTTATCTGCGTATTTAACGAGTTTGTTTGCTGATTGTGATATGCTTTTGAAGCCGTTTTTTGCGCCGTTTTCTGCTATGTCGTATACTGCATTAAAGCTTTGAACCACAGGAATCGGAGCACGACCTACATCGCCATTTACGGCTTTTTTTGTGTTTCTTACACCAAATACTATTGATGAAACTGCCCCCATGAAAATTCCTTCCTGTTAATTAAATAAAGTTTTTTTGAATAAAAAAATTGCGCCATCGGACGCAATTTTTAATATTTTTTAATATTTTGTTTGGACTACCATCTGCCGCCTGCTTTATAGTTTTCCATTTCTTCTTTTTCTTTTTTGCCGTTTTCGTTTGGTTTACCTTCGGCTCTTGTAAGAACTGCAATAACCGCATCTTTCTTTTTGCCATTTCCCCAGCCAAATATAAAGCCGGCTGTTTGTTTTTCAATATCGCTTTTCATATTTGTGCCGTATTCAGCTTTATATGCATACATAATTCTATTGAGCTCTTCGTTGCCAAGTCCGCCAAGTATTTCATTTAGCTTATCCCAATCGTCGCACGCGCCATCGATTGCGTTATGCACTTCTTTTGCTTTTGCAAAGGCGGATTCACAATCAGTCACTTTTAGTGCATGTTTATTATTTTCGGTTTTTGATGAATCATTGGAAGTGTCGGTATCATTAGTTCCTTCTGTTTCTTCAGCTTCTTTTCTTGCTTTTTCTTCTGCTTCAAGTTCTGCGTCATCCTTTATTCTGCTTTCATCAATTTCGTTTGCCCAATCCAGATAATTTCTCATAGGTAATGTCATTGAATCAGTGTAAATTTTTGCGTCGTTTACTTCTCCGGTACCTGAGTTTTTAGGAGTATTGTTATCGACATTGTTATGATCGCAGCCGCATGTGCAGCCATTATTCTCATTATTATCAACACTTTCAGCATCTTGTGCTTTATCAGCCGCAATTCCTTCCGCTGTTTCTTTGCCGGAATTTAAATTATACGAATAACTTTCGCCTTCTTTTGTTTCAATTGTCACGCCGGTAAATTTGCCTTCACCATTTCTTGCAACAACAACTGTTCCATTGTCATAAGAATATGTCACTTTGTGTCTTGTGTTATATTCTGGGCCTTCAACTTTTGTTAAGTCGCCAACATCAAGCCCTTGTTTTTCGGACATATATTTAACGGCGTCTTCCCAAGTTTCCACGTCTTCTTTTTTCATACCACTTGATGTGGTTTCGGATAAAGTTTTTACTTCACTGGCAAAATTTTCATCAAAATCAGCGGCGATTTCTTGAAACTCATTTTCATTGATGATGTTATCGTGCAGATATTTTGTTGTTAATTCGTTGGTTTTCCCTGAATCGGTTATGCCCTGTTTGTCCTTTAGCAATTGCACAAAAGCATTTTTTATATACTCTGCACCATTGATATTTGCCATCTTGTTGCTCCTTCAACTTACCTTTGTTTATTTTCACGGCATAAAACAGTAAAACTTTATGTATTGTAACAAAATATTAAGTTTGTTTTTGGAATTTTGCTACATAAAAAAGTTGAATTTATTTTATGATGCTTTTTAAAAATATATGACAATGTTAAAATGTTGACGAAGGTATTTTTATCATTAAAAGATAAAAAAACGAAAGGAATTACCGTGGTTAACAATTTAGTATCTTTAATATCAAACGCTTTTCAAGCACCAATGATAAAACCGATTGAAACAAAAAGTGATAACCCATTTGCAACTTCTGAAAAATCTCATTTTTCATTTAACGGAAGTGCTTTTTCAAGCAATAAAAATTATGGCAAAAACATGCCTGTTCAAGGCGGTTATTTTGCAGGATATTATAACAATAAGCCAAATATCGTAGGTCAAAGACTTTATATTGAAGCTTAGTTAATGTTTGATAAATAAAAGCTCCCTGGTTGGGAGCTTTTTTACATGTCTTCTATCCAAATTGCATTAACCGGACAAATAAGTGCTGCGTCTATGCAATCTTGTTGGTTTTTATCCACATATTCGTCGTTAACATGTGCTTTTGTGTCTACTGTGAAAACATCCGAATTTATTGCTTCACATGCGCCACATGCAGTGCAAGAGTTCATAATTGATACATACATAACTTACTCCTTTCGTTGGTTTGTTTTAATTTTAGCGAAAGTGAGTTTTAAATTAATTGCCGATATTGTTAATCTTTTCGAAGATTTTTATCTAAACAGGTGTTAGAATATATGAATTAATTTCTTTTTGGAGATAACTGTATTTTGAATAATATTCTTCTGGGTTTGTTTTGGCATCTTCAATTGTTTGTTCGAGCTCTATAAACTTTTTGGCAAGTTCTGGGTCGAATTGAGTTCCTGCGCATGCTCTGATTTCATCAATTGCTGTTTGATGAGAAAGTGCGGTTCTATATGAACGGGTAGTTGTCATGGCATCGTATGTGTCTGCAATTGCAATAATTCTTGCGCTTAGTGGTATTTCTTCTCCCTTTAAGCCTGCAGGATAACCTGCGCCGTCCCATCTTTCATGATGACACTTGAGCCAGTTTGAAATACCTTTTAAATTTTTGATATTTGCGATAAGTTTTTCCGCATTTTCAGGGTGAGCTTTCATAACCTCAAATTCTTCGTCGGTTAATTTGCCTTGTTTGCACAAAATGCTTTGCGGGATGCCGATTTTTCCTATGTCATGCAAAAGTCCTGCTGTTTCAATGTCTTCAAGTTCTTTGTCGCTTAAACCCAAAGTGGACGCAAGGATAAGAGCGTACAGTGTTACTCTTAAAGAGTGACCGTGAGTATAAGGGTCTTTAGAATCTAATGCCGAAGAAATTGATTTTATTGTTTTATAAAATAATTCTTTTAAATCGGTTAAGATTGTTGCTTTTGAATTTATAAGGTCGAATTTTTCAATGCCGTCGCGAACAACCTTAATAAGCTCTTCTGGTTCAAACGGTTTTAAAATGTATTGAAATAAACCGCATCTGTTCACAGCATGAGTTAAAATTTCAATATCGCTATAGCCCGTGAGTAAAATTTTGATTGCGCTTGGTGAAATTTGGTTCGCTTTTTCTAAAAATTCAGTTCCTTCCATAACGGGCATCTTGTGGTCTGAAATAATAAGTGAAATATGGTCTGAATATTCTTCAAGCACTTCAAGTCCTTCAAGACCGTTTGATGCGGTCAGAATATAATAATTACCGCGTAGCGTTCTTTTGAGAAGACTTTGGTTGTGAATTTCATCATCAACAATAAGGATAGTATGCTTAACCTTCTTCGCATCGTTTGCAAGCATATCATCAATTCCATGAATTAATAATTCATCTTTTAAGCTTAACAATAAACTACCCTCTTTTTTTTAATTATACGACAATTTATAAAAAAACTTTAGCGGTGATGATTTTTTTATTAAAATTTGTTAATATGGTGTTGAGGTATAAATGGGTAATATATTTAAAAAAATCCTATATTTCTTCCTGAAAAAAGAAGGCTTTGGAGCTCCTAATAAAGCTCATATAACATCTTTTTCTACAGGAAAAACCGTAATAACAGCGCATGAGAGCATGGAATTATCTTCTTCTTTGGATGAAAAAGTGCTTGATGCTGAACTTGAAATTGGAAATTTGATTACTGCAAATTTTGATACTCCGGATAATTTACTCTCTTATATAAGAACATCAGGCACAAGGGTGCATAAAATCGGTTTTTTAAACCCTGTTTTAAATCGTTTAAAAATTCAAACGGGCTACGTTCCTATTGTTACCGGAATCAAAGCAGGGATATTAAACTTATTTTTGAATAAAAGAATCGCCTTTGAATTGAAAGATGTTTTTTTGATGCCGAATCTTTATGAAAAGCCTATAACGTTCTTTTATCAATTTTATATGTGGTATTTTTATAAAAACAATCTTCTTTATACGGATGAAAAAATTTCTTCGTTATTATTTGAAATGGATAATGAAGATAAACACGGTAAAATCCCAACGCTTTCGTATCAAGAATCAGACGCATTATCTAAAATAGTAAAAACTGACATCAATGCAATTAAATTTGTTATGAACATCAGAGAAACGGTGAATAAAACAAAGTTTTTGAAGAAAAATTCACAAAGCACAGAAGCCGAAAATTAAACTTCGCTTTCTTCTTCGCTTTCTTCTTCTTCCTTGCCCATGCAGATGCTTAGTATTTCTTCTTGCCAGCCTTGTTCTTTGCTCATGAATTTATCCGCACCCTTGTTCAAGCACTTTAGTTTGTGCTCAGCTTTGCCCGAAGCCGTGATTACAATAACTTTTGTGTCTAATCCATCCCTGTTTATAATCTTTTTCACTTCGTCAAGCAGAATAAAGCCTTCCCTTTCGGTTGAAACAAATAAATCCATGATTATATACGAGAAGCAATTCTTTTTAAAATGGTTCACGGCCGTATAAATATCTTTTGCTGTTTCAACGGAAAAACCATGCTTTTCAAATAAAACTTTGAGTTGGTATGTCACAACCCCAATATCATCAACGATTAATATATTATTATTTCCAGCTTCAGGAGAAAAATGAACCTGAGCGTTTTGCCCCATGGATTTTTTAGTGTCCGCAACAGCTGATGCCGTGAGTGAACTTATAGTTTTTCCTATTTTATCCAAAGCATTTGAAACTTCGAAATCACCAATAGTTGAAGGAATTTCAGAGCTTGCCATTTTAAACAATTTTTTGATTGTTGCTTCACTTAATTCTACGGAAATCATTTATCTTTCTCCTGATTTTTTTCTTCGCCTTCTTTGTAAACATCGGTTACGCGAAGCCCAAAGTTATCTTCAATAATTACAACTTCGCCTTTTGCAATAACTTTCCCATTTGCAAGTAGGTCAATAGGGTTGCTTGTGTACGAATCAAGTTCAATAATTGAACCCTTGGTAAAATCTAAAATATTTTTCAAAGGTAACTCGCATGAGCCTAGTTGAGCCGTAAGCTCAAGTTCAACATCCATTAAAAGCCCGATTGTTTCGGAAGTTTCTGCTTTTTCGCTTGCAGGACGTTTTATTGTTTCAAATATCGGGGACGATACTTGTTTATCGTCTGAGCTGCTTATGATATTTTTATCTGTTTCGTTATTTGCCATGTTATTTACCTTGTGGGTACATACCTATCTACAATTTTTATGCACAATTTATTTTCAATAAGCCCCGGGTTTGCAGTGAATTTCTTTTTATTATTAATAAGAACAACAAGATCGTCGCTTACTTTTTGGTCCAGCCTTATGATATCCCCTTCTTTTAAATCCAACACTTCATCAATCATG
>JAFVOZ010000029.1 GCA_017505585.1 bacterium
AGAAAGAAACTTTCTAAACTTGGAATTAAAGCGCTCATCTGTGGCACGCTTGCTTCTTATCTTTCAGCTTGCATTGCAGGTGTCTTACTTTCTTAATAAAAATTTTATCCGCAAACAAGTGCTTTTATGATAAAATTCACTCATCGACACATTAAGGAGATTAAGATGAGCAATTACATCAATGAAGTACTTGAAAAAGTGAGCAAAACAAACGCAGGCGAGCCGGAATTTAACCAAGCAGTTAAAGAGGTTTTATCAACTCTTGAGCCTGTCGTAAATGCGCACGAAGAAACATACAGAAAAGAAGCCTTGCTTGAAAGACTTTGTGAACCTGAAAGAATTATTGTTTTTAGAGTTCCTTGGGTTGACGACAATGGCCAAGTTCAAGTTAATAGAGGATTCAGAGTTCAATTCAATGGCGTTATTGGGCCTTACAAAGGCGGACTTCGCTTCCATCCTTCAGTTAACCAAAGTATTATGAAATTCTTAGCATTTGAACAATGCTTTAAAAACTCCCTCACAGGACTTCCTATGGGTGGCGCTAAAGGTGGCTCAGATTTTGACCCCAAAGGAAAATCCGATAACGAAATTATGCGTTTTTGTCAAAGCTTCATGACGGAATTATACCGCCACATTGGTCACAACCTTGACGTACCTGCTGGCGACATCGGCGTGGGCGCAAGAGAAGTGGGTTACATGTTCGGTCAATACAGAAGAATAAGAAACCAATATGAAGCAGGAGTGCTCACAGGTAAAGGCTTATCTTATGGTGGTTCACTTGCACGCCCTGAAGCAACAGGCTTTGGCCTTATTTACTTTATGAGAGAAATGCTAAAAGAAAACAATAGCTCACTCGATGGCAAAACTGTAATTATTTCAGGAAGCGGAAACGTTGCAACTTACGCTGCTGTAAAAGCAACTGAATATGGTGCAAAAGTTGTTGCAATGAGCGATTCAAACGGTTGCATTTATGACAAAAACGGCATTGATATTAAAGCAATTAAACAAATCAAAGAAGTTGAAAGAAAAAGAATTAAGGAATACAAAAATATTCACCCAGAAGCCGAATATTTTGAAAACAACGGCGAATATCAAGCAATTTGGAACATCAAAGCAGATATCGCTCTTCCATGTGCTACTCAAAACGATATTACGCTTGAAGCTGCTAAAAAACTTGTTGAAAACGGAGTTTTTGCAATTGGCGAAGGCGCAAATATGCCAACTACAAACGAAGCTATTGCATATCTTCTTGAAAATAAAATCTTGCTTGCACCAGCTAAAGCTGCAAACGCAGGTGGAGTTGCAACATCTGGTCTTGAAATGTGCCAAAACTCAATGAGATTATCTTGGACATTTGAAGAAGTAAATTCTAAACTTGATGCAATTATGACAAACATATTTAAATCATGTAAAGAAGCAGCTGCGCAATATGGGCTTGGAAACAACTACGTTGCAGGTGCTAACCTTGCAGGATTTATTAAAATCGAACAAGCAATGAGAGCCCAAGGAATTATCTAATTTAAAATAATTTTCAGAAAATAAAAATACCGAGGTTCAAACCTCGGTATTTTTTTAAAAACTTAAATCAACTTACACTAAGCTTTTAGCGCATTCTGCATATTTTTCAATATCTTCGTTATCTAAAATCTCTGTTGTTGTAACAAGAACACGCGTATCATCAAGTTTTATACCTGCTAAAATTCCATTATCTTCCATTTTAGATAAAAACTCATCTGCTGAAACTTTGGACAATTTTAAAACAAATTCTTGGAAGAAGTTTTTGTTTTCAATTTCATAACCGGCTGCAACAAGTTTTTGCGCCAGATTATGAGCATTGTCATAAGATTTTTTTGCAACTTTTTTAAAGCCGTTTTCTCCAAGCAAGCTTAGATAAACACACGCTGTTAAGGCGCAATGTGCTTGGTTTGAACATATATTACTTGTTGCTTTTTCACGTCTTATATGTTGTTCGCGAGCAGAAAGCGTTAAACAAAATGCAGGGTTTCCGTCTTTATCAATAGTTTTGCCTATAATTCTTCCTGCAAGTTGTCTTTTATGTGCGTCTTTACATGCAATAAAACCGCCGTACGGTCCGCCAAAATTAACAGGAAGTCCACAAGAGCCAAAATCACCAACAATAAAATCGGCTTCTGGTGGTTCGCACAGCGCAAGTGCAAAAATATCGACTGCAACAATAATCAATTCCTTACCCGATTTTGCAGGGATTTCTTCAAGTTCACCAAGGTAATTCGGGAATTGGTATAATTTTGCAGAGTATTCACCTTCAGGGTTTTCACCTATTGCAAGTTTAATATCTTGCGCCCAAAGGTATGTTTTAATCACTTCCAAATAATTCGGATTTATGTTTTTATCAACCCAAACAGATGGGATTTTATTAATTCTAACAGAAGCCAAAAGTGCTTCAGCACAAGCAGTTGCGCCGTCATACACGGAAGAATTTGAAACATCTGCGCCGCAAATTCTCGCAATATATGTTTGAAATTCATACATCGCTTGAAGTGTGCCTTGCGAAACTTCAGGCTGATACGGAGTATAAGCGGATAAAAATTCAAAACGAGAAGTTACCGCACTAACTGCAGCAGGAATGTATCTTGAATATGCGCCACCACCCATAAAATTGAGATAATCAACCTTGTTAGAGTCTGCCAAAACTTTTATTTTCTTTGAAGCAGCAAATTCTGAAATAGCCTCACCCAAAGGTAAATCAGGCATTTTAGCGGCTTCAGGAATTACATTAAATAACTCGTCTGCAGATTTTACACCAACAACATCGAGCATTTGTGCTCTGTCTTCATCTGTGTGTGATAAAAAATTTTCCATAACTTATGAAACTGATTCCTTGTAATCTTCGTATTCCATAAGACCAATTGAGTCTTCGCCCCAGTTTGAGCAATCAACTTTAACAAGCCAAGAACCCCAAACATCTTCATTTAATTTTTCGGGAGAATTAATCAATTCTTCGTTTACTTCAACGATTTTACCGCCTGCTGGCATATAGATTTCACTTGCGGCTTTCACGCTTTCAACAGTTGCGAAAGTTTCATCTTTTTGGAATTCTGCCCCAACTTCAGGTAATTCAACAAACACGATATCGCCCAATTGCTCAACCGCATAATCAGTCAAACCAATTGTGAATACTTCACCTTCATCTAAAATCCATTCATGGGATTTTGAACATAAAATTCCTTCTGGTACGTACGCCATCTCTTCTCCTTAATTCTTCACGCTATTCTTCTTTTGCACAAAAGGTTTTTTAACAATTTGGGCTTTATACAATTTATTTCTTACCATGATATCTATATTTATGCCAATAGTTTTGTTAAGAAATATTGAGTTATCATCTAAATATATGTGTGCAAGCCCGATATTACTGCCTTTTGAAGGAGCAGGAGCTCCTGAAGTTACAACGCCAACTTTGTTACCTTCGTAATATACTTCATATTCGTGGCGAGGAATTGCTTTGTCTATCATCTCGAAACCAACAAGTTTTTTTCTGAGAGGAATAGTGCCTGCAATTTGCCCCATAATAACATCTTTTCCGTTATAGTTTTCTTTTTTATCTTTTGCAACACTCCAAGTAAGCCCTGCTTCGACCGGTGTTGTGTCTTCATCAATATCATTTCCCCAAAGAGGTAGTGCAACTTCTAAGCGAAGTGTATCACGCGCGCCAAGCCCAATCGGTTTAATTCCCAATTCTTTACCTTCTCGAAGCAAAGTTTTCCAAAGCTGAACTACATATTTATTCTCAACCATTAGCTCAAAGCCATCTTCGCCGGTGTAGCCGGTTCTAGACAACATTAAATCAATTCCCGCAATAGTTGCAGGTTGAATTGAAAAATATTCAGGTTGAATATCGCGCGCGCAACCAAGTTTTTCAATGAGTGCCGAAGCATTTGGACCTTGAAGCGCAAGGAGAGAATAATTGTGTGAAGCGTTTTCGATTTTTACATCATAATTAAGCGAATTTAGAGTAATCCAATTTACATCAACGTCTATTCTTGAAGCATTCACAATTAAAAGATAATTCTCGTCTTTTAATTTATAAATAATAAGGTCGTCTATAATTCCGCCTTTTTTGTTGGTCAATTGGCAATAAACAGCTCTTGAATCGGTTAATTTTGAAACATCTTGCGGAACAATACTTTGAAGAAAATCAAGCGCATCTGAACCAGTAACAAACACCTCACCCATATGAGAAACATCAAAAAGCCCAAGAGCACTTCGCACAGTATTGTGCTCATCAATAATTCCTGAATATTGAACTGGCATATCCCAACCGGCAAAAGGAACAATTTTTGCCTTCATATTTTCTTGTTCTTCATACAAAAAACTTCTTTTACCCATATTATTCTCCTTAACGAGTGTAAATTCTTGGCAGACGCACTTTAAGCCTGCAAGTAAGCTCGTAGTTTATTGTGCCCAAAATACTTGCCCATTCATCAATTGAAAATTCATTTTCGCCATCTCGACCGAGTAAAGTTATAACTTCACCAACTTCAGCACTTACGTCATCAGGCAAGGCCAACATCATCTGATCCATTGTAATGTTCCCAATTTGCTTTATAATGTGCCCTTTAAAACCTGCCGTAATTTTATTTGAAAGCGAGCGTGAAACACCGTCTGCGTAACCTAATGGTATTGTTGCAACTTTCATATCCCTATCAGCCACAAATTTATGACCATAACTCACACCTTCACCTTTTTTAATTTGATGAATGTTTGTGATGCGTGCCTTCAAACCGATTATTTGCTTTAAATCCTTGCTATATCCCATAAATTCAGGTTTTGAAAAAGGAGTCAATCCATATAGAATTATTCCCGCTCTAACCATATCAAAATCAAGGTCTTCGCAAGTTAAAATGGCCCCAGAATTAGAACAATGAACAATTAAACCCTCTCTTTCAATAGAAGCAACAACTGCCTTGAACTTGCTTACTTGCTCTTCGAAAATTTCTTTTTCTTCAACATCTGCAAAATGGGTGAAAACACCAACAAGGTCAACAAAATCAGATTTCTTAACAAGATTTATAAATTCAACCGCTTTATCTGCCTGAATTCCGATTCTATTCATTCCTGTGTCAATTTTCACTTGAACTTTTAACTTTTTACCCGTTTTATCGTAAATTTGGCGAGCCATCTCAAGATGTTCTTCATTATAAATTGAGATTTGAATATCATTTTTAAGGGCATTTTCATAACTCCAAAAAGGAACGGCACCAAGCACAAGAATCGGTGTTTCAACTTTATTTTTTCGAAGCTCAAGCCCTTCATCTAAAGTTGCAACACCAAAATCCGTAATGCCATAGGCAATTAACGTTGGCGCAAGCATAAGCGAACCATGACCATACCCATCGGCTTTCACAACCGCTAAAATGCGCTTTGATTTCACATGTTTTTTAATCTCCCTTAGGTTTTCCTCAAATAAATCAAGATTGATTTCAACCCAAGCATCTCTTAGGGGATTAGAAAGCGCGCTCCTCATTTTACTTGCTCCCTTCAGGGAAAGCTTTTTGGATTGCAAAAAGTTTGTATGTGTTATATGCAAGCATTGCAATTGTCATAGGCCCAACGCCACCAGGAACGGGGGTTATAAAACTTGCTTTTTCTTTTACATTTTCATAATCAACATCGCCTGCAAGCTTGCCGTCTTCGCCGCGAGTGATACCAACATCAATTACAACCGCACCTTCTTTCACCATATCAGACGTAATTAAATGTTTTTTGCCTGTTGCACAAACCAAAATATCGGCATTCAGTGTGTGTTCCTTAAGATTTTCTGTTTTAGAATGTGCCACGGTAACAGTTGCATTTTTTGCCATCATTAAATGCGCAAGCGGCTTGCCTACAATATTGGAGCGGCCAACAATTGTCACATTCTTGCCTGCCAATTGAATATTATATTCTTCAAGAAGTTTCATGATTCCAAGCGCAGTGCAAGGAACAACTGACTCTTTACCTGTTGCAAGTAAACCGAAGTTATATGGCGTGAAACCGTCAACGTCTTTCATCGGGCTTATTCCGTTAATTAGCGCATGAGAATCCAAATAATCAGGGAGCGGAAGTTGAACAAGAATGGCATTCACTTCATCATCTTGATTTAATTCTTCAATTTTTTCTGCAATTTCTTTTTGACCCGTGCCATCCGGAAGATTAATCATCAAAGAATTGAAGCCGATTTTCTTTGCCATTTCTTCTTTTTTAGATACATAAACTTTACTTGCGGGGTCATCACCAACCAAAATAACAGCAAGAGTAGGTGCAATATTATGCTTCAGCTTGATATCCGCAACCATTAATTGCAAAAATCTAAGAATTTCTCCGCTTGCCTTTTTCCCGTCTATAATAACCGCCACAAATACCCCCAATCTTCAAAAAAATTATAACATAATATGACAAATTTGTATAAAATATTTGCAAGCAAAAATTTTTATGGTAGTATTTAGCTATCGGGACTTTTGTTCTGGTAAAAAACAGTTTGCGCGCCGGTAGCTCAGCTGGATAGAGCAACTGCCTTCTAAGCGGTGGGTCAGGGCGATAGAAAAAGCTTAAAATTGACAATTAAATAAACAACAGATATGCGCCGGTAGCTCAGCTGGATAGAGCAACTGCCTTCTAAGCAGTAGGTCGAGCGTTCGAATCGCTCCCGGCGTATTTTTTGTGCCAAAAATTAAAAAAGTTGCAAAAAAGTTGCAAAAAGTTTTAGAGATTAATATGATAAACAATAAAACAGAAACTGTCATATTTTTGGGAGCAGGAATTTCGTATGTTGCAGGTGTGCCTGTTCAATCCGAAATATTAAAAGAGATATGTTCAAATAATAATATAATATCAAGTAATAATGGTAAAGTTTTTATAGATTTTCTTAAGGATAAATTTAATTATAGAAGTAATTGTGAAGACTTTCCATCCATAGAAGAAATTTATTCTTTTTAGATTTTTTTATTAGCCAAAACGAAAATTTAAATCAAAAATATTCTGTCAACAAACTAAAGGACATATGGCAAATATTTACACAATTGATATGCCGAGTTGTAGAGAAAGAACTATATACCGATGAAAAAGCAACAAATATATACCATAGATTTTGGCAAGAATTGTTTAATTTGAATCATAAATTTTCGATTATAACAACAAATTATGATTCTTGTTTTTTTGAATCATTCGATAAGTTCTATTCTCATAATTGTTTACTTAACTATAATATTGATTTCGCGAATTACTATGAAGATTATTCTAAAGGTGTTAACGCTTTTTTTTGGTGGGTAAAAGCTGATGAAAATAGTGAAGATGAAAAAATTGTAAATGTATATAAATTACATGGTAGTCTTGATTGGTTATATTGTAGTAATTGTAATAAAGTAATGTACACTCCTTTCATTCATGCCAATTATAACCTTGACAGTGGCTTATTAAAAGAACCAACTATGTATGGATTAAACAATCAGAATATTGCAGCTAAATGCCCGTTAGATAAA
>JAFVOZ010000030.1 GCA_017505585.1 bacterium
CAGTTTGTTTTTTGGGTTCTTCTTTTATTTCATTTTTTGGTTCTTCTTCAGCTTTTTCTTCTTTGATTTCTTTTTCTTCTTCTTGAGCTGGCTCAAGTGGTTTTTCTGTTTCAACTTCTTCTTTTGTTTCTTCTTTTTGTTCTGTTTCGAATTCTTTTCTTTGAGTTTTTGCTATTTCAGCTTCTTTTTTTGCTTGTTTTTCTTCCTCTTCGAGTTTTTCCGCTTCTTCAAGCTCTGATTTTAATGCATTGATTTTTCTTTTGTATTTTAATTTTTGTAATTTATTTTCAGGTAAAATATCTTCGAATTCGTCTTCTACTTTAACTTCTAAGGTTTTTGCAACAAGAGGCACGAGAATATTTTCTTGAAGCGAAGATAAGTTTTTGTTTAATGCGGATTTGATTTCATCAAAATTATTTAAACCAACTTCAACTATAACCCCTTTCAGGCCGCCGTTAAATCTAAATGACGAAGATAGTCTTTCGAAAAGCTTTTTACCGCCTTTAATTGTTGTATCAGGCATAAAAATGTAGAAATTATCGTTATCCGGCACAACAATATCGATATTTCTTACCGCTTTTCTTAACTCTTGAACAAAATGCGCCGTTTTTTTGTTTGGTGAAAGTATCATAAGAGAAGATTTTACATCATACGCAACTGAGTAATTTATTTCGCTTTGAAGGAATTTTTCACCGTATTCTTCGCGTATAAAGCTGGAATCATCCAAAATCCCAACGTTTTTAAGGAAAGTATCAAAGTTTTTATCTTTGTTGTTTTTGATTCCTCTTTTAATTGCCCAAATAACACGATTTAAGAGCTCATATTCCGCTGTGTCTTCAAATAAAATTTCATCAGCACCAGCTTCGTAGGCTTCGGTGAAAAAATCTCGGTTTTTTGTGCTTCCGAGTGCAATAATCGGAATTTGTTTTATGAATTTTTCTCTTTTGATATTTTTGATGAGTTTAAAAGTTGTTTGTTCATCTTCGTGCGGGAAAATTACAACATTCGGAACCGTTTCTTTTAAAAATTCAATACAGTTTTTTTTGCCGGTGTTGAGTACTTTATCATGCCCGCGAAGTAACATAAATTTGCTTTTTATGCTCTCAAAAGTTTCTTCATTGTCAGATACTATGACGATTGTGTTACTGTATGCCATTTAACCCGCTTTTTCTAATTTTTTATATCAACTATTATAACACAATTAAATATATTGAATGACAAATAAAAACTCGTTTGGTAGAATAAACTTATGGATAATAAGAATTATGTAAATTTATTTGTTTTAATATGTTTTGGTTTGTTGTTAAGAGTGCTTGGTAATTACGCAGGAAACGGCATTTCTGGCTCTTTAGATTTTGCAGGTGGAATCAGTGCGAATTCTTTTTTTGGTGCAAGGTCGTCTTTCGTTTTTCCTTGGCTTGCAGATAATTTGCATTTTAATTTGGGAAATTTTTTTGGCGCAGATATTTTTGGTTTAATATTTGGCATTTTGTCGATAATTATTCTTTATTTTATCGGTTATATTTCTTCAAAAGAAAATTCAAATATGGGTTTGTTTGCAGGCACAATTTGTGCTGTAAGCGGTATGCTTATTGCATTTGGGCATAGTTTGAATTTTGTTAACTTAGTGTTTTTTATATCAAGTTTAATCGTGTTTCTTTCGCTTAAGGGTTTAAAAAATAAAAAACTTGGGAATTTAACAGCGATTGCCGTTTTGAGCTGTCTACTTGTTTTGTTGCATCCTGTGAGCATATTTTTTGTAATTTTTAATTTTATTGCTATTTTTGCGTTTTCTAACCAAAAAGTAAAAATAGATAAGGCATTTACGAATTTTCTTTTCCCGTTAATGCTTGCAATTCCCATTTGCTTGTTTATGATTTTTGGCTTTTTAGATGTTAAAGCAAATCCTTTTTCAATTAATATAAATGATGTTTTAGTTAGCTATTCCGCGCTTTTTTCAATTAATCCCGTTGGGTTAAAGATAGCGGGCGTTAACCAAAATATTTTAAACAGCATTGTTTTTTGGATATTTGTGTTTACTCCAAGTATAATTTCGGCTTATTTTATATTTAGAACTTTTGTTCACCAAAAACATAATATTTATTGGGCATTGAGCACCTCATTTGCAACATTTTTTACCGTATATTTGATTTTAAATGTACTAAAAATTAATTTTGCGGCATGCCATATCATTGAAATTTACCCGCTTTTTATTTTTCTTTTTGCAAAAGGCATTATGTTGCATAAGGAAAAAGCCACAAGGGGTGTGCTTTTTGGACTATTTGTGCTTCTAAATGTGCTTGGGTGCTTGTTTTTAGGCTTGCCTGTATTAAAATAAGAAACGTTCCAAAAAATTAATAAAAAGGCAATTTTTTTCTTTTTCCTGTTTTTATTAATATGGAAGAAGGACTTGTTATGAATGTTAGGAAGATAACTGCGAATATTGGGAAAGGGGTGCAGGCGGTCGCTGAACAGGCTAAGGCCGGTGCTAAAAGTGTCAAAATGGCAAGCGCAAATATTGAATTGTCTAAACCTAAAGGCGATTCTTATGATGAAGCCCTAAACCAAACAATGGGAAAATTTGGAAAACTTCTTTCTAATTTGAAAGACGGCGAATATATGAATATTTTGGTGACAGCATTTGGTACGGCTGTTGTTGCACCAATTTTCATTGCGTTTAACCCGTTAAGTAAAAAAGATAAAGAGACAAAAATGTATTCAGCCCTAAGACAACCAATTTCGGCAGTTATTGCGGTTGCTGCTCAAATGAGTGTTGTTAAAGCATTGAATGATGCTCTTGATAAATATGCTTCAACGGGCGGTGTTGAAGGGATGGATTTAAGAGCTAAACAAAAGGATTCTTATCTCAAAAAAATCATAAAAATGGAAAAACCAAACATCAGCAAAGAAGATTTACTGAAGGAAATTAAAGCACGCCAAGATGCTACATTTAGACAAGCAATTGAAGAAGAAACAAAAAATTTGCAGAATGTCGCAACAGAAGATATTTTAACTAAAGAAAATGCAATTTGTGTTAAGGATTACACAAACAAAATAAAAGAACTCAAAAGTGCAAATAATGGTAAGGTGCCAAAAGATGCAAAAATCGAAGACGAAATTTTGGCATCCATTAAAGAAACTGTTAAGAAAAATGCCGAAAAGCTTCTTGAAGAAAAGCCTGATAAATATGCAAATATCGAAGAAGCGACAAGGGCTGCAACAATAGAAAAATTTGTGAATGCTAAAATTGCAAAAGCAGGCGATATGTTAAGCTCTAATAAGAAATATCTCGGCATTGTATTGAGTCTTTTAACTCTGCCTGTAACTTGTGGTATTTTGAACTGGGCATATCCAAGAATTGTTGAAAAATTCTTCCCAAGCCTTGCAAATTCTAAAAAAGAATCTGAAGCAAAAAAAGCTGAAGCCCAAGTTCAACCTTCGGCACAAAAAATTGAGAAGGAGGGCAAATAATGGGAATAGGTGTTAAAGCTATAAACCGCCTTTCTAATTCAAAAATGATGAAAAGTTTGTGCAAGCCATCCGTTGCGGGTGCAGCATCTGCTATTGCTCTTGCTTCGACCACTTCGAAGGATGTTGTTGCAACATACTATTATGTAACGCAATCAATGAAAAACAAAAAAATCCCTGAAGAAAAAAGATCTTTCGTTGCAGCTCTTGACCTCGGAAACGGCATTATGAACGTAATCACAGCGTTTGCAATCGGACTTCCAATGAAGGGCTGGATGGAAAAATTATTTGATAAAAAGATTGCTCCTAAATATTTTAATGAAAAAACATTAAAAGATAATACTATGAAGTTGCTTGAAAAATCAAAAGAAGCTTTTGATGAAAAAAGATTTCAAGAATCTCTTTCAAAACTCAACATGGGAAAAGGTCTTGCAAGAACAGGGCTTTGCGTTTTAGGAACACTTGTTGGTTCTCAAATCATAGGAAAAAGAATAATTACTCCGCTTTTTGCAACTCCTATGGCTGATGTTTTTGAAAAGATTTTCAAAAAAGATAAAGGCGATAAAAAACCTGAAAAAGAATTAACAAGCGAAGAAAAAGTTGAAATTGTAAATTCTCAAATGCCGCAAAATGCAGCAAATAAAATTAACCTAGACATTTCGGCAGAACAATTGCCTGAAAACTTTAAAAAGTTCCAAGCATAATTTCAACTTGCTTTTTTAATTCTTCAAAGCTTGAGTTGTTCTTAATTATGTAATTCGATTTTTCGATTTTGCCTTTTTCGGGTGCTTGTGCTGAGATTTTCTTTTGTGCAAAATTTTTGTCGCAATTATCTCTTTTCATTACCCTTTTGAGCCTTGTGTTTTCATCTGCTGTAACGAATATAATTTTATCAAACATTGTGTCAAAACCAGCTTCAAAAAGAAGCGGAACGGAAACAAAAATAAGCTTTTCTCAGGAGTTTTTTTGGAAAAAATTTAAAATTTCAGATTTCACAAACGGGTGGATGATTTTTTCAAGCTCAAGTTTTTTTTGAGCATCGTTAAACACAATTTGCGCTATTTCTTTTTTTTCTGATGTGCTAAATGTATTTTCAAGTTGGGCAAGAATTTTTTCATTTTGATATAGATTTGCAACAATTTTATCTGCGCAAAGAGTTTTATACCCATACGACTTTAAAATATCTTCAACAGCAGATTTTCCTGAGGCAATATTGCCTGTTATTGCAACTTTTTTCATAACTTTATTTTAGTTTATTAGTTTGTTATAATCAAGCTGAGGGGAGTTATTTTGAAAAGCAATTGGAAAATCAAAGAGGGCAACAAGAATTTTAATGTTGTTGAAAATATTTTGTTTTCAAGAGGAATCAAAGAAGAAGATTTTTCCGATTTTTTAACTTATTCAAACGCGCAAATTGAGGGTTTAAAATATTTTCAAGATATGGAGCGCGCAGTTTCCAGAATAAAGTGTGTTATTGAAAACAAAGAAAAAATATTAATTTGGGGAGATTTTGACTGTGACGGCGTAACATCAAGCGTTATTATGTCAAAATGCCTTGATGCCTTGGGTGCCAATTATCTTCACTTTATTCCACACAGAATAAAAAATGGGCACGGGCTTGATTTAAGTGTGCTCATACCATACATTACGCGTGAAAAAATTAAGCTTTTAATTACTTTCGATTGCGGTATTTCAGACGCTAAAATCATACAAACTTTAAAGAGTATGAAAATTGACACAATTATTACCGACCACCACGCGCAGAATGAAAAAGTTGAATCTGCTTATGCGGTGATTGATGCGAATGCGAAAGATAGTTTGCGTCCTGATTTGCCTGTTAAAGATATTGGAGAAATTTCAATGTTATCAGGCGCGGGCGTTGCTTATTTGCTTTCTCTTGAACTTTTGCGCGGTGAAGCGCAAACGGAATTAGAAAAAGAGCTCCTTGTTCTTGCAACAATTGGAACAATAGGTGATATTGTACCGCTTTTAGGGCTAAACAGGCAAATTGTAAAAGCGGGGCTTAAGGAAATAAATAACGGCAATTACCCCGTAATTGAAAAAATCTTTGCGCTTGCCCGAGTTGAAGGTCAAATTACATCAGAGATGATAGCCTTTACGCTTGTTCCAAGAATTAATGCCTCGGGAAGGTTGTCTGATGCGAGTGAAGCATATCTTGCGCTATATACAAACAATGAATTTACAATGGCGGAAAACATTGAAAAATTAAACAATTTGAACGCAATCAGACAGGCGTTGTCTGATGAAATTTATGCTGAGTGCTGTACAAAAATTCAAAATCAAAATTCGCCCATGATTTTTTTAGAGGATAAGTCTTGGCACATTGGGATAATTGGGCTTGTTGCCTCTCGCCTTGTAGAAAAATACCAAAAGCCCGTATTTATTGCAACATACGACGAAAATAATATTGGCAGGTGCTCAATTCGCGGGGTTGAACCTTTTAGTATTTCAACTATTTTGGCCGATAATAAAGAATTATTTATAACATCGGGCGGGCATAAATTTGCGGGCGGTTTTTCTTTTGACCCTGAAAATTATTCGTTTTCTCAAATTGCTGCAAAATTGAATTCCGATGTGGATGAAATAAACAAGAATTTTAAGCCTGAAGTGCTTATCGACCTTGAACTTAGCGCAAGTGAAATAAATCTTGAATTAATTGAAAAATTATCTCTTCTCGAGCCTTTTGGTGAAGCAAACGAACCCCCTTGTTTTTTGCTTAAAGATGCAATACTTAAAAATTTTAAGCAAATTGGGAAAGAAGGAAAACATCTGAGATTAACTTTTGAGCAAAACGGGTATTTTATTCCTTGCGTTTGGTGGAATAAGCCGAGTTTTAAAGGGCTGGAGGGAGAGGTTGCCGACGTTATTTTTACTCTAAAAGAAAATGAATTCAACGGAGAAAAGAATATCCAAGCGGAAATAATTGATATTGATATGCCGAGTTTAGAAAAAGCAAATGTACTTAAAACCTTTGATTATAGAAAAAAAGAGGATATATACGATACCTTGAATACTTTTTTTGCAAAAAATTCGGATATTAAAATTTATGCTAAAAAGTTTGCAACAATTAAAAAATTAGAAAATTATGAAAATTTAAAAAATGCAATTTTAGCTTGCGGTGAAAAAGCGGAAAAAATAATGTTTTTTGACTATCCTTCTGATTGCTGTTCAATTAATTTAATTATAGAAAATGCTGAGGCGAATGTTGCTTATTTTATGAAAGAAGAATTTTCATCTAACCTTGAAACTTATATTTTTGACATTTTTAAAATGCTGAAATTTGCACAAAGAAAAAAAGAAGGTATTTTTGAAATATCTAAAATGGCGCAAGGTCTTGGGGTCACAGATGATTTTGTGCAATTTGCAATTGATATCTTGCAAGATAAAAATATAATTGAAATTTTAGAAAATAAGGTTCTGAATTTGCAAGAAGATGCATTTGAGCTTGTGCCGGATGAAATAACGGAAAACATTATCGAAGAATTTGAATTTATAAAAAGGGCGAAGCAGTTTGTGAACAGTTCTCCTATTGAGATTTTACTCGATACTTAGAGTTTTATTAAAGCCGTTACTTTTGTGTTTCCTCTTTCCCAGAAAATAATATAGCTATCGTTTCCTTCGTCGTAGCGTATTTCCGCCTTTTGATGCACAAATTCTGCGCTATCTTCTCCCAAGTGGTCTTTTTTGTGCCAAAATTGCCAACTTTTATCTTTTTTCAGGGTCTTTTTATCTTTTTTGATTGTTTCAATTTTCAAAATCGGAGCTTTTGCTCTAATTACCCCGTTTGAGTGAATAATTAAAAAATCAAATTCATCAGATAATTTTGTTTTATAAAATCCTTTTTTAATCCCGTAGCCTGAATCAGAAACTATATCTTGCGGGATGATAAGAGTTGGGTTGTTATCGTCTTTAAGCTCGCTATATGGTGCTTTTTCAGCATCTAATTCGCCGCTTTTATACCTTTTAAAAGGCAGAGCTTCTTCTACTGTATAATATGCAATTACATTACAATCAATTAGCATTTTTTCTGGTTACCAAAATTCCTGTTATTCCTATTATAAACATAAGGATAGATGCGATTTGTGCAACGGGGAATATTCCGATATTTAAAACACTGTCTACCCTCAAGCTTTCAACTAAAAATCTTGCAATTGCATATAAAATAAAATAAGAAAAGAAAATAATGCCAGTTTTTTGGCCCTTTTTTGTTAGATATAAAAGAACCGCAAAAATTACAAGATTTAAAATTGATTCATATAAAAATGTCGGGTGAAAAAATTCGAAATTTGCATATTGTTCGGGTCTTAGGTTTTCAGGCACATATAGCCCCCATGGAAGTTTCGTTGGGGTGCCAAATGCCTCGGAGTTAAAAAAGTTCCCCCATCTTCCGATTGCTTGCCCGATTGGCAGACCCAAAATACAGACATCAGCACAGAGTAAAACATTTTGTTTTTTTATTCTGCAATAAATAATTCCTGCAATTATTCCAAAAATAATTGCCCCGTGAATGCTTAATCCTCCGTGCCAAATGGCAAAGATTTCTTCGGGTTGCACCGCGTAAAACGGTAAATTCAAAAGAACATAATATAATCTTGCGCCTAAAATTCCTGAAATAACAACAACTGGGAATAAATCCAAAAGAAAATCGAAACTTATTTTGTTTTTATATATTTTTTTTGTGATAAAAAATATGGCGCACATTGCACAAATAAGTGCAACAGACATCACAATTCCGTAAAATTTTATGTTCATCCCAAAAATTTCAAACGAATTTGTTGAAGGCGGATGCATCATGAATTAATTTTCCGCATTAGTATTTTTTGCTTGATTTTGTTTGTATTCGGGGTCGTATTTTATAATTTCATTAATCAATTCCATCATTTTTTCTTCAATGGCACCTTTTTCGTTTGTTGCGGGGTCTTTTTCAATATATTCATTGTAAGAATTGATCGCCAAATTCAAATAATTTGTGATTTTTTGCTTATCTTCCGTGGATAATTCTTTCTTTTTGTCGTCATCATCTTTATCATCTTCGATAATAGAATTTGCCATTCCCTCTGCTGCAACACCTGTCACATAGTAAACTTCAGCATTTTCAGGCTTTAGTTCTTTTGCAATTTTTAATTGAGCAAGTGCTTTTTCAAATTCTTCTGCTCGAACGTAAGCAACTGCTAAATTATATCTTGTTTCAAAAACGCCGCCGTCTATATCGACATTTGATTCAAGTCTTGAAATCGCTTTTTCTACATCGCCTTTATTTAAATATTCTTGCGCCTTGTTGTTAAGTTCCTGTACTGCAAAACTGTTGAAGTTGTTAAGGCAAGCTGTGCACATAATGCTCATAAACAGAGCCACAAAAATCATTAATATTTTTTTCATCTAATTACCCCGTCTAAAGATAACTTTTGCATTTTACTATCTTTCACCCAAAAAAACAAGTTTATTATAGCTTAATTCAACCAATTAAATGCTTTAATATAATTATTTTTGTTAATATCTCCAAGAATTTTTGCGCTGAAAATTCTAAAATCTTCACTCGATATTTCGATTAACGGAATTTTATTGATATTTTTTATAATTTCATTTTTATCCGTTTCGAATTTTTTGTTTCCGCTTGCAAAGTTAATAACACTGTTTAGCGAAGCATTGCCGACAGGGCCAAGTAATGTTGATATTTTTTTGCTTAATCTTCCAAGAAGTTCAATGTTTGCAAAATTTTCTAAAATATTATAGCTTCCAACAATATATAAGCTCATATTCTCGCCCTGAGTGAATATTTCGAGTTTTTCAACTTCTCCGTTTTGAATGTTTAAATTGCCGTTGATTGCTTGGAATTCGCCTGTTTTATAAGGAATTAAAACATCTATTACGTTATTTAAAGTGAGTCCGAAAACTCCGCTTTTATATAAATTTCCGGCTCTGATTAAATATTCAAGTGAGCCAAGTTTTGGCATTTTGCCGTCTTTTACCGTGAACCAAACGTTACTTGTAAGTGTTTTAATTCCTTCTGTTGTGTTTAATTTACTTGCATTGAGAGTTACTTCGCCATCTAATTTTCCGTATATCTGACCTGATATTCCAAGGAAGCTCTTTGTGAGTTCGTCTGCTTCGCAAGAATTGATTTTTGCATTAAGTGCAACGGAATTTGTATTAAAATCATATTTGCCAGTGGATTTTACTTCGCCACCCGCAATATCAAAAATTAAATCGCTAAATTTTAGTGGAGAATTTTCAAGCAAATTGAATTTTGCTTGCATATTTTTTGCATTTATATTGTAGAGTTGGATATTTTCAGCTTTAAAGGAACCGTCTTTAATAATTAAATCTTTAGGGTTTAGTCCTAATTGTTCGCCCGCGATAAGATATTGATGTTGTTTGATGGTGTTGAGTGTTGAAAATTCATTTATAATTTCTCCGATATCAATTGATTGGCTTTCGATATCCATTTTTCTTACAACAAGAGGAAGTGTTATTTTGTTTTCTGCAATTGTGTTAATAAGCACATCGGAGTTATAGGCTTGCCCCTTGAAGGTTGATACAATCGTGTCGTTTTCGAAATTAAATTTGGCATTATTTATTTTGGCGTTATAGAGCGGTATGTTGATGTTATCAAGAGTTGCATCGCCTGTAATTTTTATATTCTCGCCTGAGCCGTTTAATGTTACATCTGATGTGAATTGCCCTTGTTTTAGTATGGATTTCTTAAAGAGAATATTGAAAATTCTTGTGCTTGTTGGGTTTAGAGTTTTAATTTTAAAATCATTCAAGAAAATTTTCTTATTTTTCGATTGAATATTTCCTGAAACTTTGATCATAGGAAGTGCGCTAGGGCGGTTGTTTTGGGAGATGATATATTTCAAATATTCAATTTTATGAATATTTGCGTTATTTCCTTTGAAGTTTATAACTGTTTTTAATTCTCTTTTGTTTGTTTCATCACCCAAGTTTGCGCCCATATAGTAAATGTCATTATTTGGGTTAAGTGTTGATGTTGTGTATAGCATATAGTCATCGGAGTAACCTTTTAAAATGCCTTTTCCCAGCACTTCGCCTTTGATTTTTATAGGATATACAAGGTTTTTGTTTATATATTTATCAACATTGTTTTCGTTCAAGCTGATTGCAAAACGGGAATCAAGATAAGGACGTGAACTTTTGATGTTTGAGATAATTGCGTTGAAATAAATTGGGATTTCGCCATAGTTGATATTTAAGGCATCAAGTATCAGCCTATCCTTTTTAAGTTTGATTTTTCCTGAATTCATAAGGATTTTTACTTGTTTGGCTTTGTCAAAACAAGAGATATCAGATAGTTCAATATCGCTATTCAGTTCTGAATTATTAAAATTCACATCAGCTGAAAGTGCGCCTGTGAAATTTTCAAAATTTGATAAAAATTTTAATTTATTTTGCGGGAAGAATTTATTCAATTCTTCTTTTATCAAGCTGAGTGCAAAATCGTTAAATTTTAAATTACCTTTAAAGCTTGGTTTTGTAAACTTCGCTTTATTGGAGTTGAGTTCGGCATTGAAAAGTTTTTCTATTATGGAATTTAAAAATATATCTTGACCTTTAAATTCAAGATTTAGGTTATCAATTTTTATTTTGTTATTTTTAATTATGATTTGACCGCTTTTTTGTTTGATATCTTGGTCTTTGGAATTTACAAATTCTGTTTTCCCCTCTAAACCAAGCTCTGAGAGTTTAATATTTGAAAAATTGATATCAAATTTATGTTTGAATCTGATATTTGTGTTTGTTTTAAATTTAATTTGGTTTAGTGCTTCAAATTTTTGAATTATTTTCTCGTCAACATTTTCTTTGATAATTTCATAAATATCCCTGTTTGTGACATTATTTGCCGCTATATCCATAAAAACATTTGCTTCTATGTCGGCACTGCCGTTAATTTTAATCGGCGCAGATTTTAGTTTTGCATTAATTCCGTTGAATAAAATTTTATCTTTTTTAAATAAAATTGTGCCAGAGCCTGAATTCAAACCGGTGTTTGTATTTTTAAATTTTGCGCTTGCCTTATCAAATTTAAACCAGCCTTCAAGAATTCCTTTTGTTCTTGTGCCTTTAATATATAAATCGATTGCGCCGAATCCTTCGATATCAAGCAAAGGAACTGGACCTAAAGGAAATATGACAACATCTCGTACGGGAAGAAGAATTGTTTCTGCGGTTTTTAAATTAACATTTTTGGATGAAGTGATTTTAAATTCGCCAGCTTGTTCTCCATATAATTCGGCAATGCCTTTAATTTCAACCCATTCGCCTTCGCCTGCAAATGCATGCACAAAAATATCCGCCTTATCTTTTTTAAATTCAACAGAGCCTGTTGATGGTGGAATTTTTAGTGCGTTTTTTAAAACGATGATATTTTTAATATCTATTTTCCCGAAAATATCAGGTTTTAAAGAATCGCCAGAAATATTTATTTCGCCGTTTAAAGTTGCGTCTGCTCCGTATTTTTTAAGTTTTCTTATTGCATCAAGCTGAGCTTCAACAAAATTTGGCGCAAGCCAAGTAATTTCATCGAGCGAAGTATTTTTGAATTTACAATTTATGTTTAGTTCAGGGTTTTTTGTTAGATAATTCCTAACTTTGCCGTTTAGCGCAATATCAATTTTTTCAGATTTTACCCTTGTGTTCAAAATATTTAAGGTGTCTTTGTCAAAACTTAAATTTGGCGCGATTTTAATGGCTTTGCCTTGTTTTACATTATAGTTTTCATCAGTTATTCTTAAGTTTGAAATCTCAATTTCGCCTTTAAGTTCATTTTCTTTTGAATAAATATTGATGTTTGCTTTCCCTTTGATATCTTTTGGAGCAACGCTCGATAGGGCAAAATAAGGTGTAAGTGCTTCTAAATCAATGTTGGGTGCTTTAAGTTTAATTGCGTAATCCTTAAGACTTGCGTTTTTGAAAGAGTTTTTGCCTTTCAAATAAAATTCAAATGGCGTGAATTTGCCACCTGTTTTAATGTTCCCTTGAATGTTTGTTTCCAAGTTGTTTCTATCTGAGTTAAATGCGAAATTTTTTCCGATGAGCTGAAATTCTTTTTTTGTTTCGCCGTCTTTGCAAGAAATGTCATAATTTTTGAGGAAAAATTTGATATTTTTATGTTTCTTTAAGAAGTTTCCAAATTTTTCCAAGCTATACGAATCAAGATTTATATCCCCGTATTTCAAAAACGAGAGCTTAAAATTTTCGGCGTTAATGTCAAACCCTTTTTTTGGGATAAATATACCGTGTGAATATTTAAAATTAAAATTTTTGACTGTGAGGAGATTTTTCCCATAAGGTTCAGGATAATCCACAATTAAATTATCAAAAGTAATCGTTGTTGATGAATGATATTTTGGTTTTATTAAAAAATTTTCTAAGGTTATTTCGAGCCGTGTATATTTTTTGAAATACGAAACGATATTTTCCGCAGTAATAAATCTTGGGATATTAACATAAATAAGAAAGTCGAGAAGTGCGATTACAACTGCACCTATGAGAAAAACTTTTAACCAAGATTTCATAGATTAATTATAAAACAATTGATGAAAATTACAATTTTTTATTACAAAATCTGGAAAATATTGTATAATGCTTTTATTAGTAAAGGAATGATAAAAATGATTGAAATGAATGTAATGGGTATAGCACTCGACACAAGAACAGGAACGCCGATTGTTGTGCTCAATGATTTAGATAACAGAAAAGCTCTTCCGATTTGGATTGGCTCTGCTGAAGCAAGTTCTATTATTAGAAAAATTGAAAATATACCAAGCACTCGCCCAATGACGCACGACTTGTTCGTTGATTTTGTTGACCAAATGAATGGCGAGCTTAAATATGTTGAAATAACGGATGTGAATGAGCAAACATATTTTGCAACAATTGTGATTGAAAATATGAACGGCGAAGAAATTTATGTTGATTCAAGACCGTCTGATGCAATTTCTATTGCACTTCGAGCTAAAGCACCAATATATGTTTCAACTGAAGTTATGGCACGTGGCGCAATTTCGGTAAATTCAGAAAAAGATAAACAAGAGGAAGAAGAATTTAAAAACTTTATTCAAGAAGTTAAGCCTTCTGACTTTGAAAAATTAATAAACAAAAACTTTGAAAGTGACACATAAAATATGGCAGTAAAAATCAGAATTAAAGAAGACCCAAGGGAGATAATTAAAAAATCTGAAGAAGAGGTTCAATCCCGTTTTGCGGAAATAGATAAAATTAAGGAATATAACCAAGAAAAAGTTCTTCAAGCTTTTATGGATAATAAAATCGGAGAAGAGCATTTCTATACGGTAACAGGTTACGGGCACGATGATATGGGGCGCGAAGCACTTGATAAAGTTTTTGCCCAAGCATTTAAAGCTGAAAAAGCAATTGTTCGTCCGTATTTTGTGTCTGGAACACATACTATTGCTTGTGTTTTGTTTGGTCTTCTTCGAATGGGCGATATTTTAATGTCTGCAACAGGAACTCCTTATGACACATTAGAAGAACTAATCGGCCATAAAGCAAAAACGCCTGAGAGCCTCTGGGGGCACGGAGTTGATTATCTTGAAATTCCGTTAATTGGTGGCAAACTTGTTGACTATGGTGAAATTATAAGAAAAATGAACGACGATATAAAAGTTGTTGAAATTCAAAGGTCAAGAGGATACAACCTTCGTCCTTCTGTTTCAATTGATGAAATAGGAAGAATAGTGGACGTTGTGAAAAAACAAAATCCTCGCGCAATTTGCTTTGTGGACAATTGTTATGGCGAATTTGTTGAAGATAGAGAACCGCTTGAAGTTGGTGCAGATATTATCTGTGGCAGCTTAATTAAAAACCCGGGTGGGGGAATAGTGGAAGCAGGTGGCTATATTGCAGGCCGCGCTGACTTAGTTGACTTATGTGCTGCTCGCCTTACAGCGCCTGGGATATACGGTGAAGGTGGCGCAATGTTTAACCAAACACGCACTATGCTCCAAGGCTTCTTTATGGCACCATCAGTGGTTGCTGAAGCGCACAAAGGCGCAATTCTTGCAGCTAAAACTTTTGAAAATATAAACATTAAAACTTACCCTCGCTCAAAAGAAAAAAGAACGGATTTAATTCAGGCAATAAAACTTGAAGACCCTGAAATGCAAAAAGCATTTTGCAGGGCACTTCAAAAATATTCGCCCGTTGATTCTCACTTAACCCCAATTCCAGACGATGTTCCAGGGTATGAAAATAAGCTCATTATGGCTGGCGGAAGTTTTGTTGAGGGCTCAACTATGGAACTTTCTGCAGATGGGCCGATTCGTGAGCCTTATGCAGTTTATATGCAAGGCGGTTTAAATTATGCCCATGTGAAAATCGCGCTTCGCGGGGTTTTGGAAGAGTTGAAGAGTTTGTAGTGCGAAATTAATACATCGGGCACATTAAAGAGGCTTTTTGCCCGTTGAATGTTGTTAGTCCCAAGTATTTTGCAGATGAGCCTAATTGCTGTTCAATTCTAATTAATTGGTTATATTTTGCAACTCTATCAGAGCGAGAAAGTGAGCCGGTTTTAATTTGCCCTGCGTTTAGTGCAACTGCAAGGTCTGCAATAAATGTGTCTTCAGTTTCGCCTGAGCGGTGGGAAACAATTGCTTTATAACCTGCGCTTTGTGCCATATTAACTGCATCTAAAGTTTCTGTAAGTGTACCAATTTGGTTTACTTTAATAAGGATTGAATTTGCATAATTTTCTTCAATCCCTTTTTTAAGCAGTTCGGTATTGGTCACAAACAAATCATCGCCCACAAGCTGACATCTGCCCCCTAGTCTTTGAGTGAGTTTTTTCCAGCCTTCGAAATCGTTTTCTGCAAGCCCGTCTTCAATTGAGATAATTGGGTATCTGTTAACTAAATCTTCCAGAAAATCGACCATTTCATCGCTTGTAAGGATTCTATTTTCACCTTTCAATGTGTATTTTCCGTCCCAATAAAATTCGCTTGATGCAACATCTAATGAAATTTTCACATCGTCTGTTGTGTAGCCTGCTTCCTCTATTGCTTCAAGCAACACTTGAAGGGCTTCTTCGTTTGATGAAAGATTTGGAGCAAATCCGCCTTCATCGCCAACAGATGTCATGTGCCCTTTCTCTTGCAAAACTTTTTTTAAGCTGTGGAACACTTCAGACCCAACGCGAACAGCATCTTGGAAATTCACGGCATTTGCGGGGATAATCATAAATTCTTGAAAATCCACATTGTTATCAGCGTGCATTCCGCCATTTAGCACATTCATCATAGGAGTTGGGAGAACCAATGCGTTAATTCCGCCAATGTATCTATATAGCGGCATTTCAAATGCGAGCGCGCAAGCGCGAGCGATAGCTAAAGAAACGCTTAAAATTGCATTTGCGCCAAGGCGAGATTTATTTTCAGTGCCGTCCAATATAATCATCAAACGGTCAATTTCTTGCTGGTTAGAGGCATTTTGCCCAATAAGCTCTGGTGCAATAATGGAATTAACATTATCAACCGCTTGCAAAACACCACGGCCAAGATACATCGAATCATCGCCATCTCGAAGTTCTTGTGCTTCGTTTATACCTGTTGATGCGCCTGACGGAACGGAAGCTCTTCCCACTACGCCACATGAGAGCACAACATCTGTTTCAATTGTGGGGTTTCCTCTTGAATCTAAAACTTGTCTTGCCGTAATATCTTCAATTATTGTTGGCATACTATCCTCTTAAAATTAATCTTCGTCAACGTCAATGTCAAAGTCGTCCGAGGAATTAACTGCTTTTTTCTGTTCTTTTTCCAAAGCTTTTTCTTTTGCTTTTCTTAAGCGAATATTGGCAGAGTTCATAACAGCAAGCGAATTTAAGGAAGCGCGCAGCTCATGTGACCTGTCACGGTATCTTTCTTTTTGTTCGCGTTCATCTTCATTTTGTTCGTACAAAAAGTATTCCGTGCCTTGGTCTTGTTTATCATCACTCGTTTTAGCTGCTGTTCCTGATATATCGCCAGATTTAAAATTAAAACTGCCGCCTATACCCAAAACACCGGCTGACCTGTTATCAACCATTTTACCTCGTCATTTACCTTCACAAAACGAATTAATTATATCATTTTGTTATTCGGAATGGAATAGTTGTACGTATAAAACATGAAAAAATATTTTTTTGCTATTTTATTTTGTTTTCATGTAATAATCTTGGAATGATAAACTTAAAAAGATTGTTTTTCAGAAGAAAGAAAAAATCAGATATAAAAACCCCGATATTGGATGCTCTGTACTCATACAAGAAAAATCCTATGACAGGTTTCCACATTCCTGGGCATAATCGTGGTGCTGCAGTTTTGCCTAAGTTTATCGACCTTGTTGGGAAAGATGTTTTTGCGCTTGATACAACGGATGAATTTGATAATTTAGGCACGCTTCACCCTGCAACAGGTGCAATTAAACGTGCACAAAAGTTTGCGCAAGATGCTTTTAATTCCCAAAGAACTTTCTTTTTAACAGGCGGTTCAACAATCGGAAACTTGGCAATAGCTCTTGGTGCAACAAAACCAAACAGTCAAATTTTGATAGGAAGAAATTGCCATAGATCCGTGCTTTGCGGAATGGTAATTACGGGCGCAGAACCTAATTGGCTAATTCCTAAAAAGCTTGATGATTGGGCAATTTTTGGTGCGGTCAGTGCAAGTTCCGTTGAGAAAAAATTAAAAGAAAATAAAAATATTGCTCTTGTTTGGATTACAAATCCGACTTATGAGGGCGTAATTTCAGATATTAAAGCAATTTCTAAGGTTTGCAAAAAGTATAATGTTCCGCTTGTGGTGGATGAAGCGCACGGTTCACTTTGGAATTTCAGTGACAGACTTCCGCAAACTGCACTTGAATTGGGCGCAGATGCAACTGTTAATTCGCTTCATAAAACTGGCGGTTCAATGGTTCAAAGCTCAATGCTTCACATTGCGCATAATTCTTTGCTTGATCCTGATGAAGTTGAAAGAGCTTTAATGATGATTCATTCAACAAGCCCTTCAATGTTATTTCTTGCAAGTTTGGATTCCGCCCGTGCTTATTTAAATTCAAAAAAAGGCTTAGAATTAATTGATAATGCAATAGATAATGCTTTGTATTTTAGAGATAAAGCAAAAAATATTAAAAATGTGTCCGTGCTTTCAAGAAAAGACCAACTCAATTTTGACCCTACAAAAATATTCATTAAGGTTAAAGGGTTATCAGGAATTGAGCTTGAGAAAATTTTAGAAGATGAATTTAGGGTTGAAGTTGAATCAGCTTCAGATGAGGGAATTTTAATTCTTTCTAATATTGGCGGAAGAAAAAGCGAATTTGATTATCTTTTAGATTGTTTCAAAAAAATTGCTTCAAGAGAATATACAAAAACAACCGAAAATGTTGTGAAATATACTCCACTTGTTGATCCTGAAATTATTATGACGCCAAGAATTGCATATTTTTGCGAAAAGGAAGTGGTTAAAAAAGAAGAAGCGATAGGGCGTATATGCTCTGAAATTATTGCACTTTGCCCACCCGGGATTTCGGTTCTTCTTCCGGGGGAATTAATTCGAGAAGAGCACTTGCCATACCTTACAAATTTTGAAAAAATCGAAGTTGTGAAAAACTAGGATTAATATGGAAAATAATTTAGAAAATATAATTGAAATGTATAAAGAAAAAGAAGAAACACTTTCTCCTTATGCAATGAAATTTGTAAATTCTAAGGGAAGAGAAAATTTTGAAGAAGAATGTGTGTATAGAACTCCTTTTATGCGGGATAGAGATAGAATTTTGCATTCTAAAGCATTTAGAAGGCTAAAAAGAAAAACTCAAGTTTTCTTTAACCCGACAAATGACCACTTAATGACTCGTCTTACGCATACTCTTGAGGTTTCGCAAATTTCAAGAACAATTGCAAGAATTTTAAACTTGAATGAAGATTTAACTGAAGCAATAGCACTCGGGCACGATCTTGGGCACACTCCTTTTGGGCATTCTGGCGAAGATGCGCTTAATCAGGTTGTAGCAGGCGGTTTTTCACATAATGTTCATAGTGTTCGCGTTGTAAAACACATTGAAAAATTGAATTTGTGCTATGAAACATTAGACGGCATATTAAACCATACGGGACCAAATAAACCTTGCACACTTGAGGGGCAAATAGTTAAAATTGCAGATAGAATTGCATATTTAAATCATGATATTGAAGATGCAATAAGAAAAAAAGTTATCAAAATTACTGATATTCCACGCGAATTTTTAGAATATTTTGGGGTTCGGAAAAATCAAAGAATAACCAAAGTTGTTCAAGATATTTATATTCATAGTGTTAACCAACCTGAAATATCAATGAGCAAAGGATGCGCTGAATATTTAAACAAACTTCGCGCTTGGATGTTTGAAAATGTTTATTTTAACGAAAGAGCGAAGAAAAAAGAGCAAAATGTTAAAGATATAGTTATTGATTTATTCAACTATTACAAAGAAAAAGATTGCGAACAGCTTGCAATAGACTATGTTGCAGGAATGAGTGACCAATTTGCACTTAAAACATATAAAGAAATTAAGTGTAAACTGTAAACTTTTTTAAATTTTTTTGCAATTTAGGGTTTAAAAAAGTTTTCAAGGGTGTTAAAAAGTTAACAAGAAGAGAAGAAGTTGATTTAAAAGAAGCACGATTTAAGAATTAATGTCAGAAATTTCATATCAAAGCGCGGTTGAGCAAATCAAAAATTCACTTGATATAGTTGAAACTATATCAAAATATGTTGTGCTTAAAAAATCAGGTCATAATTATATGGGACTTTGCCCTTTTCACAATGAAAAAACACCTTCTTTTGTGGTGACATCGTCAAAACAAATTTTTAAATGTTTTGGCTGTGGTGCAGGTGGAGATGTCTTAACTTTTTTGATGAAATATCACAATCAAAATTTTTCTGAAGTTGTGCAAGAGCAGGCGAATATCTTGGGAATTGAGCTTCCAAGGGGTTTAAGTGCCGATAAAATTGAACAAAGCAAAAAAGAAAAAGATACATTGTTATCTGCAGTAAATACTGCAATGAAGTTTTATCATAATAATCTTTTGAACAATAAAGGAGCGCTTGAATACCTTGAAAAAAGAGGAGTAGGAGAGGTTGCTATAACTAAATTTAGACTTGGTCTTGCTCCAAATTCTAATGATGCTTTGGCATGTGAATTAAAAAAAGAATTTACAAAAGAGGAACTTTTAGATGCAGGGCTCGTCTCCGAAAAAGAAGGGAGGATATTTGACAGATTTAAGAATAGAATCATTATTCCGATTTTTGACACTTATGATTCGCCCGTTGCGTTTGGTGCCCGTGCGATTATGGACGGACAAAATCCGAAATATCTAAATTCGCCTGATAGCAAAATTTATAATAAAAGCTCAATTTTATACGGACTAAATTCCGCAAAAGACGCTATTAAAGAGGCAGATTCCGTGATTATTATGGAAGGTTATTTTGATGTTATTTCGGCTCAAGTTAACGGAGTTAAAAACACTGTTGCATCATGTGGTACTGCGCTTACGCCACAGCATATTAAGCTTTTGAGCAGATATACCCAATCAAGAAGAATTTACCTTGCGTTTGATTCGGATAATGCAGGAAGAAAAGCGGTTAAAAATGGCGGCGAAGTTATAAAACAAATTTTTGCAAATTTGGGTAATATCAAGCAATACGACTCAAATTACACGGACGCTTCATCAAATGTTTGCGAAATTCGTGTTGTACCTCAAATTGGTGGCAAAGACCCAGATGAAATAATAAGAGAATTTGGTGCTGAAGGCTACATAGAGCAAGTTAAAAATTCGCCTTTATACATTGATTACACACTTGAGCAAGCATTCGAACAAATGACTCCAGATATGACTCCGCAGGAAAAAGGGTCAATTGTACACCAAATAGCTGAAATTTTGGTAGAAATTAAAAATCCTGTTATTCTTGCCGAGTATATTAAAAACAGTGCCTTTAGAATAAAGGTTGATGAACACATATTAAGAAAACAGATAAAATTGTTACAATCCGAAACATTTATAAAAACAGATAGCGAAGCAAATCGAAAAGTGGCGAAAGTTGTTGATAATAGCGCATCTTCAAGACACAAGAGAATGGAAGAAAATCTTGTGAAACTTGGACTTGTTGCGTCAACTCCTGAAAAAAAGGTGTATTTTCAACAATTAATTTCTGGCTACAAAGCCTTGGATAGCCTTAATTTCGACCTTCTTCGTGCCATTGACAAATTATTATGTGAGGTAAATAATAATAGTGAATTAGCAAAAAAAATTATTTTGGAGTTTTGTAACGACACAGATATTCAAAAACAGGTTGTTAATTTTATATATTCCTCAAATGAGTATGAGAAATTGACATATCAAGAATATACACAAGCTATGTGCGAAACTTTCGAGCGACTTAACAACATAGAGAAAGAAATAGATAAAGAGAAAATTCGCAATAAGTTTATGTCCCAAGATTTATCCGAAAAGGAAAAAATAGAAATTTCGAAAGAAATTTACGAGAAATACACCCTACAAAATTAAGAATGGAGCTATTTTAATGAGCAGAAGAAAAAATGCCGAAGATTCTATGGTTTCAGTAATGGACAAAAATCAAACCCCTGAAGAAGATAATTTTTATGAAAGCACAGGGTTAGAAACCGATAACATTTCAAACATTATCAGAAACCAAGGTATAATGAGCATGGAAGGCACACTTTCAGGCGCGTATTTTGATTCAAGATCAGATGAAGAAGATGAAAATGGTTCTGATATTACTATGCCAAAAGGCATTTCAGTTGATGACCCTGTTAGAATGTATTTGCGCGAAATCGGAAGAATTAAGCTTTTATCTGCTGACGAAGAGATTGATTTGGCACGCAAAATTGTTGCAGGCGGTAAACTTGGTGCAATTGCAAAAAGAAAACTTGTTCAAGCGAACTCGCGTCTTGTTGTTTCAATTGCGAAAAAATATGTTGGTCGCGGAATGTTATTCTTGGACCTTATTCAAGAAGGTAATTTGGGCTTAATTCGTGCAGCTGAAAAATTTGACCACGAAAGAGGCTATAAATTCTCAACTTATGCAACTTGGTGGATTCGTCAAGCAATTACTCGCGCAATTGCAGATCAAGCAAGAACAATCAGAATTCCGGTTCACATGGTTGAAACAATTAATAAACTTAAAAAAGTTACAAGAAAACTTGCGCAAGAACTTGCTCGCAAACCGACCGAAGAAGAATTATCAGCAGAAATGGGAATTTCAATTAACAAACTTCGCGAAATTGTTAAAGTGGCACAAGAACCATTGAGCTTAGAGACTCCTGTTGGTAAAGAAGAAGACTCTCGTCTTGGTGATTTTATCGAAGATAAAGACGCTGATGCTCCGGTTAAAACCGTTGCACACGAACTTTTGAGAGAAGACTTGGCTGAAGTTTTATCTTCACTTTCTCCTCGTGAAAGAGATGTTTTGAGACTTCGTTTCGGTATGGATGATGGTCGTCAAAGAACTTTGGAAGAAGTTGGTCAATTATTTGGCGTTACTCGTGAAAGAATCCGTCAAATTGAAGCAAAAGCACTTCGCAAACTTCGTCATCCAAATCGTTCTAAAAAATTAAAAGAATATATCGAAGTTTAAAATAATCACGAAAATCATATACCAAAAAAAGCCCTGTTCGCAGGGGCTTTTTGGTTTTTTGTCATATTCAAGACAAATTTACATGTTTAGATATTTTTTGGCTCTTTGCGATCTTAGTCCAATACTGTAACCTCCGCTGATTGTTCTTTGGTATGGCTCAATCATGCCGTTTGGGTCCATGGCAACAAAAATTACATCGTATGCCTTTACGGTTTCTTGTTTTAGCATTGGGGATAAATTTGTAACAGTTGTTTTTGTTATACCGCAATTTATGTGAGTTCGGACAGTGCTCTTGATTATATATTGATCAATTCGAGAGCAAGCCTAAAATTTGGTTCAACACAAACTTAAACGATACTAGAGTCCACTTAATTCCGTGCCTAAATATTTCATACTTCTTGTGCCGATTATATTGCCATGGCCCCTTGCTCTGACTTTTCCGTCAGCTTCTACACGGAGCCCGATAGTGTCATAAGCTTTTGCGTTTTGAAAACTCTGACTGTACCTCGTTACGGCATTTTCAACGGTTGTTTTAGTTGGTCCATCTGCACCGTCTAAATCAACAAATACCCAAGACGCGCACCCGAGAGGGTTAGCCCTTGTGCTTGGTGTTGTACACCTATCGGAATTATAAATGTAGTACACCATACCGTCAGGCGTTTGCGCAATTGTTGTGTTGTTCAGGTTATTTCTTTTTATAACCTTAAGAGTGTTTGTTCCGTCTTCTTCGCCGTCAATTATCCAATGCAGAAAACCTACGTTTAAATCTCCTGGTCCAACTGGCACCGAAGCTATTTTTTGATCAATTGCGTTTTGTAATGTCGAAGCTGATTTTTTTGCAAGTGTTGCGAATTTCTTTTCGCTTGATTGTTGCATAACGGCGGGAATTGTAACCGCTGCAATGACACCTATAATTGCAAGCACCAAAAGAACTTCAGCAAGCGTGAATGCTGATTTTTTATTTTTCATAAACACCACCTGATTAATACCCTACGAATAATATGCCACAGTTTGCGACACGCGTAACAGTTATTTCAAAAGCGAATTAAATTTATCCAAAAACTCCGGAAATGAGGTTTTATGCCATTCAAAGCCATCAATATTAATTGGATTTTCTGTGATGAGCCCTGCAATAAACCATGTCATAGCAAGCCTGTGGTCGCAGTATGTGTTAAGTGTTGCGCCACCTTGGAGCGGAGTTTTGCCATAAATTATAAGACCGTCTTCTTTTTCTTCAATTTTTGCGCCGAGTTTTGTAAGTTCATCGTGGACGGTTTTCAGTCTATCGGATTCTTTATTTCTTAAATCTCCCGCGTCTTTAATCACGGATATTCCTTCTGCTTGTGTCATAAGGAGTGCGAGTGTTGGAATTTCATCAATAAGTCTTGGAATAATATTTCCTGAAACAGTTGTTGCTTTGAGGTTTTCCGTATATTTTATTTTAAGACTCGCAACTTCTTCGCCTGAAATTAGCTTCTTGTCTAAAATTTCAATATTTGCGCCCATGTCTAAAAGCACATCAATAATTCCTGAGCGAGTTTCATTCAGCCCAACATTTTTGATGGTAATTTCGGAATTTGGAACAATAAGTGCCATAATTATAAAAAATGCGGCGGATGAAATATCCCCTGCAATGTATAAATCGTGGGCGGTGAGCTCCATTTTGCCAAATTTAATTAGGACTTTATCTTCAAGTTCTTTTGTTTCAATTTTTCCACCAAAATATTCAAGCATTCTTTCTGTGTGGTTTCTTGAAAGTGTTGGTTCTGTATATTCTAAAGGCAGATTTTGAGCAATGCTTGCAAGCATTAAACAAGATTTCACTTGAGCTGAAGCAAGTTTGCTTTCATATTTTATAGGGTTTAATTTCCCGCCCGTGATTTTAAGTGGCGCGTGTCCTTCTGTTGTTTCAATGTGTGCACCCATTTCATTGAGTGGCACAGTCACTCTTTTCATTGGTCTTTTTGTAAGGCTTTCGTCTCCGCATAATGTTGATGTGAAATTTTGGGCAGATAAAATACCTGACATAAGACGCATTGTGGTTCCTGAATTTCCGCAATCCAAAATACTTTTAGGCGCTTGATAGCAAGACGTAAAATCAACAAATAAAGTGCTTCCAACCTGTTCTATTTTTGCTCCTAGTTCAACCAAAATTTTAAGAGTCGAGGCGCAATCTTCAGCAGAGGAAAAATTTTCAATTTTCATTTTTCCTTTTGTGAGTGAACCAATAATTAATGACCTGTGCGAAATTGATTTATCTGCAGGGATTTCAATTTCGCCGTGCAACCCCTTATTTAATTTTTTGGTTTCAAAATTAGCCATTAGCAAGTTCTTTCACGAAGTTTGGAACTGCAAAAACTGCTGAGTGCAATTCTTTATTGTAAATTTTGCAAGTTTTTGCGATTTCATCAGCACGAGCAGAATCTACGCATGAATTGTTGAATGGTGGTTCAACGTCATCAGAGCAGAAACCCCAAGACCAATATCCACCAGGGTATGTTGGCATTGGGCCGGTGTATGGTGCAACATATTTAAACACTTTACGAAGAAGTGCGTAAGTTTTTCTCATATTTTCGGATTGTGCAAACGGCCCTTCTGTTTGGGGAACAACAATGCCACCTTTTTTCATTGCACGTTTTAAGTTGCCGTAAAATTCTGTGTTAAAAAGACCTTCTCCCGGGCCAATAGGGTCGGTTGAGTCGATGAGTGCTATGTCATATAAATTTTCTTTTCCTTTGATAAAATCAATCGCATCTTGAACAAGCACTGAAACCTTAGGGTTATCTAATTCACCTGCAACTGTTGGGAAAAATTTTTTGCTTGCGTCAATTACCATACCGTCAATTTCAACCATATCAATATGTTTCACGCATTTATGTTTTAATAGTTCACGAACGGTGCCACCGTCTCCACCACCGACAATTAAAATGTTTTCAGGATTTTTGTGAGTGAGCATTGGAATGTGCGAAATCATTTCGTGATAGAAAAACTCATCTCTTTCGGTTACCATCATTAAACCGTCAAGCGTTAAAACATTCCCGAATGCTCTTGAATGAAAAACATCAACCGTTTGGAATTCAGATTTGCCTGAGAATAAATCTTTATCTTTTTCAATTGCTATGCCAAATCCTTCAGGTGTAATTTCGTGATACATTTTTTCTCCTTGTTTAAAATTATTAAATATATTATACTGTAAAAAATTATTTTGGTCGGGTTTTATATAAATATGACAAACATTATTTCAAAATCTTTTGAATTATTTGTGGCACAACCTTTGAGCTTGCTTAGAAATGCAATAGTTCAAATTGTCGGTATTCAAAGCGGTAATCCTCAAAACAAGTCTGTCGGTGTTTCAAGGGTTGGTAGAGATAAAATCCAAATGACCGTTGTCAATTCAGATAAAATGTGTAATTTGCTGATGACTGTTGCGTATAAAAAGAGATTATTAGCGGAGAAGAAATTAAATGAAAATCAAGCAGGCAAAGTTCATAATTAGTTCTCCAAATCTTGCATTGTGCCCTGATTTAAATTTGCCGGAGTTTGCACTTTTAGGGCGTTCCAATGTCGGAAAATCAAGTTTTATAAATGCAATTACAAGAAATGGAAAGCTTGCAAAAACATCGAATAAGCCAGGGAAAACAAGACTTATTAACCTTTTTCAGATAAATGAAGATTTTGTAATTGCAGACCTTCCCGGATATGGTTACGCCAAAGTTTCGCAAAGCACGCAGGCTGAATGGCAAAAGAATTTAGAGCAATATTTACTAAAGCGTGACGCGCTAAAATCTACAATTCAATTTATTGATGCTCGCCATGAAATCCAAAAAAATGATTTTCAAATGAATGACTGGCTCAAAGTGAATTCTGTTCCTGTTTTTGCGGTTATGACAAAATGTGACTATATCTCAAGAAACGAAGTTTTCACAAAAACTAAAAAAATTGAAAAATATTTTGATTGCGTCTGCCTTCCTTTTTCTGTTAAAAATTCAATGTATAATGATGAAATTTTAAAACACATTGAATCTTTATTCTGATTTTGAGATTTCAAAGAAGAATATCGAAGCGCATACCGCAAGATTCAAGGATTCAACAGTTTTTTTAATCGGAAGAGTAATGTTTTTATCCGAATAAGTAAGAATTTCCTTGCTTACACCATTCGCTTCGGAGCCAAAAACAATTATAAAATTGCCTTTTGTGTCATCTTTTGATAATTCACATCCCCCTGATACAACTGTTGTAAGGAATTTGTGCGTGCTTTTAAAGCTTTTAAGGTCTGCATTTTCAAGAATCGGCATTTTGAAAATATTGCCCGCTGAAGCTCTTATTACCTTGGATGAATATGGATCAGTGGAGTTTCCTTGCAAAATTATCCCTTCTATTCCAAAAGCCTCTGCCGAGCGCAAAATTGTGCCAAGATTCCCTGTGTCCTTTATTCCTTCAAAAAGTGCTATTTTTTTGAAATTTAGAAAATCCGATGTTTTTGCTTTCGGTCTTTGGATGGTTGCAATAACAGGCGCAGGACTTTTTGTGGTGCTTAATTTTTCTAAAATTTTTTCATTTACCTTATATTTGTTTTGAGCATCATAATTAAACTTTTCAATTTCAAAAAACAGGTCGATAATTTTATGTCCAGCTTCAAGTGCTCCAAGCACGGATTTTTCGCCTTCAAGAAGAATTTTTTCATCCCTGTTTTTTTTCATTACAAGTGAATATGTTTTTTTTACAATATCGTTATTAATGCTTGTAAGTTCAATTATATTACTCATTTAGCCCCCATTCTTTTAGTGCTTCGAGCTCTTTTTCATCTAACATATCAAAATCAATTAGATTTTTTTCATAAGGAAATTTTGAAAATGAACGAATTTTCTTATTTTTATCAAGATAGCAAGAATTTTCAAGTCTTATGCCAAATTCTCTTTCTTTATACAGCCCAGGCTCGATGGTGAATGCCATATTCGGTTTTAGTTTGAAATTTTTATCCGTTGAAGGTGAAAGCGTCGGTGGCGCTTGATGAACATTTTGACCTATTCCGTGCCCAAGAGAATGCGAAAATTCAAAGCCCTTTGGTGCAACGCTATTAAGATAATCTCTTGCAATTTTGTCAAGCTCATAGGGCGATAAACTGCCTGATAGGTAGCTTTTGAGGTTAGCCTTAAGCACCATTGTGTAAACTTTTTTCAATTTTTTGCTTGCTCCAAATGGTGCAAAAACACGGGTGATATCTGTTGCATAACCTAAATCCCAAAAACCTCCGCAATCAAGCAAGATAACGTCATTTTTTTGAAGTTTTTTGTTTTTATCATAGTCGGAATAATGAATGCTTGCGCTATTTTCGCCTATTGCAAGCAATGTTTTAAAAGAAGGTGCAATTGCTCCTGCTTTTTTTAATTCTTCTTCAAAAATATCTTTAAGCTCGACTTCATTCATTCCCAATTCTATTTTTGAGCGGAAACCAGCAAGAGCTTTATCGAGCATTGAAAAAGCATATTTATAATGTTTCATTTCGCTTGCTGTTTTTATTGCCATAAGATTTGCAAGTTTGTCTTTTTTGATTTCTTTTGGGTGGGCAATGCATGTATAATCTTTTAGAGTTATGCTTTCTTTTTCAACAAGAACAGTGTTTTTTAAATTTTTTATGAAATTATTATATTTTTCAAGTGGTTGAATTTCGATAAAATCAAATTTTACGGGGAGTTTGTGGTTTGTGAATAAAACAGATTTTTCTGCAACATATAGTCTTGCTTCAAAGCAAGATTTATAGTCATAGTCAAAGCCTCTTAAATCAAGCGTGTATGCGATTTTATCAAGATCTGTAATGAGATAATTGTTTTTGTATAATTTTTTTATTTTTTCAAATTTCTTTTTTGTGTTTTCAAGGTTTCTGCCAATATATTTTAAAATAGAAGTTTTGTATTCGCTTTTTTCTTCACGGTCTGTAATTTCATAGTTTTTAAAGCATTTTGTATATCTTAAAAACCTTGCAAGACCTATGTTTTCATTAATTAAAATTTTTGCTTTTTTAGGAATTATTGCGCTAAATGCATCAGTTAATTTTTCGCCCATTTGAACTTTGTAAACGGATAAATTTTCGTTTGCTAAATTTTCTGCAGTAATATGGTATCTTGGGTCAACAAATAATGTAATTTTGCCGTTTTTATCAAGCAAGGCTTCGCCTTCAGTTCCTGAAAAACCTGTGATTTTTGCAAGTTCCGTATGGCTCCCGTGCTCTCTTGAAAATTCGTCGCAAGAATTTAAGAGTACATAATCTGCACCAAATTTAGCTATTTTTTCTAATAATTTATCTTTCATAATTAACCTGAAATATGCACTTTGATTATTTTTTGGTTTGGTTTGTTGTCAAAATCAATAAACACAATTTGGCTGTTTCCAAGGTCAATTTCGCCATTTTCAAAAGGAAGCGAAATGGAATTTCCAAGGAAAACACTCCTAAGATGTGCGTATGCGTTTGTGTTATATTTTTCATCGAATTGGTAGATTTTATCAACAGGGATAAATTCACCAATAATTTCATGTAAATCTTGAACAATCGGAACACCTTTTGGCACCGCAACAACGCAAGATGTGAAATCCGGTGCAAAAATTTGCACAACACCTGACATTGTTCCTTGTTTTTTGACAGCTGATATAACAAGCCTTGTGATATCTATTGAATCATTGAATCCGCGAGAGGATATTTGAAATTTCTCAAATCTTCCCATAAATTTATAACCCTTTTATGTAATTTGCCAAAAATTCGGTTGCACCTTGGTTTTCAAGAATTGCTTTTTTGGAATTTTCTTTCATTTCATTTTGGTAATTGAGGTCGGTTAATATCTTTTCAAGCTCGGCTTCAAGTTCAACCCCGTCGGATACAATTTTTGCACAATTGTATTTCAAAAGTTCGCGGTATATTACTTTAAAGTTTTTGATGTTAGCCCCTGATACTACGGGTTTTGACCATATTGTTGCCTCAAGCGGGTTGTGCCCTCCTGTGTTATTAAAGCTTCCGCAGATGATACTAACATCTGAAACGGCATATAATCTTGAAAGTTCTCCCGTTGTGTTGAGCACTATAACATCTGCTTTTTCAAGGTTCGGGCTTGTTGTTCTTAGGTTGTAATTCAGTTTTTCGCTCTCTAAAAGTGCGCAAACTGAATTTACGCGCTCTAGGTGCCTCGGTGCGATTATAAGTTTTAAGTTTTCAATTTTATTTTTCAAATTTTTATAAGCAGAAATTATAATTTCATCTTCACCTGCATGTGTGCTTCCTGCAAGAATTGTCGGCTTATTTCCTTTGTTATATTCTTTTTTTAGAACAAGTGCTGTTTCATCAGATGGAAACTCAATGTCGAATTTAATATTTCCCATATTCTGCACAATTTCAGGGCTTGCGCCAATTTCAATAAACTTTTTAGCGTCTTCTTCGCTTTGCGCTAAAATGCCTGCGAAGTTTTTAAACACGTATTTGAAGAAAAAATTCAAAGCTTTATAAGTTTTAAAAGTAGAATCCGAGATCCTGCCGTTTGAAATAAAAACCTTAACTCCTGATTTTTTCATATTGTGCACAAAATTAGGCCAAATTTCTGTTTCAAAAATCATAACTTTACTTGGGTTTATTGCACGTTTTGCTGAATTAATCGCAAAATCAATGTCGAGCGGGAAATAGCAAATTTTTTCACAATAATCTGATAATTTTTTATTGGCAAGCTCTAATCCTTGCGGGGTGGATACTGTGAGTACTATTTTTTCATCTTTATAGTTTTTTATAAATTCTGTTACCGCTTGAACTTCGCCAACTGAAACTGCGTGAATCCAGAAAGTTTTTTCATCTATTTTGTAATTATACAATCCTAGTTTTTCAAAAAAACCGGCTCTGATTTTTTTTGAAAATACCGAGATTAAAGCAATTGCAGGTATGAAAAATATCGGAAAAAATATTCTGTATAAATTAATCATCAATTTTTATCTCTACTTCAAAACTTCTCGACCAAGGAAGTGAATACCGTGCTTTTTTATAATTATAATTGAAATATTTTTTAATCCTATCTTCAAAAAACTCGAATTCTTTTTCGTGCGGCGCAATTTCAAATTTGCCCAATGTTTCGCCTTCTTGGCGCACAATTTTTCTTATGTTTGCCTGGTATGCCCAATCATCCAAAAACCTTATTGCGTTTAGTTTTTTGAAGGCCTTTTCGTTTGGCTTGTCTGCAAAATATTTAACAAGTGCCATGCAAATAACCGAACCTATTGTGTTTGCGCTTGTGTTATAACCTGAGTATCCTAAAAAATTATTATCAAATCTTGCATCTAGAATGTTTTCCATAAAATTTTTGTCTGCGCCGTTTGCGTTATTTACATCGGCTATGAAATAAGGCTTTTTAAAATCTAAATTATGTTTTAAATTTGATTTATTTTCTTTGCCTAACACATGGTCGCCTTGTTCATATTCAAAATTGTTGATGTAGAAAATTAAATCTGCATCGTCTTTAATTTCAACTCCCGCAAGCGATAACTGCCCTTTGGTGCAGTCTGCAAGCGTTATATCTTCGTATTTTGAAATTTTATTTTTTGAATTATTGTGGGCAAAAACTGTTTGAACGGTCAACTTCTTTTCTTCTATAATCGCCCTTGCAAGTAGCGTTAGTGGAATTTCATCCGCGCCTGTTTTAATTAAAATGTTGCCATGGCCTTCGCTCGCTTTTGCAAGTTTTTCCGCTTCTTCCACATTTAAACCGAACTCTGCACAATCATCTTTTGAAAAAATTAGAGTATTAATAATATTTTTCTTTGCAAGCTCAAGATAATAATTGTTTATTTTGAAATTTCTTTCTCGAGTCTTGATATAATCTTCTAAAATTTCTTTTGGGATTGTGTTAATAACGCAATTTGCTTGATAGAGCCTTCTTGACTTATGTAAGTGATATGAATATTCAAAAATCTTTTTGCCCCAAGGGTTCCAATATTCTTTTTCTTCTTCGTTAATACTGTTATTTGAAATGCGCATTATGCTTGAAAAAGCATAGATTTTAGCATTTTGATTGTCAATAATTTTTTCAAGCCTTTTAACTCTTAATAAAATTTCGTCAAAATCTTCCGTGCATCTTCTCGAATTTACAAGTCCGCCATAGGCAAGTGTATCAAGGCTTAATATTATAAAATCAACATCGGGTAAATTTTCAAGCCAAGAAAAAATATTTTCAATTCTTGCAGGCTTTATTAAGCCGCCCAAATCTTCCCGTGGCGGAAGATATAGCTTGATATTTTCGTCTTGTGCGCAAATATCCGATATAAGGTTATAGCATATCGGGCGATTATCAATCGGAACTATTGCAATCTTTTTCATGAAATCAATTTTACAACATTTTCTGTTTGATTTACAATATTTATACACAAAATTTATGGAGAAATTTTGAAATTTACTTTAGCTGAGATAATTGATGCGACTGGGGCTAAACTTATTTGGGGAGAGGAGATTCCCGCTAAGTTTGGAATTAGCACGGACACAAGAACAATAAAAGAAAACGATATTTATTTACCACTCAGGGGTGAAAATTTTGATGGGCACACTTTTATTGCAAATGCAATGAACGCTGGTGCTGTCGGTTATTTTACGCAAAATGAAAATGTTATGGATAAACGTGCGAAGTTTGTTCTATACGTTAAAAATTCCCTTGTGGCATATCTTGAACTTGCAAAATATGTGAGGAATAAAATTAATCCGCGCGTTATTGCAATCACTGGTAGCTCAGGGAAAACAACCGTAAAAGAAATGATGAGCGAAGTGCTTGTTACAACTTTTAAAACACATAAGTCAAAACTTAATCATAACAATGAAATTGGTTTGTGCCAAACAATGTTTTCTATGCCCGAAGATACGGAAGTTGCGGTTGTTGAATTCGGCATGAGAAATTTGGGCGAGATTGAGCTTCTTGCAAAATATTTAGAACCGAATATCGGAATAATTACCAATATCGGAACAGCACATGTTGAAAGATTGGGTTCTGTTCAAAACATTGCAACAGCAAAATGCGAAATATTGGATTATATCAAAAAAGATGGCACATTTGTTTCAATAAATGACGAAAAAGTAATTTCGAGAGCTAAAAATTTTGAGCTCGAGAAACATTTTCTTTCAATTGACAATGTTACAGATATTGAAATTTCAAAAAACTATACTTCATTTGTTTATAAAAATGAAAAATATGAACTTCAAATCGAAGGTGAGCACAATATTGAAAATGCTCTTTTGGTGATAAGTGCAGCGGAAAAACTTGGGGTTACGACAGAAAATATTAAAAAGGGTCTTTGGAATTTTCGTCAAATTGAAAAGAGATGGGAAATCACAAAACACAAAGAATTAACATTTATAAACGATAGTTATAATGCCAATCCTGAATCAATGAGGGCAGTTTTAAAAACATTTTTATCTGTTTATAAAGAGCCTGTATATTTGGTTCTTGGGGATATGGCAGAGCTTGGAAAAGACGAAATAAAATATCACAAAGAAATCGGTAAATTTTTGAATAATTACGAAGGTGCAAAACTTTTGACGGTCGGCAATTTGGCGAAATTTATATCCCAAAATACAAAAATTTCGGCAATTCATTTTAATTCCCATAAAGAATGTGCGGAATATATTGCAGGCAATTGTGAAAATGGCGCGACCTTGCTTTTTAAAGCATCAAGAGTTATGCAGTTTGAAAAAATTATAGAGGAAATTAAAAACTATGATAATGACTAGTGTTGCAGGCTTAATTGCTCTTGTGTTAACTTTGCTTTTGGGTGTTCCCTACATTGCTTTTATGAAAAAGAAAATGTATGCACAATATCTTCGCGAAGAAGTTGCGCAGATGCATGCAGGTAAGGAAAAGACATCAACAACAGGCGGTGTTTTTATGGTGCTTGCAATAGTGGTTGCTTCAATTATTGCACTTTTTATGGCGGAAGCTGCGACAAAAAGAGCTTGTATTGCAATAATTACATTTCTTTTTTACGCTTTCACCGGTTTTGAAGATGACATCAAAAAAATTAAGGGCAAGCAAAATATGGGGCTTAGTGCAAAGGGTAAATTGATGTTGCAAATTGCGGTTAGTTTGCTCCCTGCAATATATCTTATTTACTCTTCAAGAACTGAAATTTCTTTCTTTAATTTTAGCTTAGAACTTGGCTGGTTCTTCTACCCGCTGTTTGCAATTTTTATGATTGTTGGTGCGTCAAATGCCGTGAACCTCACGGATGGGCTTGACGGGCTTGCGTCGTCCAGTTCTTTATGGGCGTTTTTGGCTTGTTCCGTTCTTTCTTTTATGAATGGTTATATTGACCTTGCAATTATTTCGGCAGCAGCAGCAGCGACTTCTCTTGGCTTTTTATATTACAACAAAAAACCTGCACAAATTTTTATGGGCGACACGGGAAGTTTGGCTCTTGGTGGTCTTCTTGCCACAATTGCTATTATGGGAAAATTTGAACTTTGGTTAATTCCGATTGGAATTTTATTTATATGTGAAACATTATCTGTAATGTTGCAAGTTGCAAGTTTTAAACTAACAGGCAAAAGGATTTTCAAAATGAGTCCGATACATCACCATTTTGAGCTTTTAGGGTGGAGCGAAAAGAAAATCGTGTTCGTGTTTTCTTTAGTTTCTTTTATTGGCTCAGCTCTTGCTGTTGTCGGCTTCTATTTTGCAAAAACTATGGGTTAATATGGAATTAAAAAACAAAAAAATCTTAATTTTAGGGTTGAGTGTTACTGGGCTTGGAGTAGCTAAGTTTTTGTGCGATAAAGGAGCGGATTGCTATATTTCCGAATTTGACAAGAAAAAAGAAAATTCTGTCGAACATAAAGTTGCGGAAGAATTAGGCGCAAGGCTCGAATTTGGCGGACACTCGTTAGATTTTATTCAAGGAAGTGAATTTGCAATAATCAGCCCTTCAATCCCACAAAGTGCGCCTGTTCTAAAGCTTATGGCGGAAAACAATATTGAATATATGTCAGATATCGAATTTATTTCAAGATATTTAAATGATAATAAAAAATTTGCGATGATAACAGGCACAAACGGTAAAACAACAACTACCATGCTTGTATCCCATATACTAAGCGCAAAATTAAAAGCTCCCGTTTGCGGAAATATCGGGGTTTCCCCGCTTGAAGTTTTGCATAATGATCCAAAAACGGAATGTTTTGTCTGTGAAATGAGCTCTTATCAAGCTCATTACTCAAACACTTTTGCACCTCATGTTGCAATTTTTTGCAACCTAACACCTGATCATATATCTTTCCATGGTTCGGTTGATGAATATTTTGAAGCAAAAGCTAAGATTTTTAGAGCACAAACAAAAAACGATTATGCAATTCTAAATGCCGATGATACTTATTGTGAAAAATTAGGCAAAGAATTAAATTCAAATGTAATTTATTTTTCGACAAGAAAATCTGCAGATGTTGAGCTAAAAAATGACAAAATTTATTTTAAAGGCGAAGATATAATTAATGTTTCCGACCTTCCGATTGTTGGCGAACATAATGTGCAAAATGTTATGTCGGCTATTGCGGTTGCCAAAGTTTTAGGGGTTGAAAACGAAATTATTAGTGCGCAAATCAAAACATTTAAAGCAGCTCCGCACAGGTGCGAATTTATATTAGAAAAAGATGGTATCAAATTTTACAATGATTCAAAGGCAACAAATCCGGAGGCGACAATTGTTGCACTTCGTGCATTTCCAAATCAAAAAGTGGTGCTTATTGCAGGCGGTAGAGATAAAAACACTTCGCTTGATGAATTTTGTGAAGTCGTAAAAGAAAATATAGCTTCGGTCGTGCTTATAGGAGAGGCTGCGGACAGATTTGAAGCCGAGCTTAAAAAATCAGGTTATAATGAAATAGTGCGTGCTGAAACTTTTAGTGAAGCAATTGATATTTCGGCGAAAATGAAGCCTGATGTTGTTTTGTTGTCGCCTGCGTGCGCTAGTTTTGATATGTTTAAAAGTTTTGAAGACAGAGGAGAGAAATTTAGAGAATATGTATTATCAAGGTAATTATCCTAATAATCAAGACGGCTCTGATTTATCTCACACTAAGCCACTTGTGAGCCCACCCGACAGGAAACTTATTATAGCTGTGGTTCTTCTTATTGTGCTCGGGCTTATGGTGGTGTTTTCTTCTTCCGCCCCAAAGGCGATTGCAGCAGGGGTTAGCCCTTTACATTTTGTCGGAAAGCAATTCATATTTTTAATTTTGGGGACTATTGGCTGTTGGTTTTTCTCTAAAATCGATTGCAGAAGACTAAAACCGCTTTCCCTATATTTTGCGTGGTTTGTTTTTGCTTTGCTTGTGTTGGTTGAAATCAAAGGGCAAACGGTAAACGGTGCAAAAAGGTGGTTAGATTTAGGTTTTATACAATTTCAGCCTTCAGAATTTGCAAAACCTGCTCTTGTTTTGTGTTTTGCAACCGCTTTTCAGAAAGATAATATTCTTTTTACGGCAAAGAAAATTCCATATTTGCTTGTTTTTGCAGCCATTATGCTTTTAGTGTTTAAACAGCCGAACTTATCTATGTTTATTATTCTTGGGGCGACAATGGCGGCAATGTTTTTCTGTTCTGCAGGCTATGGCAAACAAATAATTGCATTGATTGTTGCAAGTATTCCAACGGCGTGGCTTTTGATGCATGATTATCAAAAACAAAGGGTTTTAACTTGGTTAGACCCTTTCCGCGATCCGCAAGGAGATGGTTATAACATCATTCAATCCTTGATTGCATTTGCAAGCGGTAAGTTCTTCGGTGTCGGGTTTGGAAATTCAAGGCAAAAGCTGAGTTGGCTTCCTGAAGGGCATACAGATTTTATTTTTGCAATTGTCGCGGAAGAGTTCGGATTTTTGGGGTGCATTTTTGTAATAGGATTATTTGCTACATTTGTTTCCCGCGGCCTTGTTATTTCTGCTCGCTCAGACGACACGTTTTCAAAACTTCTCGCGCTTGGTATAACTTTTTCAATAGGTTTTCAAGCGTTAGTTAATATGGGTGTATCAAGCTCCGCAATACCTGCAACGGGTGTACCTTTGCCGTTTATCAGCTACGGCGGAAGTTCGCTTTTTGTAACATTATGTATGGTTGGAGTTTTATTAAATATTTCAAAAAGAAGGATAGAAAGAATCCCCTCAAGGAATTTAGCGTATGAAAGAAGATAAAATATTTTTTATAACAGGCGGAGGCACAGGCGGACATATTTACCCTGCACTCACTCTTGCTAAAAAATTAGTGTCAGAAGGCTTCAAGGTTTATTTTGTTGGGAATAAAAGAAACCTTGAATATAAAATTGCACTGGAGAATGGGCTTAATTTTCTTGATGTAAATGTTAGTTCTATGCCAAGAAAAGCAAGTTTGAATTTTATTTTTTGGGGTTTTCAAACATTTTTTGCAAGCCTTGTTGCAATATTTTACGCACTGAAATACAAACCGAATGCCGCTTTTGCAACAGGTGGCTATGTTTGTGCACCAACCCTTATTGCATCAAAATTACTCAAAATTCCATACATGACACATGATTCTGATACTTACCCGGGGATTGTATCGAGAGTTTTTTCAAAGTATGCCACATGTGCAACAGTTGCTTTCCCTGAGGCTGAAAAATATCTAAAATGCAAAAATATTATTCTTGCAGGAAATCCTATAAGAGATAATTTTGCAAACGCAGACAGAGATTTTGCACTTCAAGAACTTGGGCTTGAAGATAAAAAAACAATTTATATTACAGGGGGCTCCCAAGGTGCAAAAACATTGAATGAGAGCGCATTCAATGTGATTGAGAAATTGAAAGAAAACCAAGAAATTCAATTAATTTTGCAAACCGGTATTAAAAATTATGATGAAACTGTAGCTAAACTTGGCGAATTACCGAAAAATATTTTAATTAAACCATATTTTAGTGATACCTCTCTTCCTCTCGCTTGCGCTGATTTAGTTGTATCGAGAGGCGGCTCTCTTTCGATTTCTGAAATTTTAGCAAGCGGAACACCTTCAATTATTGTTCCGTATCCACATGCTGCTAAAAACCACCAAGAATTAAATGCAAAAAGCGTTGAAAACATCGGCTGCACAATTGTTTTGAATGACTCTGAATGCGTTGAGAATTTGGCTGATATGGCATTTGAACTTGTGTATAATGATGAAAAATTATCTGAGATGAAAGCAAATATTAAAGAAAATTCAAAGCCAAACGGCACACAAGAGATTTTTGAAAAATTGCTGGAGATTGCAGGTGACAGATAATCTTTTTTCTGAAAATAAGAAAATTATCGACCTTACACTTGAGAGGGTTTCGCGTGTTTTGGAATATTTTAATAACCCTCAAAATTCTTTCAAATCAATTCATATTGCAGGTACAAACGGCAAAGGCTCAACCGCAAATATTATAAATTCAACTCTTATGAATGTTTCTGCGTGTAAAAAGGTTGGGCTGTACACAAGTCCGCACCTTTTTTCGTATTTCGAGCGAATTAAAATAAATAACGAAAATATATCTGAGAATGTTTTTTTAAGTCTTAAAAAAGAGGTTGAAGACGCGTCTGATAAACTTAAAATCGAGCTTACAGAGTTCGAAATTTTGACCGCAATATGTTTTTTGTATTTTGCTCGCGAGCAAGTTGATATTGCAATAGTTGAAGTGGGTCTTGGTGGGAGGTTTGATGCAACAAATGTGATAAGTAGGCCTTTGTGCTCAGCTATTGCTTCAATTTCTCTTGATCACACAGAAAAACTGGGGGATACCTTAGAACGTGTTGCATATGAAAAAGCAGGAATTATAAAAACCGCCACTCCTGTTGTAATTTCAAAATCAAATAAAGGATATTCAGCTGTTTTGAATGTTGCCAATCAAAAATCTGCGGAAATTTTTAATGCAAGAGAAGATATTGAAATCATAAAAGAAAATGGTAAAAACTTTGCGCTTATCGGCAAAAAATTGTATGAATTTGGGCTTGAAGGTGTTTTTCAGGCGCAAAATTTAGCACTTGCACTTAAAGCCTTAGAAGTTTTGCCGTTTGAAGTGACTGAGGATGCGCTTGCGCGAGGCTTGCGCAATGTTAAATGGAGATTCAGGGCGCAATTTATAAAAGACAAAAACCTTCTGATTGATGGTTGTCATAATCCCGACGGGGCAAGAGTTTTAAGAGAATATTTAGATAAAAATTTTGCAAATTATAAAATAAGATTTATTTGGGGCTCACTAAAGCACAAGGATTATAATTCCGTTTTAGATAATTTAGTGCGCACACAAGATGAGCTTTATTTGTATGAATTTGATTATCCAAATGCGCTCAAACATACTGATTTAGATGAAAATTATCGTGCTCGTTTTAAAATTACGGAAAATCCATTCGAGATAATAAATAATACTGAAGAAAGTAAACTGACTGTTGTTTGCGGGTCTTTATATATGCTTGGGAATTTGTTTAAGGAATGCGAGATAGAAGGTCTGTAATATCTTCTTTTATTTCATCAAATGTGGCGCCAAGACCTGATGTGTGCCCAACCAAAATAAGGCTCATATAATTATTTAATTTGTTTTTTACATTGCTGTCGTTTAGGAGGATTAATCTGAGATTTTCTCTCATAAGTCTTTTAAGGCGGTTTCTTCTGACTGCGCGTTTATGAGTTTTAGTGCTAACCACAAAGCCGATTTTGATTTCATTATCTTCTGTTTGGGCAGGTTTCCCCAAGTATGCTCTAAAAAATTTACAGTCAAAAATCTGCCTTTGGTTATATGTTCCCACAAAGGCAGAATGTTGTTTAAGTCTGTTCTCAGTTTTAAGCACGAGCTTTAGCTGTAATAGCAACTTGGTGACGTCCTTTAGCGCGACGTCTGTTTATAGTTTCTCTTCCTGCAGCTGTTGCCATTCTTGCTCTGAAGCCGCTTACATTTTGTCTTTTTCTTTTAGTACCTTCGAGTGTGCGACGCATAATCTCTCCTTGACTTTCATTTTCTATTTGTTAACAATAATAATAGTTTAGACAAAGTGAGGTGTCAACTAATGGGTAATGAAAATAATAATTTAGGTTTTATTGGAGCGGGCAAAATGGCAAATGCCATTATGAAAGGAATTATTGGAAGCGATTTTTTGCCTGTTGATTCAATCTATATTTATGATAAAAACCAAGACACCTTAAAATGCGCCGCAAAAAATCTTAAGGTTCAAGCTGTTGAAAGTATAGATGAGCTTTTGCAAAAATGCCCCACAATTATGATTGCAACTAAACCTTTTGTGATTAATGAAATATTGGATACAATTCACGATAAAATCAGAAATCACCTTGTAATATCAATTCTTGCGGGGGTTTCAACCGAAAAAATCGAAGCGAAACTTGGTAAAACAAGAGTAATTAGGGTCATGCCAAACACTCCTGCTCTTGTGCAAGACGGCATGTCAGCAGTTTGCAAGGGAAAATATGCATTTGACGGCGATACTGAATTTGTTTTAGATATGTTTTCAAAACTTGGGAAAGCTGTTCAAACCGATGAAAAATACATTGATTTAATCACTGCAATATCAGGTTCGGGCCCTGCATTTTATTACTACATTATTGATAAAATTGCGCGGGCTGGTGCAAAGCTTGGGCTTGATTACGAAACAGCACTTATTTTTGCGGCTCAAACCGCGCTCGGTAGTGCAAAAATGATATTGGAAACGCCGGAATCTGTTGAAGAATTAATTAGGAACGTAACAACTCCTGGTGGCTGCACAGAAGTTGGGAATAACATTCTCTCTAATTCTAAAACTGAAGAGGTTTTATTCAAAACAATTAAAAGAACCATGGAAAAAGCAAAAAGCTTGGGTTAATTAAGCCTGTTCTCAAGTTGCAGAATATCGAGTTCTTTGAACTTGCCGATTTTTTTATAATCTGCACCCCTTGATATGTTTTGCGCTAAAATCGCGCCTAAAATTCCTTCTAAATTTGAAGCCGGGAGCATGTTGTCGGGCAAATCAAAGCCATATTTTATCTCGAGCGATGTTTGCATATCTTTGCAATCAAGAGAGTTTCTCTCGGGGTAGTTTGGGGTGAGTGACAGAGCTTGTCTTAATTGGAAATTGAAGTATCTAAAAACGCAGTTGCCCTCAAGAAGCAGGTTGTGAAAAAACCTTGAGCATCGAGGAGTTAGGCGGTTTGTCCAATTGTTTGCATTCACTTCAAAATGGTTCGAGAGTTCTTTGTAGCTTTTTGCAGACATTCTCCATTTCCCGTCAAGCAAAGAAGTATCTTGTGCAAGAGAAATCGCGATAATTGAATTTTCAATTGAGTTGAAATTTTTAAAGAAAAATTCAATATCTTCATCAGAATACAGTTTATCAAGCAAAGTCACTTCATTGTTTTTGTTGATAACCGCAACGCCTGAATCGTAATTTGAATTTGGCGCAAGAGATAATCCAATAAAAAATTGTTTGTCGGATACGTTTTCCATATTTTTTAAGTATAATTGTTAAGTATTAACTAATCAAGTGAAACAATGGATAAAGAACAGAAAAAATTTATTTCAGGGACTTTCTTTTTTCTTTTGGGTTGTGCGTTTGTAAGCATTATTCCGATTGTTTTTAGATGGCTTGATTGGTATTATTTTTTCTCTGCCGCTCAATATGTAAATCTTGCTATGTTGTTTGCTATTATCGGGTTGCACACGTTTCTTACAAGCAATAGTAATTACGAAAAACAAGTTTTTGTGTGTTTGCTTGGAATTTTTGTCATATTTTTCTGCAGACTTTTTTACATGTAGCTCCTCAAACCTTTGCATGTATTGATTTTTAGTATTGTGCATGCTATAAAAACAATATAGTTACATTAAATTTGCCTAAG
>JAFVOZ010000031.1 GCA_017505585.1 bacterium
ATTGGTGCTATCCAAATGGTTGTTATACCACTTGTTATAAGTACAATTGTGATTGGAATTTCAAGCATCGGTGATAATAAAATGCTTGCACGTTTTGGCAAGAAAATGATTTTTTACTATACGGTTATAACTATTGCCGCTGTTTCAATTGGCACCACTCTGGCTCTTGTTGTCAAACCGGGCGCTTCTGCTCAAGGTTTCATTGATGCAAATGTAGCACAATCTCTTCAAGCAACGGTTCAAGCGGCACTTGCAGACCACAATAGCCAACTTACAACCGTGTTTTTGAATTTAATTCCAAAAAATCCTTTTGCAGCGCTTGCTAATGGTGAATTGATTCCAATTATGATTTTCCTTATCATATTTGCAATTGCTCTTGCAAAAGTAGGCGAAATGAACCGCCCTGTAATTTCTTTCTTTGAAAGCATTTTTGCGGCAACAATGAAAGTGACTGATTGGATTGTATTCCTTGCAGCTCCCGGTGTGTTTGCACTCACAGCTTCAGCTGTTGGAAGTTTTGGTCCTGAAATGTTTAATGGCGTTTGGAAATACGCAGTGGTTGTTCTTGGCACGTTGTTCTTAATGTTTTTTGTGCTTTATCCTGTTGTTTTAAAGGTGTTTTCAAAAGTTCCTGTTGGAAAACTATATAATGCAATAACCGAAGCTTTGATGGTTGCATTTGGTACTGCAAGCTCTTCTGCAACATTGCCTTTAACAATTGCGCGCTGTGAAAAATACGGTATTTCAAATAAAGTATCAAGCTTTGTATTACCTCTTGGTGCAACTTTGAGTATGGACGGTACTGCTGCGGTTCAAACAATCGCGGTGTTATTTTTGACTCAAGCGTATGGCATTATCTTGGATCCGCTTGCGATTTTGCAAGTTGCTTTTCTTGCAATAATTGCTTCATCTACTTGTGCAGGCATCCCTGGTGCGGGGCTCATTACAATCGCACTTGTTTTAAACGGACTTGGTCTTACTCCTGAACAACTTGTGACAGGATTTGCATTCTTGTTTGCATTCGATAGACTTTTTGATATGTTTAGAACAGTCACAAACGTGGCGTCTGACGCTGTTGTGGCTGCAATTATTGCGGATAATGAAAACGAACTTGACTACGATATGCTAAACAGTGTTGACACTGTTGAGGAATAAGGTTGAAAATTAAGATTTATCTTGACGGTAAAATCAAAGAGTCTTTTTTTAAAGATGGTATTTTGGAATACCAAAAAAGGCTTTACGACAATGTTGAAGTTATTGAGTGTGGTCAAAATCTTATGCTTGCGCAAATGAGCAAGGAGAATGCTTATAAAATTGCACTTGTAATTGAAGGGAAAATGCTCTCGAGCGAAGCATTTGCAGAAAAAATTTCAGAGATAACTCAAGATGGATACTATAACGAAATTCTATTTTTTATAGGTGGTGCAGATGGGCTTTCTCAAGAAATTAAATCCAAAGCAGATTTTGGACTCTCCTTTTCAAGAATGACCTTTGTTCATCAGCATGCTGTTTTTATTTTGGTTGAGCAGCTTTATAGGGCACATAGAATACTCTCTGGTGCGCCGTATCATCACTGAGCGAAGTTAAAAACGTAGTGCGACTGCACTAGGTTTTAACGAGCGAAGTTTGGTGTGTGAAGCGATAGCGAGAAAGCGATGAGCTTTGTCGCAGAGCTGAAACCGTTCCTTCTGATGAGAAGTTGAAAACGTAGTGCGACTGCACTAGGTTTTAGCGAGCAAAGTTTGGTGTGCGAGGCGATACCAAGATACTGATGAGCTTTGTTGCAGCTTGAAACTGTTTCTTATTAAGAAGTTAAAGTCTCGAGTGTGGCTTACTTAATCTGAAACGGGCATTTTGGGCATCTTGCTTTTGGGTGAAGCATAAGATTATCTTCAAGGTCATATAATTTTGCTATTCTTGTAATCAAAATCTCTCCGCAGACGGGGCATTTAATCTCGATGTTTGGATTATGTGCCTGCTCCAGAATAATATCTTTTATGTGCTCCGTGTCAATGTTTGGGGTGAGGCTAAAATCTTCCGACTTTTCATGTGATTTCAGTGCATTTAAAGACACCCTAAGACCTTTGGTGAGCTTTTGGCGTACGGTTTGCGGTAAAAAGAGCTCTGTTCCGTCTTCAATTGCACGTATTTCATCAAGCGTTAGATTGCAATAATCTGCAAGTCCTTTTTGAGAAAAACCTCTTTCTTCTCGCGTTTGAGAAACAAATTGTGCAAGAGTTAAGCCGTCGTCTTTTTTTAGATTAGTCATTTGATGCTTTCTTTTGTTTCTTTTCTTCCCACCAGCCAAGCAATGCACTTGCAAAGAAGATGCTTGAATATGCACCTGCTGTGATACCGAGAATCATTGCAAGAACAAAATCTTTTGTTGTTGAGCCGCCGAAAATGTAAAGCGCAATTAATGTTAAAAGTGTTGTAAGGGAAGTATTGATACTTCTTGCAAGTGTTTGGTTTACGCTTGCGTTAATGATTTCCGCGATACTATATTTTTTACCTAAAAATCTGTTGTTTTCTCGAATTCTGTCAAACACAACAATTGTGTCGTGTACGCTAAAGCCAATAACTGTGAGAATTGCAGTAATAAATAAACTGTCGATGTGTGCATTTGCAACAAGCGACATGATGGAAAACACGCCGACAACAAACACTGCGTCGTGAGCTAAGGTTAAAAGTGTTATAATTGCATAATCCAGTTGAAAGCGCACTGTAATATAAATCACAATTCCAAGGAACGCAAGCAACAGTGCGGTCATTGAATTTTTCATCAATTCTTTACCAAGAGTTGGTCCAACGGAGTTAGTTTGAACAAGCTTTGAGCCTTTAAAGTCTTTGTTCATAAAAGTTGTAATTTTTGTTATATTGTCAGACTTTTCATCAATAAAAGGTGTTTTGATAGATACAAAATTGTCTTCTTTATCATTAACGGAAACATTTGATATTCCTTGAATTACCGGGTTTTCAATACCTATTTTTTCAAGCTCGACCCTGATTGTGTTGATGTCGTTTTGCCCTATTTTTTTATCAATTTGATACTGTAAAATTGTTCCGCCTTCAAAATCAATACCAAGTTTAATTGGTGAATGATTTGGTGAAGTGATTATTGAATACAATATTGCAATAATACAAGGAGCGAGTATTAAGCCTGTTATCCAAAACCAGATCTTACGATGTTTTATAACATCAATATATTGTTTTTCGTTTGTTATATTAGGATTAGCCATTTTGTTTTCCTTATTTATTATTAATCAAGTACGCCGAATTTTGCTTTTTCTTTTTTGGTTTCAACTGCAACATAACCTTCTTTTATATCCTCTTTTTTTAAGCCCCATAGAGCAGGATATTTTAGCTCGCCAGTGCCAAACAAGATATGCATATAGTTTTTGGTAACAGTTATTGCTGTAAACATACTTGCAGCAACCCCGATTGCAAGTGTCAATGCAAAGCCTTTAACAACCGATGTTCCAAGCATGTATAGAATTGTGCAAGTGATAATTGTTGACATATTTGAATCAAAAATACTTGTGAACGCCCTGTCGAAACCAGAATTGATTGCTGCATATAATGAACGACCCATTTTGAGCTCTTCTTTTGTTCTTTCGAAAATCAAAATGTTTGCGTCGATTGCCATGCCGATACTTAAAATGAAACCAGCAATGCCTGCAAGAGTAAGTGTTACAGGAATTATTTTAAATATCGCAAATGTTATCAAGCTATAAATAATAAGTGCTAAGTTTGCAATAAGCCCCGGAAGCCTGTAATAGAAAAGCATGAATATCATAACCAAACCAAGGCCGATTGCTCCTGCAAGTTTACTTTTTTCAATACTGTCTGCACCAAGTGTCGGTCCAACAGAATTTTCTTCAATGATTTTAGCAGGAACCGGTAGCGCGCCTGCGTTTAACAAGTCTACCATTCTTTTTGCTTCTTTAAACTCGAAGTCACCTGTGATTTGGGCTTTACCGTCAGGAATCTCAACATTTACCATAGGTGCTGATTGAAGTTCTCCATTAAAGAAAATCGCCATTTGTTGACCTTTTAGCTGACGAGTAAGTGTTGCAAATTTCTTTGCGCCTTCAAGTGTGAATTCTAAATCAACAGCCCATTCTCCTGTTTGAGTGTTGCCCACGATTGATTTTTTAAGGTCTTTTCCTGTAAGCCCTGTTGATGCCCACTTCATTTCGCCGTTTGAATCAACTCCTGCGGGTTTTTTAAATTCTAATTCCGCAACTTCGCCAATAAATTCTTTTGCTTGTTTTGGATCCGAAATTGCAGGAATTTCAATAATTAATCTCTTATCACCAATTTTTTGAACAATTGTTTCGGCAACACCAAGTGCATTGACTCTGTTTTCAATTGCAAAACGAAGGCTATCTAACATATCTGGTGTGATTTGTTTTATTGTGTCAGTTGTTTGAGCTTCAATTGTAATTCTTGAGCCACCAACTAAATCAAGACCGAGTTTTGTCGGTTTTTTGATTATAATTGCAATTGAGCCCAATATGAGCATAAAAATTATCCAAAAAAGTATGATTTTATTTTTCATGAAAAATCCTCTTCTAATTAGTCATGTATATTTTATCAAAAAATCAAAAAAATAATATAAATATATGTATAATTGTAAAAAAATAAAAAAGCCGTAAAATATACGGCTTAATCCCCTTTAAATCTCCTCAAATCTTGTAACCTTTGTTTGTGTTTTTTTAATTTTTTTAATCTCTAATAATGTTAATAGTTTCTAGTTCAAAACTTCCTTTTGCCTGTTATGAAGGCTTTACGCCATCACTCCTTCCTTTTGTTTTCTCTTTTATTCCTTTGACTCCACTTAATTAAAAGTCAAATATCTAACTTCTACAAAGTGTAATATTGCAAAGATTTTTGTTACATATAGCATGACCCTTGGTATAACCACATAAACAAGGTTTTACAAAATTAACATTTCGTTTTTCGTTTAGATTTGTTAAATTTATGGTGCATATTCTTTCAAAACCGTGTTTTTTGAAATCAGGCCCGCATTGTAGAGTAATTCAATTTGATTTATGTTATAGCTTATTACAGTATCCAAATACTCAATTCTTGCCTGCGTTTTGAGTGTTTGTGCTTGTATTACGTCAAGCAATATTCCTTCGCCTGTATCTAATCTTAATTCTGCAAGATTGACGCTTTCTGTCGCGTAATCAATTTGTTTTTTTGCTATCTTTGCCCTGTCTTTTGATGTTTTACATTTATAGTGTGAACTTATAATATTTCTTTCAATTTCTCTTTTTTTATCTTGTAATTGGTGCTCCAGCATCTTAATTTCCGCTTCTTTTGCTTTAATTTTGCTCCATGTGTTTAAACCTAAATTTTTCCCAATTGGGATATTTAAATTTGCAACTACTTGCAAATTTTGCCCAAAGCCAATATTTAATGTTCCTTGAGTACTGTATTGCGCTGTAATATCTGCTTTTGGGATGAATTCAGAGTATAAGCTTTTCTTTTCGTATTCAAGCGATTTTATTTTTTCTTCAAGTGATTTTATGTCTTGTCTTTCACTGATTGCAGACATTGCAAGTTCTCCTGTCGTTATTTCTTCGCTCACCATTTCATACAATTTAACCTCGTTTTCTTTAGGGATGAGCGCAATATTGAAATCCACCCCCATTATATAAGTTAAATTTGCCTGTTTTGTTTTAAATTGTGCGATCATGTTTAGGATTTCTTGTTCTGCATTCGCAAGTTCATTTTGCGCTCTTATTACGTCGAATTTTGTGCCAAGCCCTGCTTCATAAAGATTTTCAGTTAATTTTAATTGCGCTTTTCTTTCGCTATGGTTTTTTATATATATTTCAAGTTTTAATTTTGTGTCCAATAATTCGTAATAATACACGGCGATTTTCATAATCATTTCTTCTTTTGTGAAATTTAAATTTTTTCGCTCAGAATGCATTAAAAACTGTCCTGCCTTTGAATCAAAAACTGTTTTTCCGCCATTTAGCAAATCATGCTTAACATAAACTCCCCCAAGAACCGCGATTTCATTTATTTCGCGAAGTAGTGCACTTCCGACCAAATATTCACCTTTGAGCATGTTTCCGTATCCTGTTAGACCAATATCGGGCAAATATTTTGCAATCAGGCTTTTGTAATTATATTTCGATACATCAAATTTATCTTTAGCAATTTTTATTCCGTAATTGTTTAATAGCCCTATATTTAAACATTCTTCAAGGGATACATATATTGGCGTTTGGTGTGTGTAGTTTTGTATAGTTTCGATTACCAGAGTTTCCTTTAAGTGTTGTTTGCAAATATCTTCAAAAGTTTTGGCATGTAATTGATTTTGGCATGCAAAAAATATTGTTAACGTAATTGAAATTATTTTTTTCATATATAAAAGATATTGTGATTTTGCTTTGAATTATATAGCCCGAAAGGACTTGTTATATGGTATAATTTATTTGATTTGTGCTTATAGCTCATTTGGATAGAGCGTTGGTCTCCGAAGCCAAAGGCGGGGGGTTCGAATCCCCCTAGGCACGATTTAAAAATTAATGCTTGATTTTCATTTTTTATGTGTTTTAATGAAATTAATCGAACGGGCGATTAGCTCAATTGGTAGAGCGTCTCCCTTACAAGGAGAGGGTTTGGGGTTCGAGTCCCTAATCGCCCACCATTTAAATTAAGACCGCATAAGCGGTCTTTTTTAATGCAAAATTAATCACTTGTGTTATTTTTATGCACAAAAAAAGCCCCCTTTTGGAGAGCTTTTAAAATCTGGGGTGAAAGGACTCGAACCTCTGAATGGCGGTACCAAAAACCGCTGCCTTACCACTTGGCGACACCCCAATGGGATAAGTATATATTATTAAATAAACACTAAATGTCAAGTATTTGAAAAAAAATAATTTATTTGTTATGTTATCTTCTGGAAATTTGGTTTACCTGAATTTATATGGAGACATATTATGCAAACTCAAATTAAAAACTTATTACAAGCAAAATACGATATTAAAAGTTTTGAAGCAGATGCAAAAGGTAATGTTAAGCCATCTGTTGTTATGCACATGTTTGAAGACGCAGCGTATCAAAGTGCTGAAGAAATTGGCGTTGGCTATAGCACGGTTTTTCCGCGTTCTCTTGCATGGGTTGTTGCGAAATATCATATTAAATTCTCTAAAATGCCAAAAGTTTGGGAAAATGTAATAGTTGAAACATGGCCAACTCAAAGTTCTGGCATTACTTGTCGAAGAGAATTTAGGATTTTGAATGAAAAAGAGCAAGTAATTTGCACAGCTTCAACCCTTTGGACACTCCTTGATTTTAAAACAAGAAGGCTTGTTAAACCAATGCAAACAGTTGAATTTCCGCCGCTTGCAGATGAAATTGCAATGGAAACTTCTTATTGGAGGGGCGGAGAACAAACAAGAAATGACATAGAAATTGAAAAACCTGTAAGTTATGATAATTTAGACTTAAATTTGCATGTAAATAATGCATGCTATGTAACAGAGATGATAAACTCTTTGCCTTTTGAGTTTTTAATGGAAAATGAAATTTCTGAAATTTTTGTGAACTTTAAAAAAGA
>JAFVOZ010000032.1 GCA_017505585.1 bacterium
CCCACGACCAAGGGATTATGAGTCCCCTGCGCTACCGCTGCGCCACAGGCCCGTGACGACTTATCTATTTAATTTTCAATTTGGGCTTTGGCTTGCGGTAGCTTTTGCGCTACCCCTCTCAGAAAATGTTCAATGGTTCACATTTTCTTCGGCAGAGTGCCACAGGCCCGTGACGACTTATCTATTTAATTTTCAATTTGCCTCGGGGTACGGTTTCGGCTCTGCGACAAAGCTCATCGCTTTCTCGCTTTCGCCTCACACACCTTCACCCTCGTTTTGCTCAACAAGTTCGGTGCACTAAGTTTCGCTTTACTCGGGTCGCCCGTGACGACTTATCTGTTTAATTTTCAACTAGCACTTGATAAATCAAGTCCAAAGCTAATATAGCAAAAACAGTTAAATATTTCAATAGTTTTATCTGTTTACTTGTTTTATTGTCCCAATTTTAGAAATGCTCTTTTGTTTTTTTAAGAATTATATTGCTATATGTAAAATTATTTAATTTGCGCATAAATTTTTTGCCGGAAATGTTTTTATATATTTATAAGGTTGGTTGGATTATTTTAATGGAACTAAGTGCTCTTAATTTTTATAGATCTTCAAATATGCCCGCAAAGTCGCCTATTTCAAGTTCTTTTCCCGGCGTTTCTTCATCGCCTGCAAGATTCGATAGAGTTTCTTTTTCCGGTAAAGTACAAGAAAAAGAAAAGCCTAAAAGTTCTATCCCACTTAGGTTGCAATCCAAGCTGCAAAATACTTTTCATATTACGGGAACTCAGGTAAGCGTGAGGAGTTTTCTTGAATTAAAAGAGCAGGGGCTTACAAATGAAGAAATCGCAAAGAAATGGTATGAATCATCATATCAAGACGGCAAAGCAATTGAAGTTAAAAAAGAGCATATTGAAACTGTTGAAAAAACCGAACAGTTAATTAAGGATTTGGATACTGCATTTTCTCGGGTTATCCCTTCTATTGTGCCTAAAACATATTATAGAGGCATAGTGGAAGATAAGGCCAGCAGGGTTGGAAATATTATAAATTCTGCAAAGTCAGGCGATATTATTCAGCCGGATTTGGGCTACCCTTTTCTTGCATCTAAAGAAAGTTATGCAGAAGGATATGCAAGCTATTTGGGCGGTAAATCCGACCCTGAAACTTGCATTGTTATGAAGATTAAAGCACCTGTTGGAACGCCTATATCCCGCGATATATCTTTTGCTCCGCTTGAAGGTAATGTCGTTTTGGCAAGGGGCGCTAAATTCAAGGTTTTGGAAAAAGAAATCAAAAATAATAAAACATATATTACGTTGGAATATTTGTCTTGTGAAACGGATAAAAATAAAGCTGTTTGATTAGCGAAAAATTATCATAACCGTAAAATCTATTTTTTCTCAACCATTTGTCGCAAATCGTTTGCAATAAATTATAAAAGATAGTAAAATCTTAGTGGATATATCTTGTACCACTTAACAATATGGCAGCGATTGTGCAATCAAACAATAGAATTAAGGACTATATAGACATAATTCAAAAGGTCGCTCGTGTCGAATACAGAAGAGTGCCCAATCACATGATAGAATGCGAAGAGCTTGTTTCTATCGGTATTATTGCCATACAAACTTTAATTTCAGGAAAATCTGACGAGCAACTTGCCCACTATAATTCCTCATACATCGCAACTGCCGTGCGTTGGGCAATAAGAAACGAGCTTAGGAACAGATATAAGTGGTATACCCTAAAGCACAAGGCTGAGGACGGAGAAGAGGGTTTTGAAGAACAAGACGGTAGTTCTTTGGATATTTCGCCAAACAGAGTTCGCGAAGCTGTTTATGAAACAATTTTGTCAATTGACTCAATAGCTTCAGCAAGCTCTGACACGGATTCGCCGTTTGATTTTATTAAAGATACGGGTGCCTTGCCTGATGAAAAAGCTGAAATTTCAGAGCTTGGTAAACTCGTAAAAGAGGCAATTTCAAAACTTCCTCAAAAAGATAGGGTAATTGTTGAATATAGATTTTACAGAAACATGCAAGTTAAGCAAATTGCGGCGCAAGTTGGGCTTTCAAGTTCAAGAATTACAAGAATAGTTCAATCCGCGCTGAATCAAATTCGTGAATATTTGCAGAAAAGAGGCTTGTCGAGTTATTAGAAAGGATGATATAAATGTTGTGCGATTTGGAACAAAAACTAACACAAGATTACAAAAATGCAGTTAACAGCGCGCTTAAGGTTTTGGGGAAAGATAATCTTGCTCTTATTATGCATGGCGTAAGTTTTCCAGCAGATAATGGATGCGACACGGGTTTTGGAACATACAACTCAAACGCTGCAAAAAGATTGATGGATTTTGCAAACGGTATTTTTACGGCTATTCAATTGGGTCCGAACGGGAAAACAAAATCAGGTGATTCAAGCCCATATACAGGCACAGTGTTTAGTGTTAATCCGCTATTTTTAGATTTAAAAGAATTGACAACAAAGCAATATGATAACTTGTTGAGTGAAAAAACTTTTGAAAAAATTGTTGAAGCAAACCCTGCTTCCGGTACAACAAGAGCTGCATACAGCTACGCACTCGGTGCTTATGAAACAGCGTTTGATGAAATTTGGCAAAATTATAAAAAGAATTTCTTTTCAAAATATAAAATGCCATTTGCAAAATTTAAAAAAGAAAATGCGCTTTGGTTGGATAATGATGCTTTATATGAAGCATTTTCAATTGAAAACGGTTCGGATTTTTGGCCAAGTTGGTCAAGCGAATTAGACAAAAATGTTTTCAAATTAAATAATGCGGAATCAAAGAAAAGAATTAAAGAAGTTGCAAAAAAACACGCAGATGTGATTGAAAAATATAAATTTATTCAATTTTTACTTGCACTTCAAGCTGAAAAAACAAAAGAATACGCAACAAAAAATAATTTAAAAATGATTGCGGACAGACAAGTTGCATTTTCAGACAGAGATATTTGGGCATATCAAGCATTGTTCTTGGACGGGTATTCTCTCGGTTGCCCTCCTGATTATTTCTCTGAAGACGGCCAAGCTTGGGGCTTCCCTGTTGTTGATCCTGAAAAACTATTTGATAAAAACGGCAACTTATTAGAAGCAGGCAAGCTTTTAAAAAGATTATATTTAAAAATGCTTAAAGAAAACCCTGGTGGAATTAGAATTGACCATACAGTCGGTTTAATTGACCCTTGGGTATATGAATCAGGCAAACTTCCAAAAGCTGAAGAGGGTGCAGGAAGATTATATTCTTCGCCGGCTCATCCCGTTCTTGGAAAATATGCAATTGCTCGTGATGAAGACACAGATAAAACTTTAACTCCTGATAAAGAAGCTTGGGTTAAAAGTTTAACAGATGAACAAGTTGCAAAATACGGTTTGATGATTGAAAAAATCGTTATAGCGGCAGCCCGCGAAGCCGGTCTTGGTGTTGAAGCAATTGTTGCTGAGGACCTCGGAACTCTTACATATCCTGTTGAAGCAGTTATGAAAAAATATGCCCTTCAGGGTATGAAGCTTGTTCAATTTGTTGTTCCTGAAAAAGAATCTCACCCGTATAGATGTAAAAATATCACTCCAAATTCTTGGGCTATGGTGGGTACACATGACAATGAGCCAATCAGAATGTGGGCAGAAAAAACAATTGCAGCAGGTGAAGCTGAGCCATTTGTTGAAAACTTAATGCAAGATTTGTACAACAATGGTGCGTTTGATAATCCTTGTGAATTTCGTGAAAAAATGCTTGGCGACCCGCAATTTTTGGCATTTACAAAACTTGTTGAAATTTTTGCGTCTAAAGCTCGCAATATTCAACTTTTCTTCACAGATTTCTTTGGAATTAATGAAGTTTATAACAAACCAGGTACATCCGGCGATGAAAACTGGAGTTTAAGACTTCAAAGCGATTTTGAAAAACTCTATTCTGAAAAATTAGCAACAGGCGATGCGCTTAATCTTCCGCTTGCACTAAGTTTTGCAATCAGAGCAAGAGGACATGAGTTCGCTGAAGCAAATCAAGACATCCTAACAACTTTGGGTAAATTTATATAATGAAATTTTTATCAAAATTTAGAATATTATTAGTTGCGCTTATTGTGTTTTTTGGCACAATAAGCCCAACTTTATCTGCATTTTCATTCAGAGATTCTTCTCTTAAGTTTGTTCATGTGACAGATACTCATATCTCGGATAGGGAAGATACATCTTATAAAATGCTTTCGCAGTCTAAAAATCTTTTGATAGATTTCATTAAAAAAGTAAACAAAATTCAGTCTGTTGATTTTGTTATCTTTACCGGTGATATGGTGGATAGACCCCAATTAAATTCTTATAAAGATTTTTTCACTATTTTAACTGCTCTAAAGTATCCTTCTTTGATGACATTCGGGAATCATGATGCAGCATTTCTTGGCAGTGAAAATGAAGAATATTTAACTGAAGAACAAGTTCTTAGAATTATTTCAGATTGTAATCCGAATCAGAAATTCGATAAAGCTTATTGGGCATTAACACCTAAGGTGAATTTTAGAATGATTGTTCTTAATTTGAGAACAGAAGAAAAAAGCTCGAACGGAGTAATCTCAAAAGATCAGTTAGAATTTTTGGCGGGTGAGCTTGAAGCAAACAAAGACAAAGTTGTTTTGATTTTTGCACATCACCCTGTTGTTGAACCATTTCAAAGCGATACGCACAATATTCTGAATTCTAATGAAATAATGGCTCTCCTGCAGCAATATAAAAACCCGATTGCATATTTTTCAGGGCATTACCACACAACAAAAATTACAAAAACAGATAATTTAATTTTTGTTTCAACTCCTGCGCTTGTAACTTATCCAAATGCTTTTAGGGTTGTAAATGTTACTGACTATAAAGATAGAACTATTTTTGATTTTTATTTTTCGGAAACAGGTTTAAAAGATGTGCAAGCACAAGCGAAGGCTAACGCAATTGCAACTGCAACTTTTTACGGCACGGAAAAAGACAGAGCGACGACAATTATAATTAAGAAATAAGTTATGGAAAAGAATTTTACAGTTAAATTTAGAGGTGTTAGGGGTTCATACCCTACTCCGGTTCGCAATTTTTTACACTACGGCGGGAACACTTCCTGTGTTGAAGTTGTTGCGGGAGATAGATTGATTATTCTTGATGCAGGAACTGGGATTATTGAGCTTGGCAAAGAGTTGATGCAATCTTTTATATTGTCTGCGGAAGATTTCGCATCCAGAAAACCGATTAGTGCTGTGTTGCTTTTGAGCCATATTCACCAAGACCATATTCAAGGCCTGCCTTTCTTTAACCCTGCTTATGTGCCTTCAACAAAGCTTGATATCTACGGGCTTTCGGCAGGTAAAAAAACTTTGAGAGATAATCTTTCTGCAGTGTTGTTTGATAAGGTTTTCCCGCTTGGTCTTGAAGATGTTAATTGTGAGCTCGGCATTTTTGATTTTGTGTCAACATCCGTTCTTGTTTTAAAGCAATCAGGCGAAAATATATTATTAAATTCAAATACAGTTACAAGCTATGTTAAAAAAGAGAACGATGTTGTTATTCGTGCGCACAAAACATTTGCGCACCCTAAAAACGGTTCACTTTGCTATAAAATTGAATTTAATAATAAAACCTTAATATATGCAACAGATAAAGAAACATACATGGGTTCTGATAAAAAGTTTGTGGAATTTGCCCACGGTGCAGATTTATTAATTCATGATGCACAATATACAAATCAAGAATATATTTCTTCGATTTCACCCAAGCAAGGTTTTGGTCATTCAACTCATCAAATGGCTGAAGAAACGGCAAAACTTGCAAAAGCAAAACGTCTTGCATTTTTCCATTTTGACCCGAACCATAATGATGAATTTTTATCTCAAATTGAAGCGGAATATTCTGCAAAAAACAGTCACTACTTTTTTGCAAAGGAAAATTTAGAAATTGTTTTATAGAGGGTTAATTCTTTCTTTGCTCCTTTTGCTTGCAATGCAAAGCGCAAACGCTGTGCTTTATGAACCTATTTCAACAATAGATGCGAAAAATAATGCAAGCTACCATAATGAGCTCGGTGTTAAATTTATGAGGAAGCAAATATACCCGCGTGCAATTGAGGAGTTTGGAATTGCTGCGGCACTTGTGACCGATACTCAAGAAACAGGAGTTTATTATAACAATTTAGGTCTTGCATATTTAGGTCTTGCAAAGCAAGATTTTGCTCACGCGGAATTATATGCAAAGTCCGCTCAGCATGCCTTTGAGCATGCCCTGAGTTATGGAATTATGCAAGTTAGCTATTATGAAAACCTTGTTGAATGCTATGAATTACAAGGAACAATCAAGGAAAATATCAGATTGTGTTTAAATTCCGACAGCATTTATAACAAAATTCTTCTTGTTTTCTTGTATAAAAAAATAGGCAAAACCCTTGAGGCGCAAACACTTGCAGATATGATAGCACTTGAAAATCCTGAGCTTATTATAATCAAAAATTTAAAAAATTATCTCAATAAGTAAGCATAAATTTTTTTAAAAAAATAGCCCAAAAGATTGAATATTTTTTGCGAAAAACACTTGCCAACATCGCCTAAACCCAATATAATAGGGGAGTAACAATAGAAAGGGGTTCATAATGAACAAAGAAGAATTAGTACAAGAAGTTGCAAAAAGCGCAAAAGTTACTCAAAAAGAAGCTGCTGAAGTTTTAGCTGCTATGATCGAAACAGTTCAAACTGCTGTTGCTAAAGGAAATAAAGTTACTTTAGTTGGTTTTGGTACTTTTGAAGCTAGAAAAAGAGCTGCTAGAACTGGCCGCAACCCACAAACTGGTAAAGAAATTAAAATTGCTGCTAAAACAGTTCCAGCATTCTCTGCAGGTAAAAAATTCAAAGATATGGTTAACAAATAATTTGAATTTTGAAAATTATAAAAAGCTCTTCCGGTTTCCGGAAGGGCTTTTTTATTTGTTATTTTTTTTGCAAATAAAAACCGTTCCTTTTGAACGGTTTAAAATCTATGTAATATATGTATAAACTTTGAAATTATGCGTTTCTTTTAGCGTAACATTCTTTGCAATAGATTTCCTTGCCGGTAATTGGCTTGAATGGAACTTTTGTTTCTGCGCCGCATTCTGAACAAACTGCATCATACATTCTGCGTTTGTTTTTTTGTCTGCGGTTCTTACGGCATTCAGGGCAACGTTTTGGTTTGTTTACAAGCCCTTTTTCTGCGTAAAACTCTTGTTCTCCAGTTGTGAATACGAAGTCTTTTCCGCAATCTTCACATTTAAGGGTTTCATCTTCGAACATTTAGTTTCTCCTTAGTTTGTAACTTTTAGAATATTTCTATTCCATTGTCTACTATTGTAGTGGTTTTTTTACCTTTTGGCAAGGGATTTATTTGCATAGCTCCATTTTTCTTGATTTTGGTATACAAAATGTATAGTATTCGTAAACTTTTATTACAATTTTTGCATTACTATTTTAATTTGTGTAATAATCAAATCAGTTAATAGTCTAACCATTCCTTTCTTGACTTAATGCGGTTGATATTCGACCGCATTTTATTATCTTTACTTGCCAGTTGCCAATGTTCAAGCTAAAATATATACAAATAGCTTATGGAGTGCGAGTTTTGAATTTTTTAAAGAATGATTTAAACGTGCCTGAGTTTTTGAAAAAGCACCTAGGTAGTATGGGGACTTCAAAAGAGCCAACTTGCTTGTACGATGTTTGGGCATCAATTGTTGATAAATATGCAAATTATACAATTTTCAGGGACGAATATTGTGGATATTCGTTCACGATGCGCGAATTTTTTGACAAAACGACGCAATTTGCAGCCGGTTTTCAAAAATTGGGCATCAAGAAAAATTCAAAAGTCGCATTTTTTAGCGAAAACTCTTCTAAATGGGTGATTGTTGACCAAGCGGTTTTGGCATGTGGCGCAGTGAACGCCGTGCGTGGCTCTTCTGCTCCAAAAACGGAACTTGAATATATTTGGGAGCATTCAGATAGCGTTGCTCTTGTAACAGATAGCTTAAAGGTTATAAAAGATTTAAGCGCAATTTTTATGACTCACAAACCTAAATTTATTTTATATATTGGTAATGAGAATATTGATGGTTTTTCTCAATTATCTAAAATTCCGTTCTACAGTTTTGAACAGTTTGATGAATTTTCCAGAAACAGGAAGTACTGGAGAACAACAATCAATAAAAATGACCCTGCAACAATTATGTATTCTTCAGGCACAACAGGCAACCCGAAAGGTGTTCTTTTAAGCCATGGAAGCATAATGTATGAAATGAGTGCAGTTCACCCTGTTATCAAAATTAAACCAGGGCGTTCAACTTTGAATGTTCTTCCGATTTGGCATGCTTACCAAAGAACTTGCCAATATTATGCAATGAGCAGAGGTTGCTTGCAAAATATAACAAACGTTAGAAACTTTAAAAAAGATTTAACAAAATATTGCCCGAATTATATTTATTCAGTGCCAAGAATTTGGGTTATGATATATGACGGAATTCATCAGCAAGTTCAATCTTTGCCATGGTATGGGCAATTTTTATTTAAATTTTTCTTAAATATTTCAAAAACTACCAAAAAGGCAAAAAGAATTATTAAAAACAGAAGTATTTACCATGACAGAAATGATTTCATACAAAAAATCATACCGTTTTTTGTGGCAAATATATTAAAGCC
>JAFVOZ010000033.1 GCA_017505585.1 bacterium
CAATCTGTATCCTTTCTGCTTGTGCTTGGCAAAAATGAACTTGCTGCAAAATTCAAAGTTCCAAGCCACAGAGCAGCAGATGTTACAAGAGAAATTGATCTCATTGAAGAGCTCACAAGAATTTACGGTTTTGAAAAAATTGCACCTGAAATTCCGCCACTATCAGAAGGCGCAAATATCACATACGAAGAAAGAACATTGAAAAAAGTTAATGAGCTTTTCCTTGGCATGGGTTATGACGAAATTATGACATCATCTCTTGTCGGAAAAAATTTATGTAAACAATACAAAGCAGAACTCAATGACGAAACATCTGTTCGCGTTACAAATCCAAAAAGCGAAGAACACACAACTCTTCGTCAAAGCTTGATTCCAAACTTGCTTGCAACAATTAAAAGTAATTTTGATTTCGGAAATAAAAACTTCAGATTTTATGAAGTTGGAAAAACTTACGAAATAGTGTCACCTGCAGACGAATCAAACTCAGGAGTTCAAGAAACAACAAAACTATCAGGTGCCATCTTGGGCAATATTAACAATGAACTTTGGAATATGCAACACAAAAACGATTTCTACCTTGCAAAAGGTGCGTTGGATAATCTTTTTGCGGAATTAAAAATTTCAAACAGAATTGTATACCTAAACAACAAGGAGAATACTCCTGCTTATATGCACCCTGCACAATCAGCACGCATTGAACTTTTGGGCAAAAAAGGTGATTTAGTGGGTTATGTTGGAAAAATTCATCCGCTACTTCTTAATGATATGAAAATTAACCAAGATATTTTTGTTTTTGAAATTGACCTCGATAAAGTAATTGCAGCAGGAAACAAAAACTTGGTTAAATATAAACACCTTCCGCAAACCCAACCCGTTCAAAGAGATATTGCATTTGGCGTATCCGTTGATACGAATTACACGGACATCGAAAAAGTGATTAAAAAATGTACAGATAAAGCCATTTTCAAATCTGTTCAAGTGTTTGATGTTTACGAAGGTGAAAATATCGAAAAAGGACAAAAAAGTATCGCGGTTAGGGTAACTCTTCAAAACGATAAAGAAACATTGAAGGATACCCAAATTGATGCTGAAATAACTAAAATCCGCACAGCATTAGAAAAAACTGTTCCAAGTTTAAAATTAAGATAATTCTGATATAATTTTCTTATGGCAGATGAAGATAAGCAGTTTGAGGCGAGTCAGCAGAAACTAGAAAAAGCAAGAAAAGAAGGCTCTGTTGTAAAATCGAAAGATTTTTCAACAGCGGTCAGTTTGCTTGTTGTGTTTATTGCCATATTCCAACTCTCACCTTTTATTTGGGATCAAATCACAAAACTTTTTACCCTTCTTTACCAGCAAATTCCAAACGCACATATTGAAACAATCGGCTTGAGCTATATCTTATTTATTGCCGTAGTCCCACTTCTTTTGATTATCGGGCCTGTTCTTTTTCTTGCCTGGTTTATGGCAATAATTACAGACCTTATTCAAGTTGGACCGCTATTTACAACAAAACCGCTTGAACCTAACTTTGATAAATTAAACCCTTCAAAATATTTCAAAAATATAATGAACCCGAAAACCTTGTTTGAACTTGTGAAAAACATTGTTAAAGTTGTACTCCTTGGGATTGTTGGCTGGAGCGTTTATCAAGCGCATTTCCCAGCAATTTTACAACTTGCACAAATCGACAACCAATTCGCAGTTATGATTGAATTCGGAAAATTAATCACAGACTTCGTCACAAAAGCTATGATTGCATTTTTAGTTATAAGCGCTGCTGATTATATGGTTATCAAATGGAAATTTTTGCAAGACCAAAAAATGTCATTTAAAGAATTAAAAGATGAATACAAAAACTCAGAAGGTGACCCGCACGTTAAAGCCGCACTTCGTCAAAAAAGACAACAACTCTTGCAAAGAAGCATGATGGATGCCGTGCCCGAAGCCGATTTTGTTGTCACAAACCCATCACACATTGCTTGCGCGCTCAAATATAATCAGCAAGAAAATGAATCGCCTGTTCTTCTTGCAAAAGGTAGTGAGCTTTTTGCTAAGAAAATTGTTGAAATTGCGAATGAACACAATATTCCAATTGTTGAAAACCCGCCTGTCGCAAGGGCAATTTTTAGACTTGTTGATATAAACAGGGAAATTCCACCGAATTTATATAAAGCTGTAGCTGAAATATTGATTTTTGTTTACGGCTTAAAAAAACAAAAAGAAGATAATTTAAGAATGCACAAAAGAAAGAAACAAAATTAAAAGCTTGAGTATATCAGGCTTTTTATATATAATAAAATAAAAAAGACGGAGAAAATAATGGATATATTTGCAGTAATAGGGACAATTTTAGGCATATCGATGATTCTTATCGGTATGATAATGGAAGGCGGAAATGTTGCCCAAATTATGCAAATCACAGCAGCTTTTATCGTAGTCGGCGGTACTTTTGGTGCTGTTGTTTTAAGTTTCCCGATAGGAACACTTGTAAATGCAATCAAACTTTTAAACGCAGTTTATTTTATGATGCCACCAAAGTTTGAACCACTTATTGCAGAAATTGTTGACTTTAGCCAAAAAGCAAGAAAAGAAGGTGTTGTTGCGTTAGAAAAATTAGCAAAAAGCGCATCAGACCCACTTCTTGCAACAGGTCTTGAAGCAGTTGCAGACGGTGCAGACCCAGCGTTAGTTAAAAGCATATTAGAAGCTCAAGTTAACGAACTTGAAAAACATGTTGCATCAGGTGCAAAAGTTTGGGAATCTGCAGGCGGTTACGCTCCAACACTTGGTATCATCGGTGCCGTTATGGGTTTAATCCAAGTTATGCAAAACTTAACCGACCCTTCAAAATTAGGGGCAGGTATTGCAGTTGCATTCGTTGCAACAATTTACGGTCTTTTTGTTGCAAACTTATGGACAATTCCATTCTCAACCAGAATTAAAGTAAAATACGCTGAAATCTTTAAGGCTAAAGAAATAATCATTGAAGGCGTTATGGCTATTCAAGCAGGAGAGAGCCCTGCATTTATTGAGAGAAAATTGAGCGCGTATATTATCGATGAAAAACCTAAAGCAAAAGGTAAAGAGGGCTAATTTAATTGGCAAAGAAGAAAAAACACGAAGAACATGAAAATCTGGAACGCTGGCTCGTTTCTTACGCGGACTTTATGACGCTTCTTTTCGCAACCTTTGTTGTGCTATACGCCTTATCTCAAACAGATGTTAACGAGTTTAAAAAACTTGAAGAAACACTTCGTATGGCATTTTCGAAAAATTCACTTCTGCAAGGTCAAGAAGGTGTTCTAACAGGGACTGAAAATCCTTCTCTTTTGGATAACATCGGCTCCGCAGGTGAACCAAACCCGCTTATGCTCGAATACATAAGCACAAAATACGAAGAGCAATCTTATAGTGAGATAAAAACAGAAATCGACTCTTTCAAATTGGAAGGCGTCAAGACCATAATCGACAACAAAGGACTTACTATAAGGCTTCCTGAAAATATTTTATACTTTGACTCAAACAGTGCAAGAATAAGCCCTCAGGCAAGAAAAGTTCTTTTAGAAGTCGGACATTCAATATTTTCAAGATTTCAAATTCACTTAATCAGAGTTGAAGGACACACGGATTCACTTCCAACAGGATCAAGAAGTCAATACCCAAGCAACTGGGAACTTTCAGGCGCAAGAAGCTCAGCGGTTATTAATTTCTTTTTAGACAACTTCCCAATGGACGCTAAAAATTTTGTATCAGTAGGATACGCAGACACCGTTCCCCTGGATATCAAAAACCCTGCAAGCCCAAAAAACAGAAGGATTGAAATCGTTATCTTAAGAAATAGAAACAAGCCAATGCAAAATAATGATATCTTGTCGCTTCTTGAGAAAAAATCAAAAACTAAAAACATAAAAAGCAATTATGCAAAAAAAGTTGCAAGTAACATCATGGAAAACAAAGATTTAACATCCCCTGCAATTAACAACCCAACAAAAGAATCTATCGAAATTAAAAACGATTTAGAAAGCGAAAATTACAGATTGTATAACGAAGAAGACAGAAGCAGATACGCTCCTAGCTTTATGAAAAAATAAAATGAAAGAAGAAAAAAAATATTTTTGTATATTTGGTGGTGGCGGAATAAGAGGAACAGCTTATGTTGGCGCAGTTCAAGCATTGTCTGAGCTCGGAATTGAAATAGACGGCTGTGCAGGCTCGTCAGTTGGCGCTGTTTTCGCAGGACTTTGGACGGTCGGTTATACAACAGAAGAATTAAGAGAACTGTTTTACAAAACAAATTTTGATATCTTCAGAGATATAAATATCGACATTTTAAAAGTTTTTGCAATCACAAAAGGAGATTACTTCCAAAACTGGATTAAAGACTTAATTGAAAAGAAATTTTATGGCGAAAAATACGTTGAAGGGAAAAACCCTCCCGTAAGGTTTTGTGACATAGACAAAAAACTTGTTATTTTGTCGGTCAATTTATCTGATTCAACATATCACGAATTTTCAAAAGAATGCACTCCGGAAGTTGAGCTAGCATACGCTATAAGAGCTTCTGTTTCAATCCCGGGATTTTTTAAACCTGTTGAATACAATGGGAAATATCTAGTTGACGGCGACCTTATTAAAAGCTGGCCATTATGGAGAATAAGCGAAAACCTGTGTCCTAAAAACAGAAAAATTCTCGAATTTAGACTTGAAGATAACGAAAAAAGCGCAAAAATCGACTCTGGAATTTCTTATATAAACTCTGTTTACAACACAATTACAGGCTTTGCAACCGATTTTATAGTTGATTTATACGGTATGCGAGATAAATTCGATTACATAAAAATAAACTCAACAGGAATCGGCGTGCTTGATTTTATGATAAGTAAAGAACAAAGAAGTAATCTTATCGAAAACGGTTATAAAACAACCCTTGGATATTTTAAATATGAATATCCTAAAAAAAGACAAATTATAGACAAGCACTATGACAATTTGCAAAAATATTTTAAAGAAATTGAAAAACATATAAGTAAAAAATACTACAAAGCTGCCAAAAATAAGCTTTTTGAAACCTTTGTTTATCTTTGCGAGTATAAAAAATATATAGACTTAGCTTATTTTGAAGAAATTGTGGATTTTAAAAACTTATTTATAAAATCATACAGCGAAAAAAATGGTTTCTTTGGTGCGAAATACTCTCTTGAAAACCAAGAAGCGTTATCCGAAAAATTATCAAACTTAATAAACAAAATTTCCTAACTTTCAACTCCGCAAGAAGATTGATAAGCGGGACTTCTATCACCAAAAGCAAGCTGAAAAGCTTCAATTGATTCAGAATTTTTAACCCTATTTAAATAATCTTTTGCAAAAACTGATTTTGAATATAAAAATTGAAATTCATTTTCTTCCAGTTGGCTTTTTAGTTCCTTAAAAATTTGAAAAGCTGAATTTATTGATATCTTTAACGAATAATCCTGCCCTGTTTTAAAGAGAAGATAATTTGCATACTTAATTATATCTCCCAAGAAAAAGACATAGTTTTTATTCAAAACAAGCTCCAAGGTATAGTTATTTCCGCCCTCGTCAACAATTTTAAACACAGACAAAATTTCATTATTTTCAGGGTTTTTCATAACATAAGCGCGTGACACAGAATAATCCAAATCAATTTCTTGAGGTTTTTTTATAAAATAAAATTTTTGTTCCTGATTTAAAAGAGAATTATGCATATCTGAAATATAGTCAGAGTAAGGAGAAATATACCTTTTAAAATAATTCGGAGGCCTATAATTTTTAAGCTCTTGGTTAATGTTGTAATAATCCAAGGAAGCTATTTTTTTAAATTTTGCGCTGTTTAAAAAAATACTTATGACTTCAATATCGCTATCAAACAAGGTTATGTAAAAAATCGCTTCTTTTAATGATGAATATTTTCCCAAAACATAATCTAGAAATTTAACCAAAATTTCAGAAGAATTATCCATTGTCATAAAATCAGAAAAAATAATTTTAGACGTGTTTTTAACAAAAAGAAGTTCTGCGTAGGTTTTAATTTCATCTTCCGAAATTGCTAGATGAATATCTTGCATGTATTTCATTTTACAGGGAAGTATATTATTTAAGCAGTATTTAAACCGAAATAAAGGATTGTTTATTTTAAGATTAATTGCATTCAAAATAGGGTTTTCTTTAACACCCGATAAATCAGAATACAAAAAGTCATCAATTTTAAGCATAAAATCCGAATTTACATTTTTCTTGCTTTAAAACTCGTTCTGAGTGACATAACTTTATCTGAAACAAATTCAACCGTTTTCATAAAGCCGAGTTTTAACTTACCTAAAAATTTATCACTTTTTCCAATATTATGCAAATTGTCAAAATCTTTAAAACATTTCGTGTTGGCTAACTTGCACCTTATCTCCGGCATAAAGGCGCAAAGCGCAACAAGCCCAAGGGAAGAAGCTATAAAATAAGGTACACTTTTAGTGTTAGATTTTTCTTCTTCTTGTTTTGGTACTTGTTGTTCTTGCGGAGCATAATAATCAACACCGCTTGCAAGATAAGAATTTTTAGGCATTCCCTTAGCAAGAGAAAGCTTAAAATTGGCATCTTCCACGTTATTCATTTGTTGCGAAAACGAAACAGTCATAATACCTTACACATCTATATATAAATTAAAACAAAAAAGTAAAAATAATTGCCTTAAAAAACAATTTTAACAAATGTAAATTTTTCTAAATTTAATTATACAAATGCCGTAACAAGGATTAAGTGCGATGACGAAGGTGATGAAATGGAAATTCAAAGAAAGAATATAATCGGCTTTTCGGACTCTTGGCAACAACCTGAAAACATTGAGGTTAATGACGCAAAAAGCTTTTTCAATACTAAGTTTTTTTCAAGAGTTAGTGAAGATGAAAATATTGAAGTAAACATCTCTGAAGAAGATTTTGGGGCTGACGAGTGGAATGATGTCCAAATTAAAGATGAAAAATTCTTAGGATTTCTTTGGAAAACA
>JAFVOZ010000034.1 GCA_017505585.1 bacterium
AAGACGCACGGTTATCAACAAATGAATATGATTTGGCATTATTGCGTATTGGTCAACAGAGATGTGCTCATAAAAATCATTTAATTGATTTATATATTTATCTACAATTTCTCCAAAATACGTTAGCTTCACCTGCGGACAGTCGAGGACGCCTGTCCCTACGGTTATATCCGACAAAATGCGTGCGCGGTCTTTTGTGCATACGGTTATAAAATAGGAATAGCCACTACCGTAGTGAAACTTTCCAAGTCTATTATTTTTTCTTTTGATAAGCTCGTTGCTCATTTTCATCACCCACATAAATTATATCACCGAGAAAACAAAAAATCAACTTGCTCAAAAAATCATTTTTACTTGATATTTACAAATTTTTTTCATTATTATATAATAATTATCTTTACTTTTTAGAGGGAAAACCATATATAAATCTTACAAACAATTGCACAAACTCTTGCGTGTTTTGCGTTCGCGATATTAAAGACGATGTTGTAGGGTCAAATTTATGGCTCAAGGGAATCACAAAAGCCGAAGATGTTATTGCGCAATTTGACTCCGAAGCTGATATAAAATTGGCAAAAGTTAGCGAAATAACATTCTGCGGATATGGCGAACCACTTCTATGCCCTGATGTTTTAATCGAAGTTTCAAAATTTATAAAAGAAAAATATCCGCATTTAAAAATCAGAATCAATACAAACGGAACTGCAAGTGCAGCTCTCAAAAGAGATATTCTGCCCGAGCTTGTCGGACTTATTGACGTCATTTCAATAAGCCTGAACGGACATGACAGTACAACTTACGATATTGTTTCAAGGCCAAAAGTTAAAAATTCTTATGATGCAGTTATTGCTTCAATCAAGCAATCGGTTGAACTTGGCTTTAAAACAATAGCAACAATTGTGACAGGCTTTGATAATGCGCCTTTTATTGATGTTGAAAAATGCAAAGAAATCACTGAATCTCTTGGTGCAGAATTTAGAAATCGAGCTTGGATTAAAGAAGGATATTAATTTGTAAAAAATACAAATTAATCACGATAAAATCAATTTATCGTGAAAAAACTTTTGCTTTAATTTTATATTAGTGAGATAATTTAGTAAGATGTGTACATTTAATATGAGGTAAAAAATGAACGAACTACTTGAAAAAACAGATTTATCTGTAATTGACAAAATTATGAAACCTAAATCTATTGCGGTTATCGGTGCTTCAACAAAACCAAAAACAATCGGTTCCGAAATCATGCAAAGATTAAGAGATTACAAATTTCAAGGTGATATATATCCTGTGAACCCAAAAGGTGGCGTTATTGAAGGTTTTCAAGCATACACTTCAGTTGCTGAAATTCCGGGCGAAGTTGATTTAGCTGTTATCATTATTCCTCAAAAATTAGTTCTGGATGCAGTCGACCAATGTTATGCAAAAGGCATTAAAGGTCTTTGCGTTATTTCAGCAGGCTTCAAAGAAGCAGGAAAAGAAGGTGCCGAAGCTGAAAAAGAATTAGCTAAAAAAGTTAAAGAATATGGCATGAGATTAATCGGTCCAAACTGCTTAGGTGTTTTAAACACAAACCCTGAAATCAGAATGGATGCAACTTTTGCTGAAGCCCTACCTGAGCGCGGAAACATTGGTTTTGTTTCTCAATCAGGAGCTTTGGGTGGCGGTATTTTAAACATTTTAAAAGACTTAAACCTCGGTTTTGCACAATTCATCTCGATTGGTAACCAAGCAGATTTCAATGCTGAATCAGCTATGGAATACTGGGAAAATGATGAAGATGTAAAACAAATCTTGCTTTATATGGAATCTATTGCGAATCCTGCAAACTTTAGAAAACTTGCAACTCGCATCTCAAAGAAAAAACCAATTTTAGCGCTTAAAGCAGGTAGATCAGCTGCAGGTGCTTCAGCAGCATCGTCGCACACAGGTTCGCTTGCAGGTGCAGATAAAGCAGCAAACGCACTACTTGCGCAATCAGGCGTAATCAGAGAATACTCACTTAAAAACTTGTTTGCAACTGCAAAAGTTTTTGCTAATTGCCCAATTCCGAAAGGCGACAGAGTTGCAATTATCACAAACTCAGGTGGCCCGGGTATTATGGCAACTGACGCAATTTGCGAATACGGCATGCAAATGGCTCCAATCACAGAAGAAACTAAAGAAAAATTAAGAAGCTTCTTGCCTGCTGCAGCATCAGTTAAAAACCCTGTTGATATGATTGCTTCAGCCCCGATTGACCACTACAAACAAACACTTCAAACAGTTATTGCTGACGAAAATGTTGATATGATTATGGTAATTTACCTACCATTTATGGGTTTAAAAGATATCGATGTTGCTCAAGCTATCATGGAAATCAAAAAAGAATACCCACAAAAACCTGTTGTTGGCGTATTTATGACAACATCTGATTTCTTCACAAAAATTTCTGAAATGGAAGTTAATATGCCATTCTTTATGTACGCTGAAGAAGCAGCTGAGGGCTTCAACAGATTAAACCAACAAAGAATTTGGCAAGAACGCCCAGTTGGCGAAATCAAAACTTACGATGTAAACAAAGCTCGTGCGGCTGAAATTATCAAACAATCAATCTCAGAAGGCAGAGCGCAACTTACAACTCGCGAATCAATTGATGTACTTGAAGCATACGGCATCAGAGTTTGTAAATCAGGCTTTGCAACAACTGAAGAAGAAGTTATCTCTGTTGGTAACTCAATTGGTTATCCGGTTGTTATGAAAATGACTTCTAAAACAACATCTCACAAAACTGATGTTGGCGGTGTAAGAGTTAACATTCAATCCGAAGAACAATTAAGAGCAGAATATCAAGACTTAATCGCAAAATTAACCGAAAAAGGCTTAATTGACGGTCTTGAAGGTGTTATCATTCAAGAAATGGTTAAAGGCAACCGCGAAATGGTTTGCGGTATTGCAACAGACCCACAATACGGACCAATGATGATGTTCGGTCTTGGCGGCGTGTTTATCGAAGTTATGAAAGATGTAACATTCAGAATTGCACCACTTACAGATGTAGATGCAGCTGAAATGATTAAATCAGTTAAAGCATACAAGCTTCTTGAAGGTGCAAGAGGCACAACACCTGCTCAAATGGACCAAATTCAAGAAACATTGTTAAGATTATCTCAACTTGTTTCTGATTTTAGCTTCATTGATGAACTTGACATCAACCCACTTCTTGTTAGCGAAAAAACAGGCGAAGGCATTGCGGTTGACGGTCGTATCAAAGTTCGCATGGAAGAAGCAGTTGAAGCTCTTAAATAATTGCTTTAACAAAATAATTAATTAACCGCTCGTTGAACAAACGGGCGGTTTTTTAATAGTTAAAAATAGTTTAAAATCTTGCAAAAATAAGAGAATTTATGTATCATAAAGGAGTTATTTAACGAGGTTGATTATGAAGAAAAATATTTTGATTTTATTCGGTTTTATCGCGTCATTTATGCTTGGAGCTTGTGCAGTAGTTCAAGCAGGGGCAGCACCTCTAAAAATTGCAACAATTGATGCCGTGGCAATTGCAAGAAACTCAAATGAAGTAATGGCGCTTAGAGCTTACGAGATAAAAGAACGCGAAGCACTTAATTCATATATACAAAAAGCAAAAACAGAAATTTCAAAAGAAAAAGACAAAGAAAAACAAACCGCAATTCAAAAGAAATACGTACAAACATATAAAAGCAAAGAAAAAACACTCCAAACACAAATTGCAAAAAAATCAAACGCAATAGATAAGAAAATATACGAAACAATTCAAAGCTACGCAAGTACAAAAGGATACAATCTGGTATTTTCTAAATCGGCACTAATTTACGGCGGAGAAGATATTTCGGGCGAAATAATCAAAATTATCAATAAATAAGTATGATAAAAGAAAGACCAAAAGTAAAAAAATTATATTCTAATGTTCCTCCAACTGCGCTCAGGGGCAGAGAAGAAAAACAAAGAAAAGCTAAAAACGTTCCTTTTTGGCATTTTATTGCAGACATTGTTTTCTTTAAAATGTTTGAAAATCGTTTTTATTCGGTAATGATTAAAAACGAAGAAAATATCAAAAAAAGAAACCCAAATTATGCAACTATTTGCTATACCTCGCACACAAATTGGTGGGACGGAATTTTCACATATTACATCACCCGCAAAGTGTTGAGGGGCAAATTTCGCTTGATGATTGAAGAAATGAACAGATTCCCGCTCTTTCAATACATCGGCTGTTTTCCTGTGAATAAAAAATCGGCACAGACGGCAATGAAATCCCTTCAATATGCTTCGAGCTTCTTGAACGACAAAGAAATCGTTTACTGCATGTTCCCGCAAGGCATTATTAAACCGCCATTTTCAAGACCAATTGAATTTCAAACAGGCCTTGCATATCTTATAAAGAGTGCGGTCAAAACCAACGGCGGGATCAACTTGTTGCCAATATCCACAATGGGCGTGTTTTTAAGAGAAGACAGACCTGAGTTTCTTGCAGAATTCGGTGAACCGATTATAATTGAAAGCGATGATTTTGACAGAAAAACATTAACCGATAATCTTTCAAAAGAGTTTGAAAACTTACTGGATGCACATTTTGCACAAGTTCAAACAGGTGATTTTTCAGGTTATCATTATTTATTCAAAAGAAAAGATAGTTGGTGGAAGGTAATTGAAAAAAAATTAAAGAACATAGGAATGAAAAACAAATAACTTAAAAGGACCCAAAAGAAGTATGGCAACAGAATTTTCAATAGGCATAGATTTAGGCGGCACAAAGATTTTAGCTGCAATTGTTAACGAAAAAACAGGCGAGATTATAGCAGAAGTAAAAAATAAAACCAAAAAAGAAAAAGGTGAAGAAAAAATCGCCAAAATTTTGCTTGATACAATTGATGAACTACTTGCCACAACAGAAATTAAAAAAGAAGAAATTAAATCAATAGGAATCGGGCTTGCAGGACAAGTAGACAGGAAAAACGGAGTTCTTTTAAACAGCCCAAACATCAATTGCCAAAATCTTGAAGTTAAAAAAATTGTCGAAGAAAAATTTTCAATTCCAACATACATAGGCAATGACGTAGAAGTTGCAACAATCGGAGAAATGACATTCGGTGCAGGAAAAGGCTACAGCGACCTTTGTTGCATATTTATAGGCACCGGCGTTGGCTCATCAATCGTGCAAGACGGCAAAATAAGAAAAGGATACACAGGCTCAGCCGGTGAAATTGGACACATTATTGTTGATTCAAACGGCAGAGTTTGCGGATGCGGCGGAAATGGCTGTCTTGAAGCTTACGCATCAAGAAGTGCAATCGAAACAAGAATTTTAGGTGCAATTAAAAAAGGTAGGAAATCAATAATCACAGACCTTTCTAAGCTAAAATCAATCAGCACGAAGCACATAAAACAAGCTCTTGACGCACACGATGAAGTTGTGACGTCCTATGTAAACGAAGCAATTCAATACCTTGGAATAGGCATTGCAAGCGTTATGAATTTCTATAACCCGGAACTCATTATTTTAGGCGGTGGCTTAATTCAAGGAATAGACGAATTTTATATTCAGACAATAAAATCAGCAAGGGCAAAATCGCTTCCGGTGTGCTCCAATTCAACAACGTTTAAAAAAGCTGAACTTGGCGATTATTCAGGGGTTGTTGGTGCATCTCTTCTTCGATGGCGTAACAAATAATAACTAAAATTATTGTTACACATTAAAAGGAGAAAATTATGCATAAGTATAAACGAAACGAAAAATATAGCCTGCCGACATCTGACGGTTTTTTTGGCGAATTTGGCGGAAGATTTACCCCGCCCGAGATGGAAGATGTACTAAATCAGCTTGAGCGCGATTTTAATCAAGCATTTAATGACGAAGAATTTTTAAATAAGGTTTATAAAACCCTGCAAGAAGTTTCTAACAGACCAAGTCCTTTATATTTTGCAAAAAAACTCACAGAATATTATGGCAAGGGCAAAATCTACCTTAAACGCGAAGATTTAAACTACACAGGCTCACACAAAATAAATAACGTAATAGGCCAAGCGCTCCTTGCACAAAGAACAGGTAAAAAACACTTGATTGCAGAAACAGGAGCCGGACAACATGGTGTTGCAACTGCGACTGTTGCCGCATATCTTGGAATGAAGTGCACAATTTTTATGGGTGCAGAAGATATTGAAAGACAAAAATTAAATGTTGATAGAATGCGCTTACTTGGAGCAGATGTTCGCTCTGTTGAATTTGGAACAAAAACTTTGAAGGAAGCGGTTGATGCCGCAATTGACTATTGGGTAAAAAATGCAAACGATACTTTTTATGTCCTTGGCTCAACCGTCGGACCTCACCCGTATCCGCTTATGGTACGCTCATTCCAAGCAATTATCGGACAGGAAGCAAAAGAGCAAATTTTGGCATTAGAGGGCAAATTGCCAAACTATGTTTTAGCCTGCGTTGGAGGCGGAAGCAATTCTTCGGGAATTTTCTATAATTTTATTGATGATGAAAATGTAAAATTAATTGGACTAGAGGCAGGCGGGAAAGGCGTTGATACGGAATTTCATGGTGCAAGCCTTACTATGGGCAAAAAAGTTATACTCCACGGAATGCGCCAATATGCACTTGTTGATAAAAACGGTGAAGTATGTGAGTCATATAGCATTTCAGCAGGAATAGACTACCCTGGTTCTGGTCCTGAGCTTTGCTATCTAAAAGACGCAGGCAGAGCAGAATTTTATCCAATTACAGACAAAGAAGCGGTTGCAGCCTTCAAAAGACTTTCACACACGGAAGGTATTGTGCCTGCAATTGAATCAGCTCACGCAGTTGCATATCTTGAAAAGTTGATGCCAAACACAGAAAAAGATGATATTGTTATAGTAAGCTTATCGGGCAGAGGCGATAAAGATTGCGAAAGATTAATTGAGCAAGTTGAATAAAAGAATTGAATTTATTATAAAGAAAAATTTAAAAGAACACCTTGTGCTCACGGGTGTAAATTATCCTTTAAAATTAGAACTTATCAAAGAATTTTTAGAAAATAAAAAAGTGCTTTTTGTGGTTGAAAACGAACAAAAGGCACTTTCATATAAAAAAGATTTGGAAACACTCTTTGATATATCATCAGAATTTTTGCCGGCGCAAGAAGCAAAATTCTACGAAGATGTACCGCATAACCCGTATATCTTATCAACACAAATCAAATCTTATCTTTCAAATTCAAGTCTTGTTATTGCAAACCATAAGGTACTGTTCGAAAAATTTCCGAACAAAGATTTTTACACCGAAAATTCAATAAAAATTTCAAAAAACCAAAACATAGATTACTCGCATATTGCAGAAAAATTAATTAAACTTGGCTACAAGGGAACCTCGAAAGTATCAGACATTGGTGATTTTTCGCTTCGCGGGGATATTTTGGATATTTATACAAATGAAATTAACCCAATTAGAATTGAATTTTTTGCAGACACGGTAGAAAGCATCAGAACATTTGACGTCGGCACACAAAAAAGCATTAAACATATTGAAAATATTGAAATTACACCGTTATACAAATTCATAATAGATGAAGCCACAAAAGATAATTTCAAAAAAGAAGTATCAAAAAATAAACAATACGACTATTCTGAAATATTAGAAAAAATTGAAAACCAAGGGTATTTTGACGGAATTGAATATTACGGCGAATATTTTACACAAAATTCAGGCTCTATTTTAGAAAACTTCAAAGATTATCTTTTAATTTTTGATGACTACACAATAATATCAGAAGATATCAAAAGATGTTCTGAAATCTTAAACTCAGAATTTGAAGAAAGTAAAAAATCACCGCTAAAATTGCCGCTTAGCAAAAAGAACCATAATCAAGCAGAAGAAATTTTTGAAAAAATTTCCCACCATACAAGATTTAGCTTTGATTCCTTTATTACCAATCTTGAAACCATTGATTTTGAAAGTTCACTCCCGCCTGATTTCAACTCCTCAATGGAATTATTTGCAAATTTTATAAGAGAAAATAAATCAAGTGCCGAAATAATTCTTTCAACCCTATACAAACAAAGGCTTGTTGAAATTTTAAAAGAATACGAAATACCTCTCAATTCCGTAAATTTTACAGGGCTGATAGCTCAAGGCGGAGAATTTGAGCTTGAAGAAACGAGAAAAATATATTTAACAGATAAAGAAATTTTCAACAAACGCAAAAAGCAAACATTCTTTGCGAAATACTCAAAAAATAAACAATCGATTGATTTTATTGAGTCGGTAAACGATATCAAAGAAGGAGATTATGTGGTACACGCCATTCATGGCATCGGGCTTTTTGCAGGTATATCAAAAATAGAAACAGAAGGATATTTAAAGGATTATCTTACAATTCTATTTCAAGGCACGGATAAACTCTATATGCCGGCAGAACAAATAAATCTGCTACACAGATACCGTGGAGAAGGTGCACTAAAGCCTGCACTATCCAAAATGGGGGGTTCCGCTTGGAGCAAAATCAAATCAAAAGTAAAACAAAATGTCGAAATTGTAGCGCAAGATTTAATCGACCTTTATGCAAAAAGAAAAATGTCTAAAGGGATAGCATTTGATGCTGATACGCCTTGGCAACATGAACTTGAAGACGCTTTTGAGTGGGTTGAAACACCTGACCAAATGAAAGCAATCGAAGACGTAAAAGCTGATATGGAACTTGACTACCCAATGGATAGACTTATTTGCGCAGATGTAGGATATGGCAAAACCGAAGTTGCACTCCGTGCAATATTTAAATGCGTGATGTCGGGTCATCAGGCGCTTATGCTCTCACCCACTACAATTCTAACGCACCAACACGCGCTCACCCTTCAAGAACGGTTCGCGCCGTTTTCAATTCGAGTTGAAGAATTATCCCGTTTTAAATCCAAAAAAGAACAGTCCAAAATTGTGCGCGACTTAGAAGAAGGAAAAGTTGATGTAGTTATTGGAACTCACAGAATTTTACAAAAAGACATAAAACCAAAAAAACTTGGGCTTCTGGTAATAGACGAAGAGCATAAATTCGGAGTAAGACACAAAGAAAAAATCAAAGAATACAAAGAAAATATTGATGTTTTATCACTAAGCGCAACGCCGATTCCGAGAACACTAAATATGGCACTATCCGGCATAAAAAATATGTCCGTCATCAACACTCCGCCAAAAAACAGACTGCCTATCAGAACTTATGTCGGATTTGAAGACGCGAAATATATTAAAAATGCAATTGATTTTGAAATTTCAAGAGGCGGGCAAGTTTTTTATTTGCACAACAGAATTGATTCAATTTACACTGTTAAACAAAACCTTGAAGAACTTATACCAAACATAAGAATTGCAGTGGCACACGGGCAAATGCCGGAGGGGCAATTAGAAGACATTTTTAATGATTTTGCGCTTAAAAATTTTGATGTTTTACTTTGCACAACAATTATTGAATCAGGGCTCGACCTTCCGAATGCAAACACAATCATTATTGACGATGCAGATAGACTCGGGCTTGCACAACTTTACCAGCTACGCGGACGCGTTGGAAGAAGCGAAAGACAAGCATTTTGTTATTGCTTTGTAAAAAACAATAAAGTTTTAAATGAAGATGCCCAAAAGAGATTGAATGCAATTAAAGATTTCACCTCTCTTGGCTCAGGCTACCAAATCGCTCTTCGCGACATAGAAATAAGAGGGGTTGGGAACATTCTCGGCTCAAAACAACATGGACACATGGCAACTGTCGGTTTTGATACGTATTGCGAACTGCTTGAAGAGGCAGTGTCCGAAATTAAAGCGCACAAAGAAGGAAAAACATACAAAAAAGCCCAAGAGCCTGCAATTATAGACATAAACGCAGATGCATTTATTCCTGATAATTGGGTTGGCTCGTATGACCAAAAAATGCTCGAATATAAAAAGTTAAGCGATGTTAAGTCTTTAAGTGAATTAGAAGATGCAGAAGCCAGCCTGCGTGACAGATTTTCAAAGTTACCTGAAAGCGTTTGCAATTTAATAAAATTAATCAAATTAAGACTACTTGCAACAAATTTAAGTTTTTCAAGAATTCAGGAAACACAAGAAAACATAAGGATTTACACCCCTTATTCTCTTGGCGAATGGAATTTACTCAGAAGAAAAATGAAGCCTGAAATATTTTCTCTTGTAACATACAAGACACCGCCCAAACTGACAGACGGTACGAAAGGTATACTTATTGTAAATAAACGTTATTTTGATTTTAATAAAATATTTAACATTTTGTCCGATTTAATGTATGATATTTCAAGGATAATAGTTAGTGACGAACAATAAAAGGAGTTAATATGAAATCTTTAAAAGTAGCTCTCGTTGCACTTGCAACATCGGTAGCATTAGTTGGCTGCAAAGCAGGCGACGGAATTATCACGGTAAACGATAAACCAATCTACAAATCCGATTACAAGAAAATTGAAAAACAAATAATGACACAACCGCAATTTGCTTATATGAGCGAACAATTAAAAGACCCGAATTCGGTTTTCTCACTCATTATGAAAGATAAAATTTCTAACGAATTGGTAATTAAAGAAATTATCGCTCAAGAAATGGACAAAAGAGAAATCAAAGCAACTGCCGAAGATTTGAAAAAATACGAAGAAGAATTAACTGAAAAAATTGGCGGAAAAGATAAACTTGCTCAATTCTTAAAAGAAAACAATGTTTCAAGAAAACAATTCGAAAAGGATATGGCAGAAGAAATTAAAATTGGCAAACTTGTTGAATCTGTTGAAAAAATCAATATTACTGAAGCTGATTGCAAAAAATACTACGATGCAAACAAAAAACAATTCAATTACCCTGACAGAGTTCGCGCAAGCCATATCTTGATTGAAGCAAATGAAGACAAAGTTAGACAAGATGTTGTCGCTCAAGATAAATTCGGCAAATTAGACGCCGCAGCAGTTGAGGCCAAAGTTAAAGAAAAAATGGATGCTCAAAAGAAAATCGCTGAAGAAGTTCGCACAAAAGCCGTAAACAATCAAGCTGATTTTGCAAAATTAGCTAAAGAATATTCAACAGATACAATGAGCGCAGCTCGCGGCGGAGATTTAGGCTTCTTTGCAAGAGAACATATGGTTCCTGAATTTTCAGAAGCAGCATTCAACCTCAAAGTTAACACCGTGAGCGAAGTTGTTAAAACAAACTTCGGCTACCATGTTATTATCGTAACAGACAGAGCTCGCGCAGGCATTCAACCCTTCATGGCTGTTAAAGACGAAATTGAAGCTTATTTAATCCAATCTAAAAAAGTTGAAATTATGCAAAAACTTTTTGAAGGTTTAAAAGCAAATGCAAAAGTTGTATACAACGATAAACAATATGACCCTGCAGCCATTAAAGCTCAAATGCAAAAAACTTTAAGCGAACAAGCAAAAGCTCAAAAAGAAGCATTAAAGAAAGAAGAACCAAAAAAAGAAGAAGTTAAAAAATAATGGGAAGACTCATTAATAAAGAAGACCTGCAAGAGGTCCTTGCCGAAATTAAAAAAGAAGGTAAAACCCTTGCAGTCACAAACGGATGTTTTGATATCTTACATGTTGGACATGTAAGATATCTAAATATGTCCGCCAAACAAGCCGATTATTTAATGGTCCTTCTAAATTCCGATAAATCAGTTCGCGCAATCAAAGGTGAAAGTCGTCCGATAAACAAAGAAGAGGACAGGGCAGAAGTTTTAAGCGCACTTAATTGCGTAGATTATGTAATGTTTTTTGATGAAAATTCCCCTTCAAAATTACTCGAGGAAATAAAACCTGATGTTTATACAAAAGGCGCAGACTATAATTTGGAAAATCTGCCTGAAGCTAAAAGCATACAATCTTATGGCGGGAAAATTGCTTTTATCGACCTTGTTGAAGGTGTATCAACTACAAAAATTCTTGAAAAACTTAATTCTTAGCTTTATTTTTTGGGTTTATTTTTTCATTTAACTCGTCAGCTTTACGAGAAGCGTTTTTTCCGAATTCAACAATATCTTGTGTTGTTTTGTCCATCTTATTTTGAATTTCAGGTATTTTATTCATAGTTTTGTCAAGTTCAGAAAAATCACCTGTTTTTTTACGAACTTCTTGCATAAGATATTGAGTATCGTTGCCTGAAAACTTTTTAATACCGTTTTCAAGCCCTTTGAATGCCCTGTTGTAAATATCTAAAATCTCAACCACAACCGAAATTCTAAGTGGGTCATTTGCAATTATTCCACCGCATTTACCTGAGCCATCAGGAGGTGTGATTTCAATGTATTTTGACCCCACAATTCCCGAAAACTCAACTCTTGCATTGGCGCAATCCGGAATTTTTATACCCGGTTTAGAAACAAAAATATTTGCCTTGATTTTATTACCTTTCAATGTAAGTTTACTTACATGTCCTACCGTTACACCCATAAATTTAACGGGCGAACCCGGAATAATACCATCTACATCTCTAAAATAAAGCGTGTATAAGTTTTTATCATAAACATTTTTTTTGATACTATAAGCAATAAGCCCTACAAGCAGAAGGGATGCAAGAATTATAATCAGAATTTCAACTATGTATTCTCTTTTCAAAATTCAACCCCTTCACGAGCTTCAACCCCAATATCCCAATAATGCTTAACGGGCTTAATTTCGGAAACCAAATGCGCGATATCAATAATTTTCTTGTGTGCTCTGCGTCCCGTGAGCACAACTTCCACATTATCTGGTTTATTCTTGAGTACATCAACCACTTCATCAACATCGATAAGCCCGAGGTCAATTGCGATATTCACTTCATCCAAAATCACAAGCGAATATTCACCTGATTGAATGCCGCATTTTGCAATATCCCAACCTTTTTGAATTTCGACCTTATCTTCCTCGGTAATATTTTTTTTAAAAAGAACTTTATCCAATCCGGCATTTATAATCGTTAATTTATTATCAATTTCCTTGATTAAATTTTTAAAAGAATTAAGTTCACCATAGTTATTTCCGCCTTTTGCGAGCATAACCATAAGCACATCCCAACCTCTGCCGAGTGCCCTGAGCGCAAGTCCCAAGGAAGCAGTGGTCTTACCCTTGCCGTTTCCTGTGTAGACTTGAATGTAACCTCTTTTTGAAAAATCAGGATTAAATAACTCTTTTCTCATAAAAAAATTGTATCATAAACGAAAAGATTAATATCCCATAATGTGTATGTGCAAGTGCATAACTTCCTGACCTGCACGCGCACCATTATTTACTTGCAATTTAAAATCGGTTATTTCTTGCTCTTTTACAATTTCTTGGATTGCTCGATATAATTCCATTGCTAAATTTTCGTCATCCAAATCAGCAAATTTTTCAACATGCACTTTTGGTATCAAAAGCAAATGTTTGGGAGCTCTTGGATGCAGGTCTTTAATTGCGAAAAGAAAATCGTTTTCATAAACTCTTTCTGAGGGTATTTCACCGTTAGCAATTTTGCAAAAAATGCAATTTTCCATAAATTTATTCTCCTATCATATCGTGGCAATCCGAGCCACCCGTTTTAATTAAATCATATTTATCTGCAAGATGTTCTACAATTGCGGGATTATGAAACTTAACAACACCTCTCAAATTTTTGTAAGGATAGTAAACCTCAACTCCATCAAGCCCCATATTTTTAAGTTTTTTAATATATCTTTCAAGCGATAGAACCCACATACAGCAAGGGTGCGCAAGAACCGCAATACCACCCGAGGCATGAATTGCATCAATTACTTTTTTTGGAGATTTCGCACGCAAAAGCCTT